>NZ_JACBYC010000108.1 GCF_013415425.1 Gemella sp. GH3 | reverse complement strand
CTTATATTCATTGTAATAAGATTGTAAATTAGCATAAATAAATAGAGTGGTAAAAACGAATAAATACAATAACCTACATAGTTATATAATTTATCCATAATACCACTCCTTTTAACTATCTTTTACTTTTAGGTTTTTTTAATATCTCCGAAAAAATAATATCATTAACAAGTTTAGATTTAGAAATTTTATAATCATTATCACTTAATATTAAATGTTCTTTATCTATACTATCTCTTCTACTAAACCCTTTGTTAAGATCATCAAAATTATTAAGAACATAAGTAGATTTCTTATATACCTTTTCATTTGAAATCTTCTTAGTGTTTTTTTCATTACTATTATTCTTATTTTGATCTTTTTTGTAGCTACTATAGAATTGAAATATACCTATAAGTAAAAGTAATATCCCCCACGATAAATCAAACATAATAGCTACCTCCTATTATTTTTCCTTTCAATATATTCAGAAGTTATTAAACCACGAACAATATTATTTTTGTTGAATATTAACTTATTATTGTTATAAGTTTTAATATTACTATTTTCAACAATAATTTCTTTGTTATAGTTTGAGGCTATGCTATTTCTATAATTTTTCAAATCATCAGAAAATTTATTTATTTCTTGAGATTGCTTATTAATTGCAGAAATTAAATTTTTTTGTAAATTAATATTCTCATTATTTAAATCTTCTTTGGTTTTATTCATAGATTTGATAGCATTAATATTTTTAATAACTTCTTTACGAAGTTGTTCTAATCTAGCACTTTCGTTATTATTAAGTCGTTTTTTATGTTTATTACTATCACTAAAATAAACACCAATAACTATAGCACTTATTATCAAAGTTATTATCGGGAATATAATTAATAATAAAATTTCCATTACTATTCCCCCTTATTTTTAATTACTTATTTTCTTGTTCTTCTGTTTGTGACATACGTTTTATAGAATCTCTCATACCTGTATCTGCTTCTAGATTCTTATAATTCATATAATCCATAACACCTAAATTTCCTTCTCTGAAAGCTTTAGCCATAGCTAAAGGAAGTTCTGCTTCAGCTTCTACTACTTTAGCACGCATTTCTTGTATACGAGCCTTCATTTCTTGCTCTTGCGCTACTGCCATTGCTCTACGTTGTTCAGCCTTAGCTTGAGCAATATTTTTATCTGCTATAGCTTGCTCTGTTTGAAGATTTGCCCCTATATTTTGTCCGATATCTACATCTAAAATATCTATAGATAAAATTTCAAAAGCAGTACCTGCATCTAGTCCTTTATCCAAAATTGTTTTAGATATTCTATCAGGATTCTCTAATACAACAGTATGTGAATCAGAAGACCCTATAGTCGAAACTATCCCTTCTCCTACGCGGGCAATTACAGTATCTTCTCCTGCTCCACCAACTAATCTTTCAATATTTGCTCTAACAGTTATTCTTGCTTTAGCTTTTACCTCAATACCATTTATAGCAACACCTGCTATATAAGGTGTTTCAATAACTTTTGGATTAACACTCATTTGAACAGCTTGCAAAACATCTCTACCTGCTAAATCTATAGCTGCACATCTTTCAAAAGATAAGCTTACTATATTAGCTCTATGCGCTGCTATCAAAGCATTAATAACTCTATCAACATTTCCTCCAGCTAAATAGTGACTTTCTAATTGATTTATAGTAACTTCTAGACCTGCCTTATGAGCTTTAATCATCGGATTAATTACTCTACTAGGTACAACACGTCTTAATCTCATACCTACTAATGTAAAAATACTAACTTTAACTCCAGCAGCTATAGCACTAATCCATAATCCCAGTGGGAAAAACGTAAAGAATATGGATAATACTATTATTACTACAATAACCGAAATTCCTAAAAAAATAGCTTCTGGCATATAATCATCTCCTTATTTTATATTTTTTGTACAATTATTCTCATACCTTCTACGTGTTTAACAATTAATTTACTACCTTTATCAATAAACTCTCCTTCTGTAACGACATCATATTTAACGTTATCGTATATGGCTGTCCCAGATGGTCTAAGATCTGTAAAAGCAACTAATTCTTTTCCTAATATCTCTATTTCACTTTCTTTTGCAACATATCCTTGTTCTGTAGAAATAGCATCAGACAAAACTAATCTGTTTAAAAAAAGTAATTTTTTATTTAAAACATAAATATTAATTAAAAATAAACAAACAAAGGCTACTACAGACGATAATATAATAAAAGTAATAAATTGAGTTTGTTGATTAATAACTATTATTAACGATATTACAGTAATTATTCCTAAAGTTCCTATAATCCCACCTGGAATAAACATCTCTAATATAATTAAAGATAAACCAGCAAAAAATAACATTAACACAAACATATTAATACCATCTTGTAACACGTGTATTGCAACATAAGTTGTCAAACTTAACAAGCTTATTATTCCATAAAAATTAAATTTCTTAGAAAAAAGCTGTTGACAAAAAGACAGAGACATTGCAATTAACAAAAACCAATCTATATAGATTAAATTGTTTCCCAAATCCAACTATCCCACCTCCTAAATTTTAGAATATTCGTTTTCCAAATAACTAACTAAGTCATGCTTAGTCATAATATTACCATGTCCAGGTATAGCATAATCAAAATTTATATCTTTTATAAAATTTATATAATTATATAATTTAGTTTTATCGAAAGACAATGGTATAGTTTTGTAACTTTTACTATGACTATCTCCTAAAAATAGTAATTTTTCACTTTTTATGTATATTAATAACGAATCATCTGAATGAGAATTGTCATTACTATAAAAATAAACTACTAAGTCTCCAAGATTCATACTAAAATCCCCATATTTTTTTATATCCGGAATCTTTATATTTATATCGTTAATATTAGGATATACTTTTTTTAAGATATCAACACTATACTTAGTATCTATATTATTAGCGATACGTTCAGATAAGCTATATTCATCCCAATTCCACTTAGCCATTTCTGATAAATAATCACTTGTTTTACTACTAGAAATTACAGGTAAATTGGTGTAAATAGAACCAAAACTATGATCCCAATGATGATGGGTTAAAATAACATACATGGGAAGTGGTAAATTGTACTCTTTCAGATCATTAAAAAATGTTTCTACCTGTTCTTTACTATTACCAGCATCTATCATTATAGAAAAATTTTTACCTTTTACATAACCAATAGACGGCTCTAAATATGTAAATCTATGTTTAGTATAATATATTTTTTCAGAAAACTTATATAGCATCCTTAATATACTCCTTAAGGTTATATTTTATTATATCATAGAAAAAGCTTACAGTAAAGCATTTTCAAAACTTTCACTTTACTTGCAACTGTAGATAATTCATATAAAGATATATTATCAATTATATGTTTCAAATATTATTATTTATTTTTATTTTTTGTAAGTTGTAGAATTTTTTCTCTCGTATAATCTACTAAACTATCCCCTTCTTTTAATAAATTGCACATTAATTCTGCAATATACTTAAAATCATTTTCGTCGTATCCTTTTGTAGTCATTGCTGGACTTCCTAAGCGTAATCCACTAGTTTTCATTGGTGGAAGAGTATCAAATGGTATTCCATTTTTGTTACAAGTTATTCCAACTTTACTAAGTAATAAGCTAGCGTCATGACCATTTATACCTAAAGTTGAATAAGTATCTATCAAACATAAATGATTATCTGTCCCGTCGCTAATAACCGGTATATTATTTTCTTTAAATACCCCAACCATTGCGTTAATATTTTTTAAAACTTGTTTTTGATATTCTTTAAAATCTGGACTAAGAGCTTCTTTGAAACAAACAGCTTTAGCTGCAATTATATGTTCTAAAGGACCTCCTTGTATTCCTGGAAAAATAACTTTATTTATTTTTTTAGCTATATCTTCATCATCTGTTAAAATTATTCCTCCTCTAGGTCCACGAAGAGTTTTATGTGTAGTAGATGTTACTACATGAGCATATGGTATCGGATCTTCATGTAATCCTGTAGCCACTAGACCAGCTATATGCGCCATATCTACTAATAAATACGCACCAACCTCATCCGCTATTTCTCTAAATTTTTTAAAATTAATAGTTCTAGGATAAGCACTTGCTCCAGCGATAATTAATTTTGGTTTATGTTCTAAAGCAAGCTCTCTAACATTATCATAATCTATAGTATGTGTATCTTTATTTACACCGTAAGAAACATTATTATAAATTTTACCAGAAAAATTAACTTTACTTCCATGAGTTAAATGACCTCCTGCATCCATACTCATACCTAAAACTGTATCTCCTGTATTTAATAACGCCATATACACAGCCATATTGGCACTTGAACCAGAATGCGGTTGTACATTTGCATATTTAACATTAAACAATTTTTTTAATCTCTCTATAGCTAATGTCTCTATTTCATCAATGTACTCACAGCCATCGTAGTATCTTTTACCCGGATAACCTTCTGCATATTTGTTAGTTAATATACTTCCAGTTACATTTAAAATATCATCGGATACAAAATTTTCACTAGCTATTAATTCAATATTTGTTTCTTGACGCACTCTTTCTTTTTCTATAATATCAAAAATCTCTTTATCCATTAAATTTCCTCCTAGTATAAAATAACAATATAACATAAATTATAACAAAATACTTTACAATATGAAATTCTAAAAGCTTCTTACTTAATTAATTTATTAGATAATACAAAAAAATAAACTTAGTCATTTATACCTAAGTTTATTTTTTATTTTTTATTATTTAGTATATTTCTCTACTAACTCTAAAACTTCTTCAGTAGTAGAACAGTCGATAGCTTTTTCTACCAATTCTTTCATTTTTGGAACTTCTAAGTTTTTAATTTGACTTCTTGCTTGTAGTATAGAAGTCGCTGACATAGAAAATTCATCTAATCCCATTCCTAAAAGTAATGGAATAGCTAATGGGTCTCCTCCCATTTCTCCACACATACCTGTCCATTTACCTTCCTTATGAGAAGCTTCTATAACATTTTTTATTAAACGAAGTATAGCTGGATTATATGGTTGATATAAGTAAGAAACTTTTTCACTCATACGATCTGCAGCCATTGTGTATTGAACAAGGTCATTAGTTCCTATAGAGAAGAAATCAACTTCTTTTGCGAACAAATCAGCTATTACAGCCGTAGAAGGTATTTCAACCATTATTCCTAATTCTATATCATCACTAACGTTAATTCCTTCTGCTATAAGTTTATCTTTTTCTTCTAAGAACATCGATTTTGCATCACGAAATTCTTGTAATGTTGCTATCATAGGGAACATTACACAAAGTTTACCATAAACAGAAGCACGTAATAATGCTCTAAGTTGTGTTCTAAATAAATCTTTTTGTTCTAAACAAAGTCTTATCGCTCTAAATCCTAAAAATGGATTCATTTCTTTTGGCAAGTCTAGATAAGGCAACTCTTTATCTCCACCGATATCCAATGTACGAACTACTACAGGTTTATCTCCCATTCCTTCTAAAACAGTTTTATAAGCTTCAAATTGCTCTTCTTCTGTAGGCAACTGATCTCTACCCATATATAAAAATTCTGTTCTATAAAGTCCTATTGCTTCTCCACCGTTATTTTTTACACCTTCTAAATCAGCAGGAGTTCCGATGTTAGCAGCTAAAATTACTTCGTGTCCATCTTTACTTACAGTTTTTTCTGTTAATAATTTTGCCCACTCGACTTTCTTAGCCTCAAAATCAGCTAATTTTTGTTCATAATGAGCTACTACGTCTTCTGTAGGATTAACAACTACAACTCCATCTAATCCATCTATAATTAGATTATCTCCATTATTAATTTGTTCTGTTATATTGCCAGTTCCAACAACAGCTGGTATTTCCAATGAGCGAGCCATAATTGCAGAGTGAGAAGTTCTACCTCCTATATTAGTAGCAAAACCTTTAACAAATTTCTTATTAAGTTGTGCGGTGTCAGAAGGTGTTAAGTCTTCTGCTATAACAATAACTTCTTCATCTATTAGACTTGGATTTGGTAAATCTACACCTAATAGATGAGCTAAAACTCTTTTAGATACGTCTCTTATATCTGCTGCACGTTCTTTCATATATTCGTTATCCATTGCTTCAAACATAGATACAAACATATCAGAAGTTTCTTTTAAGGCATACTCCGCATTAATTTCTTTTGATTCTATATCTGTTCTTACAGTTCCTATAAATTCTGGATCATCTAAAATTAATAAATGTGCTTCAAAAATAGCAGCCTTATCAGCTCCTAAATTTTCTAAAGCCTTATCTTTTATTATGCTTAATTCTTTTTTTGAAATTTCTACCGCTGAATCAAATTTTGCAACTTCTTCTGAAACATTTGAAATTTTCTTTTCTGATACTGAAAGATTAGGTTCAACAAAAATATATGCTTTCGCAAAAGATATACCTTGTGATGCGGCAATACCTTTTAATTCTAACATATTAGATTAATCCTTCTTTCTTCATTGTTTCTTCTATTGTATTGATTGCTTCTTCTGCATCACTACCATCTGTATAGATAACTATATCAGCATCTTTTCCTACTCCAAGACTCATAACACCCATAATAGATTTTAAATTAACTTTACGTCCTTTAAATTCTAATTCTATAGTTGATTCAAACTTAGATGCTGCTTGTACCAAAAGTGTAGCAGGTCTTGCGTGAATTCCCGTTTCATCTATTATTTTGTATTCTCTTTTTAACATAATGTTATCTCCTTTAATATTTAAATATTGTACATTGTTATAATATCATATGAATTTTATATTTACAAGTATTTTATAGTGATTTCATAACTATCAAACACTATTTGTTGTCGCTTTCTTTCCAATTATCACTTTATTATAATATAGTTATGAAAATTTAATATGAAAACAAATTATACTATACTGTTACCGTAATTAATATAAATAATAATTCATTTTATTAAATCATTCAAAAAATATTTACAATAATTCACTTCCTGTTTTCAATAAAGACTTGTATTTTTCATAGTTTTTGTGTTTCAAATTATATTCTTTAGCGTTTTGATTAACCTCTTTAAAATCAATACCTTGATCTTTTGCCGCAAATACACAACCACAGTAGCATTGTCTGTAAATATTGTAGTCTTCACACATTTCAATCGAGCGATTATAACCATTATTTTTCTTGAAATCAGAAGGTAAATAAAAAACTTCTATTTTTTCTTGTAATTCATAGCCACTTTCATTAATTACCTGAGCATTTTTTTTAGGACTTAGAGTTAAGGCTGACGCAAAATAATCATATCCTAATTTAAAAGCTTTTTTAGCTGCAGAGTCAAGACGCATTTCATAACAAATATGACATCTTTCCCCTCCCTCTCTTTCGTCTTCATAACCTTTTACAGCTTTAATAAATTTATTAGGGTTATACTCATCTGCTATAAACTTAATTTTTGAATTGTTTCGTTTATTAAACTCATCAATAAAATCTTTTTGAACTAACATTCTCTTTATATATTCTTCTTTAGGATGAATATTTGAATTTGAGAAAAAAATAGTTAAATCACTTACTTCTGTTAAATATTCTAAAACATAAGTACTACATGGAGCACAGCAAGAATGTATTAGTAATTTTGGCCTTATCTCTTGTTTTTTCCATTCTTTTATTAGTTCTTTTAAAACATTATCATAATTTATTTTTTGATTCTTATGCCGAGTATTTATAAAATTTTTACTGTCTATCATTCACTTCTCCTATCTATTGTGATTTATATTCTATTCCAAGATGATTATATGCTTTAGCTGTAGCTTTTCTTCCTCTAGGAGTTCTTTCTATAAATCCTTCTTTAACTAAATAAGGTTCGTAAACATCTTCTATAGTTATGCTCTCCTCTCCTATAGTTATAGCTATAGTTTCTAATCCAACAGCTCTTCCTTCATATCTTTTAACCAAACATTCTAGTATTTTATAGTCAATATTATCTAGACCACTAGAATCTACTTGTAATAAATCAAGTGAAGATATAGATATTTCTTCATTTATAAGTCCTTCATTTTTGACTTGAGCAAAATCTCTCACTCTTTTCAAAAGTCTATTAGCTATTCTAGGTGTTCCCCTAGAACGCATAGCTATTTGATACGTACTGCTTTCATCAATATAACATCCATAGATATCAGCACTTCTTGCCAAAATAGTCTGCAAATCCTTTATATCATAAAATTCTAAACGACAATGTACTCCAAATCTATCTCGAAGCGGGGCTGTTAATGCTCCAGCTCTAGTAGTAGCACCTATCAAAGTAAATGGAGGCAAATCTATTCGTACACTTCTTGATTCTTCTCCTTTTCCTATAACTATATCAAGATAGAAATCTTCCATTGCAGAATATAGTATTTCTTCTATAGATCTACTTATTCTATGAATTTCATCAATAAACAAGACATCTCCTGGTTCTAAACTTGTTAAAATAGTTGCTAAATCTCCTGATTTCTCTATTGCTGGACCAGAAGTATATCTTATATTAACATTCATTTCGTTAGCAATTATAGTAGCAAGGGTTGTTTTCCCAAGACCAGGTGGTCCGTAAATTAAACAATGATCTAATACCTCATTTCTCATTTTTGCCGCTTCTATAAATACTTTTAAATTATCTTTTATTTGCTCTTGACCTATATATTGATTTAAGTATTGTGGACGTAATCTTTGTTCTTGAGGTTCTTCATTAATGCCTTGAATGTTTGATAATAACCTTTCTTTCATAATACCTCCATATCCATTTTATTATCTAGTTAATAACTTTAGTCCAATCTTAACATATTCATCTGCTTTTGTATAATTGTAGCTTATTAATTGCTTTTCTATTTTTGTTATCTCTTTTTTAGTAAATCCTAGTGCTTCTAATGCCAAAATAGCATCTTCTAGAACTGGATTATTCCCTTTGTTCACATTATCACTGTTAGAAATAAAGTCAATTTTCCCTTGTAAATCAAGTATTATTTGTTGAGCAGATTTCTTTCCGATTCCAGGAAACTTAGTCATATAATTAACGTCCGAACTATTTATAGCTTCTATAATCTCTTCACTACTTGCACTAGCTAAAATTGCTAAGGCACTCTTAGGACCGACACCCTTTACTTTAAGAAGCAATAAAAATACTTTTTTCTGATCTTTTGTTTTGAATCCAAATAAAGTATTAGAATCTTCCCTAACTTGCTGACTAATATAAACAGTAATCTCCTCATCTGTATTATAGTCATAAGGATTTGCTACAATTAACTCATAACCTATTCCATTATTATCCAAAACTATATTATTAGGATTTATCTCCTTAACATATCCTTTTATATATGCGTACATATAATCTCCTTACATCTAATAATTTAAAATTTATAATAATATAAATTATTTCTCAGTTAAATTACTGGAAAATAGATAAATTTCAAACAAATTTATTTTTCTCCAATTAAACTTAACATATGACTAGAAGGATCTACTACTTCTATATTTTTAGTTAATTTTCCAGTCAAATTATCTAATATATACGGAAAATGAGTACATCCTAGTATAACCTTTTCTATCTCTAAACTATTAATATATTTAGCTAAAACATTAAAGTTGAATTTTTCGGAAATTAAAATAGGATCTAATCCTAATTCAATATCTTTAACCATATCAAGAAGAGTAATTCCTATGATATTAATATTTTCATTAGCTTCAAACATTACTTTCTCTATTCCAGATAATCCTTGAGCATTAGCAGTAAGTATTACTACATTTTTTACATTTTTAGCTAAATTTTTATAAACGTGAAGTGGAGTTACAATGTTAATATCATACTTTTTAGCTAATTTATCAAAATCTACAGCAGCACTCAAAGAGTTACAATATACAAAAAGATTTCTACAATCTTTTCCTTTTAAATGTTCTATATGCTCACTAATAATTTTTTCTTTATATTCTTCACTAGATATTTGAAATAATGTTTGCTCGCTAGGAGTTTTCGTATTTTCAATAACTTCCAAATTAGTATAATTATTTTTTTTTAGAATATTAACTCCCATCATTGTATCTTTCTTTGTGCCAGCTAGTACACCTATTTTCATAATATCACTCCTATCTAAAAATACTAGAATTTTTTCTTAGGATGTTTATCAATAATATCAGAATTATTACTTAAAGTATTTTTACCTTTTTCGGTTAATGAATAACCTAATACTTTTATATATTTTGATAATTCGTCTTCAGAGAAGTTATCCTTAATGTATGTATAAACATCTTCTTTTTTCATTTTTGAGATACCTACTACCTTATTATCTTTTAAAAATTTTTTCAAATTTGTAATTGTGGTATGTTGCAGGGAATCTTTAATACTATCAATTTTTATATACCCCTCTTTTATTAGTATCTCTAAGTTATTAGGTGCATCTATTCCATAGCTATACTCAAAATATTTTGGATACATTCCTGGTTTTATACTCTCTGTTGTAAAAGTTCCAAAATTTACTCTCCACATAAGAATAACATCACCTGCTACTAAGCCTTCTTTAGTTCTCTGCATATTTCTTTTAGGAACTAATTTACTTTTTGAGAGTTCAACTTCTTCAAGCCACTCTTTTAAATCTCTATCCTTTGAAATAAATGGCATTACTTCATAATCTTTATAATAATTTTTAATTTTCTCTTCTAATACTTTCAAATTGTTATCTCCTTAATCAAATTGCTTTGCTAATTCATGTATACTTTTTACTGGTCCAATACTATCACTATGACTTAAAATAGACTTTTCATACCAAACTACATCGTACCATTTATTAAATTTATACCCTACCTTATGAAAATGTGCTACTTTTTCATAACCATGACTTTTATGGAAAATTTCACTTTGTTCATTTGGATAAGTAATACATGATGTTATATTTACAATGTTTTGCTCACATAATATCTTTTCTAACTTATTGTACAATAATTTACCAATACCTAAACCTACGTTTTCTTTGTCAACATATATTGATAACTCTACTGTGTGATCGTAGGCTTCACGATTTTTAAAAGTATTAACATAAGCATATCCAACTATAGTATCATTCTTTTGAGCTACCAAAAAAGGAAATTTTGATATTATCTTATTTATACGTTTTTTAAACTCCTCAATAGTAGGTGCCTTATAATCAAATGTTACAACTGTATTATCTACATAGTACGTATAAATATTTAGTAATTGCTCTGCATCTGATTCTAGTGCAAAACGTAATTTAATATTTTTCATTATACACCTCTACGAAAATTTTATTTAATTATATCATAAAAATTAAAAATTAAATAACTTTCTATTTATAAATATAATCGTTTATATAGTCATTCAGTAAAAATAAAAAGATTTTACATAAGTAAAACCTTTTTATTTATAAACTATTTTATATTTACAATTAATTTATCTTTGTAATCAAGAACTATTGTTGAATTATCTTCAACACCTTCTTTAATAATCTCTACAGCTAATGCATTTTCTATATGACTTTGGATAAATCTTTTTAGTGGTCTTGCTCCAAATTTCATATCATAACCTCCTGTAGCTATCCAATTAACTATATTATCAGTATAGCTAAGGTTGATATTTTGTTTTTGTAACCTTAGTACTAATTCTGTTAACAATTTTTTAGTTATTTCTTTAATGTTATTTTCTGTTAAAGGTTTAAATATTATAATGTCATCCATACGATTCAATATTTCGGGTTTAAAGTACCCATAAAGCTGATTAATTACATTTTCTCTAGTTTTTTCTGTAATTTCTCCATTTTTTGCTTCTTCTAATAAATTAATTGAACCTATATTTGAAGTCATTATTATAATCGTATTTTTGAAATCAACAATATTTCCTTTAGAATCTGTTAAAGTTCCTTCATCTAATAATTGCAATAGAATATTAAATACATCTGTATGTGCTTTTTCTACCTCATCTAATAAAATTATACTATAAGGATTTCTTCTAACATTTTCTGTTAATTGCCCTCCTTCTTCATAACCTATATAACCTGGAGGAGCTCCTATTAATCTGCTAACAGAATGTTTTTCCATATATTCACTCATATCTATTCTAATAATATTCTTTTCATCATCAAATAAGTTAAGTGCTAAAGCTTTAGCTAATTCTGTTTTCCCTACTCCTGTTGGCCCTAAGAATAAAAAGCTTCCTATAGGTCTACTAGGATCTGAAATACCTGCTCTTGAACGAAGTATAGCATTAGTAACACTGTCAACAGCTTCATCTTGTCCTATTACTTTTTTATGTAATGTTGAAGATAAATTTAATAATTTTTCTTTCTCTGTTTCTACTAATCTTGTAACTGGAATACCTGTTATTTGGCTAACAATATAACCTATTTCATCTTCTGTAACTTCTTGTTTTAACAATTTATATTCATCATCTTTAGAATTCTCTTCAACTTCTGTTAGCTCTAATTCTAGTTTTGGAAGTACAGAATATTTTAATTCTGATGCTAATTCCAAATCGTAATTATTTTCTGCTCTTTCTAACTCTAATTTTTTACTATCTATATCTGATCTAAGTTTATTTATTTTTGATATTTTTTCTTTTTCTTTATCTACTTGTAACTTAAGACGAGATTGATCTTCTCTTAAAACAGATAATTCTTCAATAATATTATTTAAACGTTTTTTTGATATTTCATCTGTTTCAGATTTCAATGCGTTTTCTTCTATTTCTAGTTGCATAACCTTTCTATTTATAGCATCTAACTCTTCTGGATTAGAAGAATTTTCTGTTTTTATTGTAGCACACGCTTGATCTATTAAATCTATAGCTTTATCCGGTAGATATCTGTCTGTTATATAGCGATTAGAAAGTTCCGAAGCATCTACTATCGCTCTATCAGAAATTTTCACACCGTGATAAACTTCAAATCTTTCTTTCAATCCTCTCAAAATATAAATTGTATCCTCTACTGTAGGTTCTTTTACTAAAACTTTTTGGAATCTTCTTTCTAGTGCAGAATCTTTTTCTATATAATTTCTATATTCATTTAATGTTGTTGCTCCTATACAATGTAACTCGCCTCTAGCAAGCATAGGTTTTAGTATATTACCTGCATCCATGGCCCCATCTGTTTTCCCCGCACCTACTAACATATGAATTTCATCTATAAATAAGATTATATTTCCGTCTTTTTCCTTAATTTCTTTTAAAACGGCTCTTAATCTTTCTTCAAACTCACCTCTATATTTTGCTCCAGCAACTAAGCTAGTTAAATCAAGTTCAAAAATTGTTTTATTTTTTAAATCATCTGGAACATCTCCTCTCACTATTCTTTGAGCTAATGCTTCCACTATAGCTGTTTTCCCTACACCTGGTTCTCCTATTAGAACTGGATTATTTTTAGTTTTTCTTGATAAAATTCGTATTACATTTCTAATTTCATAATCTCTGCCTATAACAGGATCTAGTTTTCCTAATTTTACCTCTTCTATTAAATCTCTCCCGTACTTTTCAAGTACTTCATAGCTATTTTCTGGATTTTCATTCATAACTTTTTTACCTCCTCTAATATCATCAATTACCTTTGTTAATTTTTCTAAAGTTGTTACCTTGTCCAAGTTTCTTTTTACAATACTATTAGTAACATAACTTGCTAATAACAAATGTTCGCATGATATAAAATTATCTTCATATTTATTTTTTAATTTATCTGCTTCCTGCATTAATTTATTAGCATCGTTACTTATATAATTTCCATAACTTACATTATCTCCAATTACAGCATTTATTTTCTTAAATTCTTGCTCTAATTCTAATAAAAGTTGTTTTTTATTTACACTAACTCTACCTAAAATATCACTGTATAGATTAACATTTTTAGTAGCTTCATATATAATCATTTCACTTGTTATACTTTGACTTTTTAATTCTATTGCCTTTGTTTGTGCTTTGGCTAAAATATCTTTTAAACTATTAGTTAAACTATTTATATCCATAATTAACCTCCAAATAATAGTCAAATTTATTTGACCTTTTTTGACTATAATGATATTATACACCCTTTGACCAAATTTGACAATAACTTTTTCAAAAAAATTTTACTTTAAGTAGAAAAAATGATAGAATAACTGTTTAGAAAATATAAAGGAATAATATTATGAATTTTATAATAAATGACAATTATCCAACTTTACGCGAATATCTAGCAAAATTTTTATTATTATCAAAAAAAAATATCCATACATTGAATATGTCCAAAAATTGTATATTTATAAATAATAAAAATGTTAATTTATATGAACGAGTTTATAAAGGAGATATTTTAAATATTACAATTGACTTAGCTAAATCTAACTATCTATATAACGATAAAATAAAAATTGATGTTGAGTATGAAGATGAATTTATTCTTATAGCATCTAAACCATTTGGTATGAAAACTCATCCTAATGACATTAATTCTGAAAATAATACACTAGTAAACTACCTAATTAAAGACTATGAATATTTAGAACCAATACATAGACTAGACGTAGATACTTTTGGTTTAGTTATATTTGCTAAAACTCCTCTTATTAAATCAAAACTTGATAATGACTTAGAAAATAAAAGGATCAAAAGATATTACAATGCTATAGTAAAAAATAGTATTTCTCCACAAAAAATAACTACAAAAATAGGAAGACATAGCGTTGAAAAAAATAAAATGGCAGTTACCAACAACGGAAAAATAGCGATAACTAATATTCTCACTTCTAATAAAACAAAAAATAATCTTTATAAAGTTGAAATTTCTCTAGAAACTGGAAGAACTCATCAAATAAGAGTTCATTTAGCATACTTAAACAATCCTATAATAGGAGATAAACTTTATTCAAAAGATTATATTAATTATACACATATGTATTTAGGAGCTTTAAAAGTTGAATTTAATCACCCTATCATTCAGAAGAAAATTATCATAAAATCTAAATATGAAAATTTATTTTTGAATATATAAAATTACCGTACTATATAAGTATATAGTACGGTAATTTGTTTGATAATTATATATTAAAATTTTAATCTAGTAGCAATAATTAGTGCTATAAATGCTATTGCAGATGATACAAAAAATACCAAGCTAGTACTAATATCCCATATAAAACCAACAACATACATTCCTAAAAATGCACTTAACTGAAATCCTACTGCACTGTATAAATTTTGCATGTCCAAAGTTTTATCCGAAGTAAATTTACTATTAAGTAATAAAATAAAAGCTATTTGCGCAAGAGCAAAAGTTAATGCATGTAATGTTTGCATAAAAACAAAAACATAAACATTTTTAAATACAGCTAAAATTAACCATCTAAAAGTAGCAACAAAACAAGCTATAAGTAAGAATTTTTTTGCACTAATATTTTTAGGTAATTTATTAGAAAATACAAAAAATAATATTTCTGATATTACCGAAATACTTACTATAAATCCTGTTAACCATTTTAAAGATATATTAAAACTCTCAAGATACAAAACATTATAATTATTATAAGCAGCGTGGCTAAGCTGTAAAAAGAAAAATACTAAAATTAATAAAATAGCATCTATATCATTTTTCATCCATAAAAATTGTTTTGATTCTTTCTTAACTTCTCCACTATATAAATCTACAGTATTCAACATATAAGGTGCAGGTATTAATGTAAATATAAAATAAATGAATACTAAACTAGCTAAAACATAAAAAATATAACTATTACTAATATATCCTAAAACCCCACCTACAATTATACCTACAATCATAAAACTAATAGAACCAAAAACCCTAACTTGCCCATAATCAACATTTCCTTCTTTCAGAAACAATGATGATGTAGTTTCTGTAAGTGGCGTAAGACTAAAATAAGTTATTCCAAACAAAAAAGTAACAAAAAATAAATTAATCTTATTATCAACGAATCCATACATCAAAACACTTATAAAACCTGAAAATCCAATTATTTTATACGATAAATGTAGACCAAATTTCTTGATTAATGCAGTACTGAGAAATATACCACTAATAAACCTAGCTAAATAAATCATAGAAAAAACTGCACTAGCTTCTAAAACAGACAAATCTTTTATAGTAGTTAAGTAAACTATCCAATATTGAAAAAACACTCCTTGCACAGCATACTGTAAAAAGTAATTTAATGCTAACCATTTTTTTGCTTCCATAATAATTATCCCCTTAAAAAATTTGTTACGCTAAATAAACTTGCACAAATAAAACTATAAAATTCATTAAAATATGCGCCAGTATGGGTGTAAGTATTCTACCTGTAATTTTATACAATATACTAAATACAATAGACATAACAACATAAACTATCATAACAGGAGAAAAACCATCGTGTGGCAAGGAAAATATAATACCGGTAACTAAGGCAGCTAACGTAAATCTTATATAATCACTTTTAGTTTCTACAATATCATAAACATAACCAAATATTGCTTTCCTAAAAACTAACTCTTCTAATATTGGAGCAAATACTATAGCATAAACTGAATATAGCGGAACTGATTTTACGATTTGTGATATAGTAGACGTATTTTGACTACCTGTCTCAATACCAAATATAACGGATATTAATTTCAAACTAATCCCTAACATCATTTGTAACATCATCATAGCTAAAAAACCTATAATTCCGTACATAATTGTTCTTATTATTCCATGTTTATTAGTCATATTCTCGATACTATTAATTTTATACTTACTAGTAAATACTAAAATTACTATCGTTGCTAATAAACAGCTAGATAACATAACGATTATTCTTGAATTTATACTAGTAAGATTAATGAATTCTAATATAACTTTTGGTAAAAAAATAGTAAATAATATATATATTGATACTACAAAAATACTTTTCCAAAATTGACCTTTTTTCAAAGATATATTCATTCTTAAACCTCCAAACTTTATATTACATCATTATACCATAATTTAAAATAAAAGAGACCTTTGATTTATAAAAAATAAATACAAGCCTCTGATAAATCAAAGGCTTGTATTTTTATCTTTTTTGATATGCTAGAGAATATAAACCTGCTACCATTACTAGACCACCTAGTAAATTACCTATCCATACAAAAAGCATATTTTCTGCAAAGTGTAAATATGTAATATGTGCTCCTGCAAACATTGCTGCTGGTATAACAAACATATTAGCTACCACGTGTTGAAATCCTATCGCTACAAAAGTCATAACTGGAAACCAAGCTCCCAAAATTTTACCTGTTACATCTTTTGCAGAAAATGATAACCAAGCTCCCATACTTACTAACCAGTTACATCCTACACCAGACACAATCATCTGAAGTGGAGTTGCATTTACTTTAGCTTCTGCGGTATGAATAGTTTTTTCTAAAACTACTCCTTCTGTAAGTCCAACTATGTGGCCAAAGAAATAAGCTACAAAAACTGCACCAACTACATTCATAAGTGTTATAATAACATAATTTTTTAAAAGTTTTTGTATATCAATTTTTTTAGATAAATACGCTGAACCTACTGCCATCATATTACTAGTAATAAGTTCTCCTCCACCTACTAAAATACATGCAAGCCCTACAGGGAAAACTGCTGCCCCTATAAAAGCACCAAAACCTCCCCACTCATGAGGAAACGTTCCTGCTATTCTTATGTAAGCTAAATAACCCACACTAATAAATGCTCCACCTAAGAATCCTAAAGCTATCATATATAGCCATCCTGCATTTGCTTTAGCTTCTCCTTTTTTAGCGGAATATTCATATATTTCTTGAGGTTCTAAATAAAGTTTAGACATATATATTACTCCTTAATTAATATTATAGTAACTATTATACAACAATCAAATATATTTTTGCAAGAGTGTAATGTAACAAAAAAACTTATGCAAGTTTATTACATAAGTTTTTATTATCTTAATTATTCTAAAGAAAATTAATACCTTATTAAGTATTATAAAATTAATAATATTTGCAAAACTTTTCTATAACATAAATAATAAATATAGAATAATTATTCTTTTATTTTCTCTAAGTTTAAACTAGATTTAGCATTTAATGTCAATGGATCTGTAAAAATTTTATTTTTATAATAATAATATCCTACTGCTCCCATCATAGCAGCATTGTCACTACAATACTCCATACTAGGTATTAATAATTCAACATTTAATTTATCTGCTAAGGCACTAGCTCGTTCACGTAATTCTCTATTCCCTGCTACTCCTCCTGCTAAAATTAATTGATTTATATTAAAATTAACTAAAGCCTTCTCTGTTTTTGTTAATAAAATATCTACCACAGCTTTTTGAAAACTTGTAGCTAAATTTTCATTTATTATCTCTTCTCCTCTTTGCTTAGAATTATGAATAATATTTATGACTGCTGATTTCATACCAGAAAAACTAAAATTATAATCATCACTATCTATCATCGCTCTAGGAATATTATAACTATCTTGTCCTAATTTAGCCAATTTATCTATTTTAGGTCCTCCTGGATATGCTAAATTTAATTGTCTTGCTACTTTATCATAGGCTTCTCCTACTGCATCATCTAAAGTGTTACCTATAATTTTAAATTTTAATTCATCTTCTATAAGAACTAATTCAGTGTGCCCACCACTAACTACCAAAGCTAATGATGGATAATTTATATTGCTTTCAATATCAGTAGCGTAAATATGTCCCGCTATATGATGAGCCGCTATTAAAGGTTTATCCAAGGTATAGCTTAATGTTTTAGCAACATTAACTCCTACCAACAAGGAACCTACAAGTCCAGGACCTTGGGTTACACATATAGCATCTATATCGTCTAAAGAAACATTAGCTGTTTCTAGACTTTGGTCTACTATTTGTAAAATAACTTCTATATGTTGTCTACTAGCTATCTCTGGTACTACTCCACCATACTTTTTATGTGTTTCTATCTGACTACTTATAATATTAGATAATACTCTTTTTCCATTTTCTACAACAGCTACACTAGTTTCATCACAACTAGTCTCTATAGCTAGAATTTTTATATTTTTCATAGATTAAAACTCCCTTACCATAACATAAGCTGTTTCTCCATTATTTTGATAATAATTTTCTCTACGACCTGACACATCAAATCCTGCTTTCACATATACCTTATAAGCTATTTTATTACTTTCTCTAACTTCAATTATAGCTCTTTTAGCATTTTTTGTTCTATAAAGTTCCATTATATATACGAGAAATAATTGTCCTATTTTTTTATTTTGATGTGGTTTATCTATAACTATCTTATTTATTTGATATTCATCTAATACATACCATCCACCACAAAATCCTAAAATTTCATCATCATTAAAAATAGCGTAATATTCTGCATTTTTATGTTCTAATTCATTTTTCAACATTTCTTTTGACCAAGGATCATCAAAATTATTATGATCTATTTCTGATAATTTATCTAAATGCTCTACTCCTACTTTATTAATTTTTATCATTTATTAAATTCCTCTCTGCTTCTGTAAGTCTTAAATAATTAGGGACTGCAGTAAAGCTATCTACTTCTTCTGAAAAATTTTTTACGAATAAATAATCTGCTGCATCAATATCTTTTATAAATACTTTATAATCTACTTCTACATCATTATACTCAAAATTATCACTATTAGTTACAAAATTAACAGCTTTATTTTCTTTATTAATATAATCTATTACTTCTTTAAATGCGTAATATCCTTCCTTTAATATCTCTTCATCTCCTAAATAAATAGCGCTATAAACATTTCCACGTCTACCATCAAACAAAGGAACAGTTAAAACATTTTTATCACAATTTGCAGAAAATAATCTCAAAGAAGATATTGTTTTTATTGGTATTTTTAGCACATAAGATAATGTTTTTGCTATTGATAAAACCACTCTAAGTGCTGTATATGATCCTGGACCACCGGTTACAATTATCTCTGTTATATCATTTTTTTTTATACTAGCATTATCAAGACAGTTGTCTACTTCTTTTAATATTATTTCTGATAAATTCCTATAACATTTTATACTACTTTTTGATAAAATTTTATCCTCTTTTATGCAACATATTGATAAATTATTATTTGAGCCATCTATAACTAAACTTACCATAAATTTATAAGCTCTCTTTCTATATTATTGTATTTTTCTCCCTCAGATATTATTTCAACAGTTCTTATATCATTATCATAACTTATTGTAAAATTTATCTTATCATTAGGTAAAAAATCCGAAATAAACTCTGACCATTCAATAACACAAATTGAATCTTCATAAAATATGTCTTCAAAGCCTAAATCTTCTTCGTTATCTTCTAATCTATATGCATCAATATGATAAAACATAGTATCTATTGCTTCATATTCTTTCAAAATATTAAAAGTAGGTGAATTAACTACCTCTGTAACACCTAAATATTTAGCAAAAAATTTAGTAAATGTAGTCTTACCTGCTCCTAAATTCCCATTCAAAGTTAAAATAAAATTTTTTGTTACTAGTTTTGCTAATACTTCTGCTAAACGTCGTGTATCTTCTAAATTTTTGAGTACAATTGTAGACATATAAAACCTCTATATTTCTTTAATTAATAATAATATAATACATTATTTATAATTCAAATGCAATATTTTGATTATAGCAATTAAGTAATAGTAAATTTAAAAATTTTATGATATTATTAGATAATCATAAGGAGGAATTTATGAATAAAAAATTATATTCTATATTAACCACTATTTTTACAATAGCAATAATTATATTTGTATATCTTTATGGTGGTAATTTATTTAATAGTACAAAATCTAATACAATAACTATAAATGGTATACAAGTAACTGGGGATACAACAAGGTATCCTGTACAATTTGTTAGAAAAATAGACGGAGATACTATAAAAGTAAAATTTAATAATCAAGATCTTACAGTAAGATACTTATTGGTAGATACACCTGAGACAGTTAAAGCTAATACAGAAGTACAACCTTACGGGCCAGAAGCTAGTGATTTAAATGAAAAAATATTAAAAAATGCTAAAAAAGTAGAAATAGAATTCGATGTGTACGAAAAGAAAGATAAATACGATAGAGCTTTAGCTTATGTTTACGCAGATGGAAAAAGTGTTCAAGAACAATTACTTAAAGAAGGATTAGCAGAAATAAAATATGTTAAAGAGCCTGATACACGTTATCTAAATAATTTTAAAAAGGCTCAAAACGAAGCTAAATCCAATAAAAAGAATTTATGGAGTAACTAAAATAAAAGAATTAGATTAGAATTTCTAATCTAATTCTTTTTTGCAATCTTCATAGCAAAAACAATCTATAAAATGATCATTAATAATACCTATTGCTTGCAAATAACTATAAATAACTGTACTACCTACAAAAGAAAATCCTCTTTTCTTCATATCTTTACTAATTTTATCTGATAATGATGATTTCCCTACTAAATCACTAGAATTTCTATTTTCATTATTGATTTTTTTATATTCTACAAAGCTCCATATGTAATTATAAAAAGTTTCAAATTCTTTTTGAACTTCAATAAAAGCTAACGCATTTTTTCTAATAGCATAAATTTTTAATTTATTTCTAATTATACCTTCATTTTCTCTCTGTTTTTCTAGAAATTCATCACTATATTTTGCACATAAATTATAATCAAAATTATCAAATGTTTTTAAATAATTTTCTCTTTTTTTTAATATTATATACCAACTTAGTCCTGCTTGCATACATTCTAACATAAGTAATTCAAATAATTTTTGTTCAGATGTTACTATTCTTCCCCATTCATTATCATGATATTCTATCAATAAATTATTACTTGCCCAACTACATCTATTTAATTTCTTCATACATTATCCTTAATTTATAGATGGTTTTATTTCTTTTACTAATTTAATAAGTCGTTTAAGAGAATACTTATCTCCTTTATCAACTTCAATTACTAAAGTATCTTTAACCATAATTCTTATATCATTACTACTAGATAATATTTCAAATAATAATTTTCCATTCAGATTATCCAAAACTTCTTTTTCAAATGTAATAATGACCTTATTTGCTAGCTCTTTAACACTATTTACTAAAATACTTAGTGAGTTAATTTTCAGTATAGTTAAATCTAGTAAATTCTCTACTTCTAAACCAAAATCCGAGAATCTATCTATCAATTCCTCCGTAATTATGGCTACATCTTCTTCTGTTTTTGCATTATTTATTTCTTTATAAAAATATATTTTATCTGCATCATTGTTGATGTAATCTTTAGGAATAAAAGCATCAATATGCAATTTTATATCAATTAAATTATCTTCCACATCAAAAATATCATATGTTACATCTCTAGTTTTTTCTTTTATAACTTGCTCATAGTACGCTATATCTTGTGTTTTATCTTCTTTAATTAAAGGTTCTAATATTTCTTTTTTCTCTGCTAATTCTTTTTCCAACATTTGTGAATACAATGTATATCCTACAGAATCAATAAATCCATGTTGTCTCCCACCTAAAACATCTCCAGAGCCTCTTATAGATAAATCTTGCATAGCTATTTTAAAACCACTTCCCAAAGAAGTAAAATCTTTTATAGCAGTAAGTCTTTTCTCAGAAGAATCTGTTAAAACTTTGAAAGGTTTATACATAAAATATGCATAGGCTTCTCTACTACTTCTTCCTACCCTACCTCTTATTTGATAAAGTTGACTTAAGCCAAACTTATCTGCATCTTCTATTATCAATGTATTAACATTAGAAATATCTATACCTGTTTCTATAATAGTTGTTGTTATAAGCATATCATATTCTTTATTTATAACATCTATCATTATATTTTCTAGCTCTTTTTGTGTCATTCTACCATGGGCATATGCTATATTTACTTCTGGTAATAATTTTTTTAATTCTAAATATTTTTCTTCTATAGTCTCTACACGGTTATAGACATAAAACACTTGCCCTTGTCTATCAACCTCTTTTAGAACCGCTTCTCTTATTACATTTGGATTTTCACTCATAACAAAAGTTTGTATAGGCTGTCTATCTCTAGGTGGAGTTTCTATAACTGATAAATCTCTTATCCCTATTAAACTCATATGTAACGATCTAGGTATAGGAGTAGCACTTAAAGTCAGAACATCAATCATATTTTTTAAATGTTTTATTTTTTCTTTATGCTTAACACCAAATCTTTGTTCTTCATCTATAATTAATAACCCTAAATCCTTATATTTAAATTTATCATTAAGCAGTTTATGTGTTCCTATAATAATATCTATTTTTCCTGATTCTAAATCATTAACTATTCTTGATATTTCTTTTGAAGTATTAAATCTACTAACTACTTCTATGTTAACTGGAAAATTGCTAAAACGTTCTTTAAAATTGTTGTAATGTTGTTCTGATAATAATGTAGTAGGTACTAATACGGCAACTTGCTTACTATCCACTACAGCTTTAAAAGCTACTCTCATTGCAACTTCAGTTTTACCAAATCCTACATCTCCACATAATAATCTATCCATTGGACGATTTTTTTCCATATCTTTCTTTATTTCTGAAGTTACTTTTTCTTGATCTTCTGTTGCAGTAAATAAAAAGTCTTGCTCAAACTCTTTTTGCATAATTCCATCTTCACTAAAAGCATACCCTACATTAAGTTCTCTTTTTATATATAATTTTATTAATTCTTCAGAAATATCTTCTATTTCTCTGCGAACTTTATTTCTAACTTGTTGCCATTTTTTAGTACCTAATTTATTTAATTTAGGCTTTCTATTATCTGTTGAAGACATATACTTTTGAATATATTTCATATTTTCTATATCAACGTATATAACATCTCCACCTTCATAAACTATTTTTAGAAAATCTTTATATACACCTGAAACTGCAATATTTTCTATTCCTTCATATATTCCTATACCGTGATGTATGTGTACTATATAATCTCCTATATTCAAATCTTGATAATTTCTTATTTTTTCTGAATTAGAATTTTTAAAGGATTTACGTTTTTTTCTACGCTTAGCATCTTTAAATATTTCAAGAGGAGTTATTAAAATGAATTTCTTTAGTTTACTTTCAAAACCCTTTAAATTATATTTAGTTTCTTCAATGTGAATTTTCCCGTGATGTATCCCTACATAAACATCATCATACAAGTTGTAATCAAAAAGAATTTTTTCAAGATAATCACGTTGTTTTTTTGAACTAACAGTAATAACTATTTCATAATCTTCAATAACCTTGTTTTTCAACTCTTTGGCTAATTGTTCTTCACTAGAATAAAATGATAAATCAGTAATATTAATATTAACTGAAGAGTCAATAAACTTTTCTGTACTTTTTAATATAGATAAATAATATTTCTTATTAATTATATTTTGTAATTTTTCAAATGCTTCATTATCAATCACATTTTGAAATATGTAATGATGATTAATTTCTCCTAGGTTAACTGTAAAATAATCTTTAAGTTCCGTTATTTTAGCATTAATTTTGGTGTAGTTATCAAATATTATAACTGAATCATTAGGTAAATAATCTACTATACTATAAGGATTATCGTAAATATAATTAGAGAAGCTAGTCAACTCATCAAAAATATTACTATCCCTATACAGCTTGATTTTATTTTTTAAATAATTTTCTATTTCTTTATAATTACTAAAATTTTTAAAATTTTGTTTAGTTAGCTCTTCCTCTAACTTAAATACTATATAATCTTTTTCTTTAACACTTAAGAAAAAATCATCGGTAGGATATATATCAACATTATCTATTTTTTCTAATGATTTTTGACTAATAGTATCAAAAATTCTTATAGTATCCAATTCTTCATCAAAATAGTCTAAACGAATAGGATATTTATTCAATGGACTATAAAAATCTATAATTCCTCCTCTTTTTGAATATTCTCCTATATTTTCTACACTATCAACTAATGTATACCCCATATCTAGTAAGCATTTAGAAAAATCACTAAAATTTATATAGTTGTCTAGAGATATATTAATACTATAGTTTTTAAAATCTTTTGGACTTTTTAAAGTTCTATATAAGGTAGCAGTAGGAATAATAAGAATCATTTTTTTCTTATTTACTAAATTATTCAAAATCTCAAGAGATAATTGTTCAAGATCATTACTTTTATTTGTAAATCTTTTTAAAATATCTATTTCTGGATAAATATAAACATCATCTTCAAACGTTAATAAATCTTGAGATAAAGTTTCTGCTGTTTTTTTATTATCAACAATAACTACTGTCGTTTTTTCACTTTTTCTAAAAATATTAACTATAGAAAGCACCTTAGTTGTAATATTATTAGAATAAAATTCAATATTTTTATAATTTTTGTCATTGTAATCTACAATATCAAATAATTTTTTTAATAGCATAATTCTCCTAATTATATTTATTCATTAATTCAGCAAATGAAAAAGTTGCAAAATCTTTTATACAATCAGTAGATTTCTTGTAAATCTTTTCAATTTCACTTAACTCATCATTAGTAAACCTACCTAACACATAATCTGCAACTTTCATACCATTGGTAGGCCTATCTATTCCAATTTTTAATCTATTAAATTTATCTGTCCCTAAATGGTTTATAGTACTTTTTATTCCATTATGCCCCCCGCTACTTCCTCTATTACGCAATCTAAAATTAGCAGTTTTCGTGTCTAAATCATCATAAATTATTAGAACATCTTCTAATTCTAAATCAAAATAATCATAAAATTTTCTTATGGCTTCTCCTGATAAATTCATATATGTTGTTGGCTTTACTAATAAATACTTTATTCCATTAACATATCCTATACTATAATCTGCATTAAATTTATTTTTGTCAAAATAAAAATTATTTTCTTCTGCAAATTTATCTACTAACATAAATCCTATGTTATGTCTAGTATTTGCATATTGCTTACCTGGATTACCAAGTCCAACTATCATTTTCATAAAAAAGCTCCTAACTTTATTTTTATAAAATTTAAAAGGCAACTTTTTCGGTTGCCTTAATAATTTATATTATTCAAATAATACACTAACTGGTTCGTTATTATGAATTTTATCTATTGCTTGACCTATTAACTCACCTACACAAAGTGGTTTCATTTTGTCAAGTTTTTTCTCATCTGGTATATCGATTGTATTAGCATATACTAATTCTTTTATAGGTGATTTTTCTATTCTCTCAATAGCTGGACCACTTAGTACTGCATGAGAGCAACTAGCATAAACTTCTTTCGCACCTTTTTCCATAAGTGCTGCGGCTGCAAGTGTTATAGTTCCTGCTGTATCAATTATATCATCAATTAAAATGCAACTTTTTCCTTCAACGTTCCCTACTATATTCATAACTTCTGCTACATTAGGCTTAGGTCTACGTTTATCTATAATTGCAATAGGGGCATTTAGTCTGTCCGCTAATTTTCTAGCACGTGTAACCCCCCCATGATCAGGAGAAACGACGACAACGTCATCTAAATTAGGTAATTTTTCTTTAAAATATTTTGCAATAATAGGTACTGCCATTAAATGATCTACAGGTATATCAAAGAATCCTTGAATTTGTAAAGCATGAAGATCAAGTGCAACTACTCTATCTGCTCCAGCTGTTTCCAAAAGATTGGCAACTAATTTAGCAGTGATAGGCTCTCTACTTCTAGCTTTTCTGTCTTGACGAGCATATCCATAGTAAGGAATTACTACGTTTATTGTATCTACAGAAGCTCGTTTCAGAGCATCTATCATTATTAATAAAGTCATTAAACTTTCATTTACAGGGCTACTAGTAGATTGAATGACAAAAACTTCACTTCCTCGTACACTTTCTTCAATGTTTATAGATACTTCTCCATCACTAAATTTTTTAACACTACATTTGCTAAGTTCTATCCCTAAATATTCTGCAATTTTTTTTGCCAATGGTATGTTTGCATCTAGCGAAAAAAGCATCAACGGTTTTTCTTCATTATACATTTTGTTTCTCCTCTATATATAAATAATTAATAATACGTACTTTATTAATTTTATCACAAATTACTTGCTATTTCTAGATTTTTATAGTATTTTTTATCGATTTCTTTTCCTATAATTTAAATATATAAACTAAAGTCAAAATATAAAACAAAAATAAAATACGATGCTAAATTATAACATCGTATTTTTTATAACTAATTATATTTTATTAAAATTTCTTTTAAAGCATCTTTAGGTCTAAATCCTGATAATTCTTCAAGAACTTCTCCATCTTTCATTACTAATAAAGTTGGAATTGACATAACACCATACTCAGAAGCGGCTTCTTGATGAGAATCAACATTTATTTTACAAAATTCTATATTTTGTAATTCTCCATCTAATTCTTCTAATACAGGTGCTAACATTTTACATGGTCCACACCATGGTGCCCAAAAATCAAATAATGTTACTGAGCTTTTTTTTGATAATTCATAAAATTCTTTATCTGTAATTTCTCTCATTTATATTCTCCTTAATTTTTGTTGTTTATATATTACTACTTTCTCTATACAATTTCAACTATTGTTACTCCCAAACCACCTTCGTTCTGTCCGCCACTACGATATGATCCTACATATTTATTATTTTTCAAATGCTCTGCAATATTTTTCTTCAAAATTCCTGAACCAACTCCATGAATAATAGTAAATGAATCATAGCCCATTAATAAAACTTTATCCAAATATTCATCAATCGCTCTTAATGCTTCTTCTGTATTTTTACCAATAACATTTATTTCTAAAGAAACATTTCCTATATTATTTTTTATATTAATATAATTTGATTCTCTTACCTTCTCTTTAGCCAAAGGTTTAACTTCTGATTTTTTTATATTTAATTTTAAAGATCCTAATTTTATTTGCAACACATCTCCTTTTATATCAAGAACAGTTGCTCGTTGATTATATTTTAAAACTAATACATCATCACCTATAACTATACTATCATTATTATTTTCCTCTATATTAAATATTGTATTAGAAAAATTAACCTTATAGCTATCAATATCTTTTATAACTTCATTGAATTCATGCTGTTTTATACTTTGATTACTTTCTTTAAATTCTGTATATATTTTCAAAAGTTTATCTTTTCTTAATTCAATATCTTGATTTAATTCACTATACATTTTCTCATACAAACTATCTTTATACTTATAATAATCTTCTAAATGATTACTAAGTGTATTTTTTATTTTTTCTGCTTCTTTAATTTCTTTATTTAAAATAATAATCTTATTATCATACTCTTGAATATTTTGATATAACTTGTCTATAAATATATTGTTTTCTTTTTCTGTTTCTTTAAGATAACTATTAGCTTCCTCTACAATATTTTCGTCCAATCCAAGTTTATACGAAATATTTATAGCGTTAGATTTTCCTGGTAATCCTATAATAAATTTGTAAGTGGGCTTTAATAAATCAAAATCAAATTCTAATGAAGCATTTTTATAATAATTTGATCTAAAACAATAATCTTTAATTTCTGGATAATGAGTTGTACATAATACAGTTGCTCCCAGTGATTTGAATTTATTTAATAATGCCATAGATAACCCTGCACCTTCACTAGGATCAGTTCCTGAACAAAGTTCATCTAATAAAACTAAACTTTTGTTATTAACTTTCTTTAAAATATCTACGATATTAGTCATATGTGAAGAAAATGTTGATAAATTATTTTCTATTGATTGATTATCTCCTATATCAATAAATACATCTTGATAGTATCCTATTTTTGAATCTACGTTAGTAGGAATATATAAACCTAAGTGTGCTAATGCTACACATAGACCTACTGTCTTTAAAATAACTGTTTTTCCCCCTGTGTTAGGTCCAGTTATTATCAAAGAATCTTTGTCATTATCTAGATAAATATCATTTTTCACCACAATATCGGGCTCTATAAGAGGATTATAAGCTTTCTTTAAGTCTATAAATTGACTATCTACCATAATAGGTTTCACAAATCCTTTATTATTAGCAAAATTAATTTTTGAAAAAATAAATTCTACATTAGCAAAATTATCTAAAGAGTATATAAGATCATCTCCGAAGTTTGCAACCTCTGAAGTAGCTTCACGTAAAATTTTTAAAATTTCTTCTTTTTCCTTACGAGAAAGAATGCTAATTTCATTATTTATAATAACATTTTCCCTAGGTTCTACATAAAAAGTATTTCCTGAAGCTGATTCATCGTGAATAATACCACCAAAATCATTTTTATATTCCGGTTTAACTAAAATAACATCTCTATCATTTCTTTTTGTAATAATTGCTTCTGTTAATTTATTAGTATTTCGTCTAATTATATTTTTCAATATATTATCTGACTTTGATTTTAATTTCCTTTTACTATCTCTAATACTTTTTAATTCAATAGAAGCATCTTCTCTAATATATCCATCCTCATCAACTATTCTGTTTAAGTAATCAATCAAACACTTATAATCTGCTATATTATCAATATATTTTGATATATACGGATAATCTACAGATTCTAATTTTTTTATATCATTAAATCTATTTTTAAATCTACTATAAGTAATTACATTTTGCAGAATATAAAATAATTCTTTTTCAGATAATATACTTTCTATTTTAGCTTTCTTTATACTATTATAATAATTATATATTTTTAATCTGAATTCGTTAGGATACTTATTAAGTAATTTTTCAACTTCTTCATTTTCATTATGAATAGCAATTAATTTATTATAATCTTTTATATATTCTAAATTTTTAAACCTTTCTTTTGATAGTTCAGAATAACAATAATTATCTACATCTTTTAACACTAAATCTATATTCAATTTTTTATTAATTGATGATTCCATAAGCTATCTCCTTGCCTACTTTTATTGTTAAAGTATACAATTACATCTTTAATTTGTCAATAATCAAGAGAAATAGTAAATGTCTTACAATAATATAAATATTTTTCAATAATAAAGTAAAAAGATATTAAACAGCTTACGAAACTATATTTCATTTTTCTATGTAATATGATATGATGTACTTTGGATTGTAAGAGGGCTTTGTCCCTTACAAAAACTTATTTTTTGCTAGTCTTCTTTCGAGAAGACTTTTTCTTTTTGTTTCTATCAATCGTTATATTTGCTATTCATATAAGTAAGATTTTCCTATACTCAACATCAACTCACTACTTTCTTCAAAGGAATTATATCCTTTTCTTTTCTTAAAACTAGGGTCTTAATAAACATTGAAATAACATTATACTCTCCTATTGTATTTTATTTTTTTTTGTAATTTTTGAAAAAAATATTGCTAAATTCAAAAATAATAGTTATAATTATAGAAAATAGTTATTAATCACTTAAATTAGAGGGATATACTTATAGCAAAATATAGCCCTCCAGAAATAGAAAGTATTTCGCAAAAAAGCTTAACCACTTATCTCAAATAAAAGGTAAACATTATATAGTTACAAATACATTTAAGTTACAATTAAAGGCGAAACTATTGATTTAAACTATATATACGATTAAAACAAAAAAGAATACAAAAATTAATATAATATTAAAAGTAGATTTTATTATGAACAAATCTAAAATTTTATTAACAACATTATTATCAGATGCTGTTATTATAAGTGGATGCTCTAGTAAAGAAGAAACAAAGTCAACAACAGAGTCTTCATCTTCATCTTCTAGCTCATCAAATAAAACAGAAACTTCTAAAGATAAAGTTTACGGATTAAATGAAGATTGGGTCGTAGATGGGCAGTGGAAATTAAAAACTGATAGTGTTACAACTACGACAGAAAGAAATCAATTTTCTGAAGACAATCCTGCACAAGTTGTTGTTATAACCTATACGTATGAAAATCTAGGTTATACGGGAGAGATACAAGATTTATTCTTTACACCTAAACAAGTCGTAGATGAAGGTAAAAAGGTAGCAAAATATATCCTGCTGGAGCTAAAAATATACAGCATCTGTACCAGAGGGTACTAGCTCAAGAAGCTTACGGTTTAATTACAGAAAGTAAAACTATTAAAGTTATATTTGAAAAATATGACAATAATAAGAAAATACAAAAAGCTACATTTGAAGTTCCTGTACAATAACTTCAATCGAAATACTATATGCTTATCCTTTAAAATTAGAAAAGGACGAAGAAAAATAAAAAAGGGAGTAACAAAGCGTTGCTCCCTTAAAACTTAATTATTAAATAATCAATTATATAGTCATCTTAAATTCACTGATTTACAATCGTAAAAAATATTAACACTATTCGTAATTACTCGTATAGTAGGTGTTTATATATTATTTTTTCAAATTAAAATTAATTCTTTACCCTCTAAATCCACTTTTCCGTCATATTTAACCGATACATTTTTACGATTATTATTTTCAGAGTCCATAGAAATTATTGCATCTTCTAAAATAAAATCATCAATTAATACTTTTGTATTATTTCTAAATGATTCAGGTAGATTATTATCTAAACTTAATAATATCCTATTACCGAATTTAAAAACTTTAATTATTTTCATTTTCTAGCAACCCCCTGAAATCTATTTTATATATTTTATTTTCGATTTAACTTCTTATCCTTATATTTAGGTAAAGTATAGCTTTCAGAATTTTTAATATATTTTTTCTTTAGTGTACTATTATCTAATTTTTAAAAATAGATATAGGACCTTCTGAATTTTTTTATCAAATATTGTTAATTGTAATCAAAAAACTAATATAAAAATAATATGTTCATGCACAATAATTTTTCCGTATAAAATTACTATATATATATATATATATATCTTTATGACATTTGTATACTTTTTAAAATCATAAAGATATACACATAGTTATATCAATGGTCTATATGTTAAATTATCTATCACCGTTAAAAATTGAATTTTTTACAATTACATAATCTACCTTTCTTAGTGAAGATACGTCTGTACCTCCAGCATACGAAATTGATGATTGTAAATCTTGTTGCATCTCAATCAAAGTATCAAACATATCACCTTTATGAAGAGTTAAAATTTTCTTGCCTTCTACATTTTTTCTCTCACCTTTTTGGAATTCTGATGCACTACCAAAATATTCTTTATATTTCTTACCATCTATTTCTATAGTTTCTCCAGGACTTTGTTCGTGACCAGCAAAAAGTGATCCTATCATTACAAATGTAGCTCCAAATCTAATTGATTTTGCTATATCACCGTGATCTCTTATACCTCCGTCAGCAATAACAGGTTTACTTGCAGCTTTTGTACACCATCTAAGTGCAGCTAGTTGCCACCCACCTGTTCCAAATCCTGTTTTTAGTTTTGTTATACATACCTTTCCTGGACCTATACCAACTTTTGTTGCATCAGCACCTGCATTCTCTAATTCACGAACAGCTTCTGGTGTACCTACATTTCCAGCAATAACAAATGATGTAGGTAAATGCTCTTTAATAAATTTAATCATTTCTATCACTTTATTAGAGTGCCCATGAGCTATATCTATAGTTATATATTCTGGCTCTAAATTATTTTTCTTTAATTCTAGAACAAAATCAAATTCTTCGTTTTTTATTCCTATACTAATTGAAGAAAATAAATTTAATTCTTTCATTTTTTTTACAAAATTTAATCTACGTTCTGGATTAAATCTATGCATTATATAGAAGTAGTCTTTGCTAGCTAGTTGCTCTGCTAAATTTTCATCAATAATAGTTTGCATATTAGCTGGAACTACTGGTAATTTAAAGCTTCTATTACCTAGTATAACTTCTGTGCTACACTCTGATCTACTATTAACAATACACTTATTTGGTATAAGTTGTACATCTTCATAATCAAATATTCTCATATCATTTATCATATGGGACCTCCCGAAAGGTTAATTATATTTGGCTTTAGCCATAAATATAATACACTAATAGAATTTATTTGTAAAGTGATTAATTTATTTTATTTTTAAGCTTAGCTATTCTATCTCTTCCATTAATATCTTTATAAATATTTACATCATAATTATTTAAATGTGCCAATTTTTCTAATTTTTCTTTTTGGTCATATCCAATTTCAAAAAATATTAATCCATTATTAGTTAAATAATCAACTGCATTTTCTAATATTTCTCTATAAAAATACATTCCATCTTCTTCTGCAAACAATGCCAAATGTGGATCATAATCTAAAACATCACTCGTCATATTTTCTTTATAATCATATGAAATATACGGAGGATTCGATACAATTATATCAAAATTATCGTATATATTTTCAAAAATATTAGATCTTATAAATTGTATATTTTCTTTGTGGTACAAAGCATTATTTTTTGCTATATGCAAAGCTTCATCACTAATATCACTAGCAGTTACATTAATATTTAAGTCCGATAATTCCTTTTTCAAAGTAATTGCTATAATTCCGCTACCAGTACACAAATCTAATATTTTTATATTATTTAAATTGTTACTTCTTATATAATCTACTACTTTATAAACAAGTTCCTCTGTTTCCATTCTAGGAGATAATACGGCTGTAGTTACTTTGAATTTTCTATCATAAAAATAATCAAATCCTACTAAATGACTAAGAGGTTTATTATATTTTATATGTTCATTAATTAATAGAAAATATTTATCAATAATTTCTTTCGTTAAATCTTCTTTATACTTATTAATAAATTTATTAGGTTTCTCGTCTAATAAGTACATCAATAAAAATCTTGCTATACTCTCTTCTTTTCCTTGTTCTCTCAAAAGAGAACAAGCTTTTGCTAAAGCCTGTTCTCTTCTCATTATAATTCATCACCTTTATTTAATTCTGCCATTTTTTCTGTCTGCTCTGCTATACGCAAAGCTTCCATTATCTCATCTAGTTTTCCGTCTACTATCTGATCTAATTTTTGGATAGTTAATCCTATTCTATGGTCAGTCACTCGATTTTGCGGATAATTATATGTTCTTATTCGTTCTGAACGATCTCCTGTTCCTACTTTTGATTTTCTTTCCGCATCAAATTTAGCTTGTTCTTCTTGTTGGAATTTATCATAAACTCTAGCACGTAAAACTTTCATTGCTTTTTCTTTATTTTTTATTTGCGAACGTTCATCTTGCATGGATACCACTACTCCTGTTGGAATATGTGTCAACCTAACTGCCGACATTGTAGTATTAACAGATTGTCCACCTGCTCCACTTGATGCAAATGTATCAACTCTTATATCATTTTCATTGATTTCTACTTCTACTTCTTCTGCCTCTGGTAATACAACTACTGTTGCTGTAGAAGTATGGATACGTCCACTTGATTCTGTCGTAGGTATTCTTTGAACCCTATGTGCTCCACTCTCAAATTTCATTTTTGAATAAACTTCATCGCCAGAAATAATAAATATAGCTTCTTTAATACCACCTATTCCTGTTTCCGAACGTTCTAATAAATCTACTTTCCAACCTTGTGTTTCTGCATAACGAGTATACATTCTTAATAAATCACCCGCAAAAAGAGCTGCTTCATCACCACCTGCTGCTCCTCTAACCTCTACTACAACGTTCTTGCTATCGTTTGGATCTTTCGGTAATAACAAAATTTTTAATTCTTCTTCCATTGGATCTACAGAAGATTCTAATTCCTTAAGCTCTTCTCTCATCATTTCTTGCATTTCTTTATCTTCTTCTATATCAAGAAGTTCTTTTGTATCTTTAATTTGATTAATTATATTTTTATATTCTCTAAATACTGAAACTGTTTTTTCTATAGATCTTTGTTCTTTAGAATAATCCATTAATTTTTTTGTATCACTAACTATATCTGGATCGCTAAGCAATTCATTTAAGCGTTCATATCTTTCTTCAACTATTTCTAGTTGTCCTAATATTTCCATAATACCTCCTAAAATTATCTATCTATTTCGTAGCAATGACGACATCTTGCTTCATAAGATTCACTAGCTCCTATAACAACAATTTCATCATCATATTTAGCTGGTTTTCCATCTAATAATCTTTGACTTCTACTAGCTTCTCTACCACATTTACTACATACTGCGTGTAATTTAGTTACTATTTCACTTATTGCCATAATTTCTGGCATTGGATAAAAAGGTTCTCCTCTAAAATCCATATCTAAACCTGCTACTATAACTCTTATTCCTTTATTTGCTAAATTATTAATTACATATACAATATCTTCATCAAAAAATTGAATTTCATCTATGCCTATAATATCATATTTTTCTTCTTTTATATATTTATAAATATCTTTTGAATTTTCTATACATATAGAATCATAGCTATTTCCATTATGTGTTGATACTTTCCCTGCTTCATATCTATTATCAATAGTAGGCTTAAACAGTAGAACATTTTGTTTAGCTATAACTCCTCTTTTAATTCTTCTTAAAAGTTCTTCTGACTTACCTGAAAACATACTCCCACATATGCATTCTATCCATCCTCTTTTTCTATCTTCAAACATATATTCTCCTGCTATCAATTATACTATTATTTACAAAAAATATAACAAAAACAGACAACTTAATAGTGTCTGTTTTTAAAATTTTACTTGATTCCGTATTTTTTGTTGAAACGTTCAACACGTCCATCTGCTTGAGCAAATCTTTGACGTCCTGTGTAGAATGGGTGTGTATCTGAACTAATTTCCACTTTTAATAATGGATACTCATTTCCATCTTCCCAAACGATTGTTTCTTTAGCTGGTTTTGTAGAACCACTTAAAAACTTAAATCCACTAGTAGTATCCATAAATACAACTTTACGGTAATCTGGATGTATTCCTTGTTTCATTTTTATTCTCTCCTTCTGCCCTGAACATTTATTATATGAACAGAGTTATTTTTGAGTGACTAAATCACATACCTAAATATTATAATTAATAATAAAAAAAAAATCAAGTATTATTTAAAATAAAATGCATTTTTTTGTCAATTATATCTATTTACCACTCTAAAAAAGTCTATTTTTACATAATAAACAGATGTCAACAAAAAAAGTTGACACTTTTCAGAAAAATCTATTGACTTTCTTAATTTATAGTGATAGAATATTTACTAGCTTAAAACTTAGCTTATTGATTCAACTTTTCATTAAATACCCATAAACACACAAATAAATAATAAAAGTTGAAGTATAAAAGGAGTATAAAAATGGCAGTAAAAATCCGTTTAAAAAGATTAGGTGCTAAAAAATCACCTTTCTACCGTATCGTTGTTGCTGATTCAAGAGCACCTCGTGATGGTCGTTCAATAGAAACTATTGGAACTTATAACGCAGTTAAAGATCCAGCAGAAGTTAAAATTGATGAAGAATTAGCTTTAAAATGGTTAGGAAATGGTGCACAACCATCTGATACTGTAAGAAGTTTATTATCAAAAGAAGGAATAATGAAAAAATTCCACGAATCTAAATTAAACAAATAATAAAAAATACCTTAATGAAATATTTCATTAAGGTATTTTTTATTAAGCTCTATTGTTAGAATTAGTTCCAATAGATGATTGATTTCTCCTAGGTGATACTTGATTCGTTCCATTATTTATATTACTGCTATTGGGTGCAACATATTGTTGTGAAGATGCTTGTTGATCTTGAGGTACTGAATTATTAGGAATTTCTTGAACATTATTACTACTATCTTGTGAATTTTGTAAATTATCTGCTACTTTATCTGAAATAACTAATTTTTCTTCATTAGCAGGAAACGTTATTGCATCAAGTGATAACCTCAATAAAGGTATTAATTTTCCTTCTATTAATTTTTCTATATTATATATATTATTTTCTTTATCTATACTTGAAAGTAATTGATCTTTCTCTTCTTGAGATAAACTACTACTATTTATCTTATCTTTATAATAATCAACTTTTTGTTCTTTTATACTTGTTACTAATACGTACCCTTTTTCATTATTATAAGTAAATTCTTTTTCTTCCATTAATCTATAGTCATTAACAATAGTATCATTATTTCTAATACTTTGACTAGTTGTCTTTTTATTTAATGAAATTTCTATAGTTTTTTCAGTATTAGCAGCAAATTTTTCTATATATACTTCTGACACCTTACTGTCTTTAACCCCTACCTCTAATACTACATCTGCTAATTCTCTACTAGAAATATTTTTTAATTTTAATATAAGTGTGTTATTATTAACTTCTGTACTAATCTCAATATTTTTTTTATTTTCTACAACTACTTCTTTAGTAGAATAATTATTTTTAACTATATTATCACTTGCTTTTGATAGTTTATCATTATGATAATAAAGTGATCCCGCTATTATCGTAAGCGACAATAATGAAACTCCAATTCCTATTTTATTAATATTATTCATTTTATATTCCCCTAATCTAAAAAAATAAACCAAGAGATATAGCTCTCCTGGTTTGTATGACGTCCCGAAAGGGATTCGAACCCCCGACCGACGGCTTAGAAGGCCGTTGCTCTATCCTGCTGAGCTATCGAGACATAAAATAATTAAGTACTTGTCTTAAGCACTATAATAGTATACCTTTTTTTAAAAAAGTTGTCAATAGTTTTTTTGAAAAAATTGCAGAAGATTAAATTCATAATCTTCTGCATAAAAAATTATCTTCTTAGTCCTAATGATTTAATTAAATCACGATATCTTTGAATATCTTTTTTAATTAGATAATCTAATAAGTGACGACGACGGAATACTTTTTTCAATAATCCACGACGTCCTGCATGATCTTTTTTATGTACTTCTAAATGTTGTGTTAAAGCTTCAATTTCAGCTGTTAACACTGCTACTTGTACTTCTGGAGAACCAGTATCTGATTCATGAGTACGGTACTTAGCGATAATTTCATTTTTTCTTTCTTGACTAATTGCTGCCATTTGGCACCTCCATAAAAATTTTTTCCCCTTAATCTTAGTATAAAATCTGGAGTTTTTCTACACCAGGAATAAGGACTTTTTATATTCTACAATATTTTTTGCGTTTTTGCAATATATTAAATAATATTTTCTAAATTTTCTTTATAAGCAATTTCTCTGTCTAATTCTAGTTGTAATTTTAAATCATCTAAATTATTAAATTTTTTTTCTGATCTTATAAACTTATAAAATTCTAATTCAATAAATTCTCCATATATCTCTTTATCAAAATCTAATATATGTGTTTCAACAAAAATCTTATCCAAATTAGATACGGTAGGATTTCTTCCTATGTTTGTAATTCCTTTATAGTACTTTCCTAGTACTTTAACCTTAGTTATATATACACCTAATTTTTCTGGAACAACACAATTATCAACTAAATTTATATTAGCTGTAGGAAAATTAATAGTTCTACCAAGTTGTCTACCCTTTACTACTTCTCCTGATAATTTATATGGTCTTCCTGTAAATTTATAGTAAGAAGATAAATCACCGTTTTTTATTAACTCTCTAATTTTAGTTGTAGATATTTTCTCACCATTTAATAACTGTTTTTCTATTACATTAACATTTATATTATAATCCGTATATTCTTTTATAAATTCAGGACTCCCTTGACCTTGGTACCCAAAAGAATAGTCATATCCGCAGTAAACATCATCTACATTCAATCTTACTAATACATCATCTACAAATTTTTCTTTAGTTAATTTTCTAAACAAATCATTAAATTCTATAATATATACTTCATCTATACCTAATTCATCAAGTATTTTTAATTTTATATGTTCGGGCGTTATAAGATTTAATTTTGTTTTAGTAAAATATTCTTTAGGACTTTTATCAAAAGTAATTAAAGTAGAAATTTTATTAGTAGCTCTAGCTTTATTTACTGTACTCACTATTATTTCTTTGTGTGCCAAATGAATACCATCAAAAAATCCTAATGCTGCTACTCTTCTTTTTGTATCTTTATTTATTTCTTTTAAATTAGAAATTTTAAAAAAATCCATAATTTTACCTTCTATCATCATTCTATTTTCTTAGGAAAAGTTGTTTTTACAGATAATAAATCATCTTCTAAATTTTTTAATATATAGACAGCTATAGCCTCATTATTATATGTAAAAACTACTCCCTTACTAAAATCTAAAGTAGGAAATTGATCTTTCCTAAATCTAAGTCCATTCATAATTTGTTTTGCTCTAAACTTAGGAACTTCATAACTAACAAACTTTTCTAAAGCATATTCTTTAGGCAATAATTTAGTAGTAATTTCTGACCCTAGGTTTTCTATTTCACCCAAAGTTAATGTATCATCAATAGTTATTTTCCCACTTGATGTTCTAGTTAATTTACTCATACAACTTGGAACATTCAACATCTCGCCTATTTGAGTAGCTAAAGTTCTTATATATGTACCCTTTCCGCACTTTATATCTATTGTAAAATAAAGCTTCCCATCTTTTTTATAAAAACTGTTTTCTAAAATATTTATACTATAAACAGTAACTTCTCTAGTAGGAATTTCAATATCAAAATTCCCCATACGAGCATACTCATAAAGCTTTTTCCCATTAACTTTTATAGCAGAATAAATCGGTGGCTTTTGAATAATATTACCTACTAAACTATCACAAACTTTTTTTATTTTATCTAAAGAAATATTTTCTATATTTACATTTTCTAAAATATCCCCACTTAAATCTTCAGTAGTAGTTTTTATTCCTAGACAAACTTCTGCTCTATATCCTTTTCCTAAATCCATTGCATAATCGCTAACCTTTGTACTATCTCCTAATAAAATTAATAATACTCCGTCAACATCTGGGTCAAGCGTTCCTGAATGTCCTACTTTTTTCATATTTAAAATTTTTCTAAGTTTAAAAACTACGTCGTGACTAGTCATACCTCTATTTTTATATACAGGTAAAATACCGTTATACATTTTCTTTCTCTTCTTTCAAACAATTTGGACAAAGTCCATAAATTTCAAACTTGTGACTATCTACTTTATAACCTTTTAATTCTTCAATATCTAATTTACTGCACAAATCAATATGAATAATTTTAGCTTTGCCACATTTTAAACAAATATGATGATGGTGATGATGATCTGTGTCTATGCAAGATACTTTGAAAAATCTTTCTCCATTTATTTCTGTCATTTCCAAAATTCCTAAATCTACATAAGTACTCAAGTTTCTATAAATAGTGTCAAAGCTAAGCCCCGGATAATCTTTCCATAGAATTTCTGAAATATATTTTGCATTTATATATCTATCTTCTTCTACCAGTACTTGTATCATTAATCTTCTTTTATCAGTGTACTTATATCCATTTTCTTTAAGAATAGTCATTAAACTATCTACTTTTTTATCGACATCACTCATATACCATCATCCCTTCTACTAAATATTTTTAAAATCTATGAATTTTTGATTGCGTAACATTTCTATTTCATATTTGTATGGCGCAAATTCTTTATTTTCTCCGTACCAAGGTGTTTCTAGAATCTTAGGAATATTAGCAAATTGATCTAAATGTACAATTCTATTTATTGCTTCAAATCCTATTCCACCATACCCTATATTTTCGTGACGGTCTTTGTGCGCTCCTAAAAAATTCTTACTATCGTTAACGTGTAAAACTTGTATTCTATTAAGACCTATTAATTTATCAAACTTTGTAAGAACGCCATCTAAGTCATTTACAATATCATATCCAGCTTCAAAGAAATGACAAGTATCGAAAGTAACAGTTAGCTTATCATTATGAACAACTCCATCAATTATTGTAGCTATTTCTTCAAAAGTTTTTCCACATTCGCTACCTTTTCCTGCCATTACTTCAAGAGAGATATTAGTTGTCATATCTTGTCTTATAACCGTGTTTAATCCTTTTATAATACTTTCAATACCTTTATCAACTCCAGCTTGAACGTGAGCGCCTGGATGAAGAACCATATTTTTAGCTCCTATTTTTTCTGTTCGTTTTATTTCTAATGTTAGAAATTCTACTGCTAACTCATATGTTTCTGGCTTTATTGTATTACCCAAATTAATAATATACGGTGCGTGTACAACTATATCAGAAATATTATTATCTTTCATAATTTGCTTTGCTTCATCTATTCTTAATTCTTCAATCGGTTTTCTTCTTGTATTTTGCGGAGCACCTGTATAAATCATAAAAGTATCACTTCCATAGCTTAATGCTTCTTTTACTGAACCTATCATCATATCTTTTCCAGACATTGAAACATGCGAACCTATTTTTAAATTTTTCATTATTTACCTCTATTCATCCTATTTTGACGTTTTGCAAATTTTCTTCTTTCTTTTTGTTTTAATTTGTCCATTTTATACTTATGTTTTTTCTTATATCCAGGTTTTACTTTTTTACTAGATTTCAACTTAGATTTTAACTTGTTTGTTAAATTATGATCTGCTACTACTTTTTGTCTATTTTGACGTTTATTTCTATCTTTTATTTCAACAAACTCTTCGTCCTTTATATCTTTATGTTCAAAAACTATACCACGTTGTTCTAATTCTTGTAATTTATCTTCATCTTTATTACTGTATATAGTTATACATTCTCCACTAAGACCTGCTCTACCTGTACGACCAGCTCTATGGATAAAGAAATCTAAATCATTAGGAATGTTATAATTTACTATATGACTTACCCCTTCTATATCTATTCCTCTACTCATTAAATCACTAGCTACAACATAAGTAAAATCTAAATTATTAATTCTCTTTTGCATTTGCTTTCTTTCTCGAGGTGTCAAATCTCCATGTAAAACACCGACATTCAAACCACGAGATATCAAGTAACTACTTATTTCTTCTACTTCTGTTTTTTTATTAGCAAAAATAATAGCCAAATAAGGATTAATTATAGTAGTTATTTCATATAATTTTTCTAATCTACTAGAACTTTTTATAGGCAATAGTATATAGTCAATTTTACCATTGTTTGCATTGTCTACTTCTATATATTGTGCATTTTTGACATATTTTTTCAAAAAATGTGACATTTGATTAGGTATTGTTGCAGAAAAAACTAAAAATTGACAATTTTTTGCTGCTCTAGTAGCTATTTTGTCAATATCTGGCATAAATCCTAAATCTATCATCATATCACATTCGTCAACAACTATAGTTTCTACTTCTTTAATAGATAATACACTAGCCCTATCTAATTCTAATATTCTAGTAGGAGTACCTATAATAATATGTGGAGCATTAGATACTCTATCAATATCTCTATTTAAATCCTGTCCTCCTATAAAAAGAGAAATTTTTATTTCTTGTTTAGAAAATTTAGCGATATGAACTGCCATATCAAACAGTTGTCTTGATAACTCTCTAGTTGGAGCCATTATTATACTTTGAGTTTTTTTATTTTCTACATTTAATTTGCTAAATATTGGTAATAAAAAAGAATGACTTTTCCCACTACCTGTTTGTGACTTTGCTACAACATTTTTGTATTTTAACACTGGTGAAAAAACTCGTTCTTGTATTTTCGTAGGATTTTTAAAACCTAAATCTACTACAGCATCATTTACAAATTTTTCAAACTTAAATTGTTCAAAAGATTTAGATAACATTTTTTAATTCTCCATTCTATTTTCAAATCATTGTTAATTATACTATAAAAAAAAGTTTTTTTCTATTTTTTAATATATATTTATAAAATAACTATAGTTCTTTATTAATAAATTACACTATAAATAATTAAATTTAACTAACCAATATTTTAATATTAACAATAGCGTAATATTAAAATTATATATAATAAAAAAATTAGAAGAAAGTCGATATCTTTCTTCTAATTTTCTTATTAGCCGTTATATTGAGCAGTATATAAATCATAATAAAAACCTTTTTGAGATAATAGTTCTTTATGATTTCCTTGTTCTAGTAGTTCTCCATCTTTTATCACTACGATTTTATCTGCATTCTCTATAGTTGATAACCTATGTGCAATTACTATAGTTGTTTTTTCTGACATTATTTTATCCATTGCTTTTTGAATAGTTTTTTCTGTTTTACTATCAATATTAGATGTTGCTTCATCTAAAATATAAATATCTGGATTACCTACTAATGCTCTAGCAATTGTTAATAATTGCTTCTGTCCTGCAGAAATATTATCCATTTTCTCATTCAAAATGGTATTGTATCCTTGAGCTGTTTGTCTTATAAATGTATCTGCTCCTGCTCGAGTAGCTGCTTTATATACATCCTCTTCAGTAGCACTATCATTACCATATTTTAAATTATCCATAATAGTTCCATTAAATAACCAAGTTTCTTGTAGAACCATTCCCATTTTTCTTCTAACTGTTTCTTTTTTATACTTAGTAATATCTGTTCCATCTAGTTTAATTTTTCCACTTGTAGCATCATAAAATCTCATTAATAAATTTATGAATGTTGTTTTACCGCTTCCTGTAGGTCCCACTATAGCTACAGTTTCTCCTGGTTTAATATTGAATGAAATATTTTTCAAAATATTTTTAGTTTTATCATATCCGAAAAATAAATTCTCTATATCTAGTTTACCTTTAACTTCTTGTAATTCCAATGTTTCGCTATTATCTTCTTCTGGATTATCCAACACCTCAAAAACTCTATCACTTGCAGCTATTGTAGACTGTAAAAGTGATGAAATATTTGCTAAGTTACCTATAGGTTGCCCTAATTGTTTTACATATTGAATCATTGATTGAACATATCCTACTTCTAAACGGCCATTTAATACTTGAGCAAAACCTATTATCGTAATTAATACATAAGTTATATTATTAATAAACAATGATGTTGGGAAAATACTTGCTGATATTTTTTCTGCTTTTATTGCTTCATTACACAATTTATCATTTAATTTTTTGAAGTCTTTTAATGTTTCTTCTTTTCTATCAAACGTATTAATAACTTCATATCCAGTAAAATACTCTTCTACATATGAATTAACACCACCTAATGCATTTTGCTTTTTTCTATACAAAGGTTGAGATTTTTTAGCTCTTTTTAATGATACAAATATCGTTATAGGAATACTTGCTAATATAACAAAAGATAAATCAACACTTACAGTAAACATTACTACTACAATAGAAATGATAGCAAATAATGATTGTAAAAATTGAGTAATAATTTGACCTAAATTGTTACCAATAACCGTAATATCATTCGTTATTTTACTCATTATTTGACCAGTTTCATTTTGATCATAATATGATATAGGTAATTTTTCAAATTTCTTACGTAAATCTTTACGTAAACTATAAACAACATCTTTTGTTAACTTTACTGCTAAATATTGCATTACATAAGTAAATACCATTGATACAGTATATAGAGTTATTAAAACTTTAATTATAGGATACAGACTTGATAATTCTATTCTTCCAGTAGAAACAAAATCATTTATTATTATAGTAGTTGCTCTACCATAATATTTTGGCATAAAAGCACTACAAATAACTGCAACCAATGTAGCAACAATTGCTATTACTATAGAAAATTTATATCTAGATAAATATTTTAATAATCTAAATGATGATTTATTGCTCATTACATTTCTACCTCCTCTACTTGTGCGAAAATATCTTTATATGTATCATTACGTTCTAAAAGATCTTTATGTGTCCCTTGATCTATCAAAACACCTTCTTGCATAAGTAATACTTTGTCTGCTCCCATTAAAGAAGACTGACGTTGAGATATTATTATCTTAATACTATCTTTTTTATAATTATTTAAGTTATCTCTTATTAAGCTCTCTGTCTTATAATCTAGTGCCGAAAAACTATCATCAAAAATATAGACATCAGCTTCTTTTACTAAAGCACGAGCCATACATAATCTTTGTTTCTGTCCACCAGAGAAATTTTCTCCGTTTTTTTCTACTTTTGCATCTAAAAAACCATCTAATTTTTCTACGAACTCATAAGCTCCTGCTTGCTTCAATGCATCTATAATTTCTTCATTAGTGGCATCTGTTTTACCTATTAACATATTACTTCTTATAGTACCTTTAAACAATTTTTTCATTTGAGGAACATAACTTATTTTCTCTTTATAACTTGATAAATTGAAATTATCTACATTTTCTCCGTTTATCAAAATTTCTCCACTCGTTTCTCTATTTAACCTTACTAAATTGTTAATTATAGTACTCTTTCCACTACCAGTTGCACCTGTAATAGCCAACGTTTCTCCTTTATTTACAATAAAAGATACTTTCCTAATCAATGGATACTCTGCATCATCTAATGCGTAAGTAACTTTATTAAATTCGATACTGTTAATATTAGTTAAAATATTAGAAGATTTTACATCTTCAACAACTATTTCTTGATTAAACATTTCATCAATTCTACGTTTTGCCATTAACGCTTGTGGTACCATAGACATAATAAATGACATCATAATAAGAGCAATTATTACTTGCATACCGTATTGTTGTAGTGATATTAAATACTCAATATTAAGCTCGCCTTTATTGATTAAATATGCTCCCAAAAACATTACTGCTAAACTTGATAAGTTTGATATTACAGGAATAATAGTTGGAAAAAGTGCTATATGTTTATTAGCTTTAAATAAACTATTCGCAAACTGTATATTTGCTTTATCAAATTTTTTTGTTTCTGTTTTTTCTTTATTAAATGCTCTTATCACCCTAATACCAGTTATAAATTCACGTACTAATTTGTTAATTTTATCTGTATATTCTCTTTGAAGCTTAAAATAAGGATTAGCAAAAAATACAATAACTGATGTCATAATAGCCATAATAGGAATAAGTAATAAAAATATAAAAGATATACTAGCATTTATTCTTATAGCCATAAATGTAGCACCTATTAGTGTTATTGGTGCTGATGCTAAGATATATAGTGCCATTGTCATAACATTAGATATTTGATCTATATCGTTAGTTACACGAGTAATATAAGATGATGTTCCATACTTTTGAATATCTAAAGAAGAAAATTTTTGGAATTTTTTGTACAATTCATATCTAATATCCTTTGCATAATTAAATGTAATTTTTGTCATAAATCTTATACCTATCAAAGAACAACTAAAAATAATTATGGAAATAATAAACATATAAAATCCATTAGTATATATACTATTTTTATTTCCCAATAAAATACCATCTTTTAATATATGAGCAACCAATTCGGGCATTAGTAAGTTTAGTAGTACTTGTAACCCTATAATTAACATATAAATTAAAATATATTTTAAATATGGTTTGAATAATTTATTACTATTCATTTTTTCCTCCTAAAAGTTTATAATTATACCTTTTTTTTCACTTAAATTTTCATTAAATTTTTTCAATACAGCTAAACAATTATAAAACTCTTCATAATCTTCTATAACTGATAGCAAAAATTTTTCACTCTCTGTACAAAAAACATTATATATTCTTAAAGATTTCTCTGTAGGAACTATTATTGATATCCTTTTATCTTCCTTAGAATTTTTTCTTACAATTAGATTTTTCAGTTCTAATTTATTAAGAATTTGTACTACTGAGGAAACTTTTACTTTAAATTCATCTTGTAATATTTTCACATTTACTTCTTTGTTGCTATTAAATTTTTCTACTATAAATAATAAAGTTATTACTTCCTTATGAGATAAATCTCCTACTTTAATTTTCTCTATAAGTAAACTTTTTAATTTCCCTGTAGTCATCCCTAATTTTTTATACAACTTATTATTCATCTTAAACTCCTTAAAACAATATACATAGGCTACCTATTGATTATATGAAATATTTTCATTGTTGTCAATTATATTTTCAAAAAAATCTTATTAAATTAAGTTTAAACTTAATTTAATAAGATTTTTGAATTAATTTTATTCTTCTGCATACTTAGCTTTTCTAGCCATTCTTTCTCTAGCTGACTTATCTAATTCTTTTTTACGAAGTCTTATAGACTCTGGAGTAACTTCTAGATATTCATCATCATTTAAGTATTCAAGACTTTCTTCTAAAGTCATAATTTTAGCCTTTTTCAATGTTACTGTTTGATCTTTAGTAGAAGAACGAACATTAGTTTGAGCTTTGGCTTTAGTTATATTGACAGTTAAGTCGTTTTCTCTGTTATTTTCACCTACTATCATACCACCATAAACGTCTGTCCCTGGTTCTATAAATACTAGACCTCTATCTTCCAAACTAGAAATAGAATAAGCTGTAGATTGTCCATTTTCAAGTGCAACTAATACACCATTTCTACGTCCTCCCACACGACCTTTTTGCATAGGTTGGTAAGAGTCAAAAGTATGGTTTAAAATACCGTATCCTTTTGTCATTGACATAAATTCTGTTCTATATCCTATAAGCCCTCTTGCTGGAACATTAAATATTAATCTAGTTTGACCATTTCCATCTGCTTGCATATCAATCATATCACCTTTGCGTTGTCCAAGTGATTCAATAACAGCTCCTACAGATTCATCTGGAGTATCAATTTGAACTCTTTCTACTGGCTCACAATCAACTCCATCTATATTTCTTATAATGACTTCTGGTTTAGAAACTTGTAATTCATAACCTTCTCTTCTCATATTTTCTATAAGAATAGATAAATGCAATTCTCCTCGACCACTTACAATCCAAGAATCACTACTAGCTTGTTCTACTCTTAATGAAACGTCTGTTTCTAATTGTTGCATTAGACGATCTTCTATTTTACTAGCTGTTACAAATTTACCTTCTTTCCCAGCGAAAGGAGAATTGTTGACTAAAAATGTCATTTGTAACGTTGGTTCATCTATATGTAATATAGGTAATGCTTCTTGATGATCAGTTGGAGTTACTGTTTCTCCAACATTTATATCGTCCATACCACTTACGGCTACAATATCTCCTGCTTTTGCTTCTTGTATTTCTTCTCTCTTTAGACCAAAGTAACCGAAAATTTTTGTTACACGGAAATTCTTTGTAGTACCATCTAATTTAATTAAACTTACAGAATCTCCTACTTTCATACTTCCTCTAAATACTCTACCTATTCCTATACGTCCTACATAATCATTATAATCTAGTAATGCTGTTTGGAATTGCAAAGGTTCTGTACTATTATCAATCGGTGCAGGCACATATTTCAAAATAGTATCATATAAACATTTCATATTTTCATCTTGACTAGATGGATCACTATCTAACGAAGCTGTACCATTTATTGCAGAAGCATAAACTACAGGAAATTCTAACTGATTTTCGTCAGCACCTAGCTCTATAAATAAATCTAACACTTCATCAACAACTTCTTCTGGTCTTGCTGAATCTTTATCAATCTTATTAACTACTACTATAGGCTTTAAATGTTGTTCTAGTGCTTTTTTTAGAACAAATCTAGTTTGAGGCATCGTTCCTTCATATGCATCAACTACTAGTAATACACCATCTACCATTTTCATAATACGTTCAACTTCTCCACCAAAATCAGCGTGTCCAGGTGTATCTAAAATATTTATTCTTTTTCCTGCATAATCTATAGCTGTATTCTTGGCTAGTATTGTTATTCCACGTTCTCTTTCTAAATCATTAGAGTCCATAGCACGTTCTTCTACATGTTCATTAGATCTAAATATCCCTGATTGCTTTAATAATTCGTCAACTAATGTAGTTTTACCATGGTCAACGTGAGCAATAATTGCAATATTTCTAATATCTTCTCTAAAATTCATTATATATCTCCTTATTAATAATACTATATTATCTAAAAATAAATCTAACTTATAAATAATACCACTAATAGCATAAATTGTAAACTTGAAAACTACAGAATAAAAGAATTTTCTTATATACAACTAAATAATTTATAATTAACATTGTTAATTACTCCTTAGTATAAAATAACTAAAAAATTAAAATTAGTATTTATATTTTTATTTATCATTTTTTAAGTTATCATTATATTTTCAGTAATCATCTAATCAGTAATTATAAATATATTATGATATAATTAAAATTATTACTAAAAGTTAGGAGAATGCGATATGAAATATATAGTTGTAGGAACATCTCATTTTGGTTATGAAGCTGTTCAAACAATACTAAAAAATCAGCCAGAGGCTGAAATTCACTTATATGAAAGAGGAGATACTGCTTCTTTTATGGGATGAGGTAGTCAATCATATTTAGATGGGACATCTAAAAAACTATCAGAATTACACTTCGCCAACGAAGAATCTTATAAAAATCAAGGCATTAACATTCATGTAAACAGTAATGTTATAGGATTAGACACTGAAAACAAATTTGTAATAGTTCAAACTAAAGACGGTGAATCTAAAGAATACTACGACAAATTATTATTAAGTCCTGGAGGAGCCGCTATTAAACCTCCTTTTGAAGGAATAGAATTAGAAAATATTCATACTTTCAGAGGTCCAGAAGATACGCAAAATGTATACAACCTTATGAAAAAAGGAAATAAAGCCATAGTTGTTGGTGGTGGCTATATAGGGATTGAAGTTGCAGAGTCATATGCAAAAAATGGTATGGAAGTTACTATAATAGATTTGGCACCATCAATTCTAAATACATATCTTGACGAAGAATTAACAAGTGTACTTACAAAAGAAGGAGAAAAAAATAATATAACTTTCCGCGGAAAAGAAAAAGTTCTTTCTTTCAAAGGAAAAGATGGAAAAGTTAGTTCTGTTATTACAGATAAAGGCGAATATCAAGCAGATGTTGTAATTTTAGCAATTGGAGTAAGAAGTGACGCTTCTTGGTTAAAAAATTCTATAGATATTGACGAGCGTGGATTCGTAATAGTTAACGACTATTTAGAAACATCAGCTAAAGACGTTTATGCTGGAGGAGATGCAACATTTATACCATATGCTCCTACAGAAACACGTATTCCTATAGCTCTAGCTACATTAGCAAGAAGACAAGGAATAATTGCTGCACTAAATGCAATGGGAATACCTACTAAAATGCCTGAAATGAACGGAACTTCTGCATTATCTTTCTTTGATTATAAATTTGTAAGTACAGGTATTTCTAATAATAGTAGCCCATTGTATAAAGGTAACGTTAAATCTGTATACGTCGAAGAGAAAATATATCCAGATTTTATGCGTAAAGAAAATAATTTAGTAAGAATGAAAATATACTTTGATGCAGATACTAAGAGAATACTTGGTGCCCAATTAATGTCAAAATATGATATAAGCTCAGCTATTGCTGCAATATCTATTGCAATATCTGCTAAATGGACACTTGAACAACTAGCGTTAGCTGACATATTCTTCCAACCAGAATTTGATAGACCTTGGCATTTCTTAAATGTATTAGCAATGGCCGCTCTTGATTACAAAATAGGTGGAGCTGACAAACTATTATTCTAGAAATAAATAAAAAAGCTTGTTTATACAAGCTTTTTTATTTATGCATTTAAAAAGTTTAATATCTCTGTTTTTCTTTTAGCACACGATTTATTTCTTTTTTAGCTTCTTTTTGTTTTAAACTATTTCTTTTATCGTAATTCTTCTTACCTTTTGCTACACCTATAAGAAGTTTAGCATAACCTTTTTTTATATATAATTTCAAAGGTATTATACTTATTCCTGAGGTATTTTGATGTTCTTGAAGTATTTTAATTTGTTTTTTATGTAATAATAATTTTCTAGTTCTTAAAGGTTCGTGATTAAATCTATTTCCTTCTTCAAAGTGGGATATATGCATATTGTATACAAAAACTTCCCCTCTTCTAGTTTGGCAGTAAGAATCTTTCAAATTGATTCTACCTCTACGTATAGATTTTATTTCTGTTCCAGTAAGTACCAAACCTGCTTCATACGTATCTTCAACAAAATAATCGTGATGAGCTTTTTTATTATTAGCAATTACTTTTATTTCTGACATAACTATATTTTCTTCCTTTTATTTCTAGTTTTCTTCATTCTATCTTTTATTATACCTTTATGGCTCAAAATTTTAAAGTCTATCTCTTGATTTTCTAAATCTACATTATCAACCTTAACTACAACTTCATCGCCTATACGATATATTTTTTTATTTCTTCTTCCTATTAAATAAATATTCTTTTCATCAAAATTATAATAATCGTCTGTCATATTTTTTATATGACATAGTCCTTCTATCATATTAGGAAGTGTAACAAATATACCAAATCTAGTTACAGAAGATATAATACCTGAAAATTTTTGTTCTTGATGACTTAGCATATACTCGCATTTTTTAATTTGATCTACTTCTCTTTCACAGTCAACTGCCCTTTTTTCACATAAAGAAGATTGTTCTGCTAGACTAGGTAAAATATCTTCAAAGTGATCTTTGTTTTTCTGACTAATATCTCCGTTAAATAAATAACTACGTATCATTCTATGAACTAATAAATCTGGATACCTTCTTATAGGAGAAGTAAAATGTGTATAATATTTAGCTGATAATGCAAAATGCCTCATATTAAAACTAGAATATCTTGCTTGATTCATAGTTCTAAGTAATACAGTTGACAGCATACTTTCAACTGCTTCACCTTTAAATTTATCTAACATATTGGCTAACATATAGGGCTCTATTTCTGTAATATTACCTCTTAATCTATATCCAAAACTAGCAGATAAATCAAAAAACTGTCTTAATTTTTCCATTTTAGGTTCTTCGTGTATTCTATAAATAAAAGGTGTTTCTAACCAATAAAAATGCTCAGCAATGATTTCATTAGCACTTAGCATAAAATCTTCTATCATTTTTTCTGCATTATCTCTTTCTCTCACAACAATATCAATAACTTTTCCATTATTATCTACTAATATTTTGGCTTCAGCTTTATCGAAATCTATTGCTCCTCTACGCTCCCTATTTTCACGAATTTTCAAAGAAAGTTCTAATGCATAATTTAACATAGGTAAATAATTTTTGTACTCATTAACTATATCTTTATCGTCATTATATACAGCATTTACTTTTTTATAAGTTAATCTTCCCTTTGATTTTATAATCGCTGGATAGATGTCATAGTCTAAAACTACTCCTGAATTATCAAAGTTCATATCGCAACATATAGTGTAACGTAAAACGTCTGGATTTAAAGAACAAATATTGTTAGAAAGTTTTCTAGGAAGCATAGGAATTACTCTATCTACTAAATAAACGCTACAACCTCTTCTAATGGCTTCTTGATCCAAAAAACTTCCTTCTACTACATATCTACTTACATCAGCAATAAAAACTTTTAGTTTATAGCCATTTTTAGTCTTTATGACTGAAATAGCATCATCTAAATCTTTAGAGTCATCACCATCTATTGTAACAACAAGTTCTTCAGTACAATCAATATATTTACTATCAAGAGAAATTTCTTCGCTTATATTATCCAATTCATTTTCTATTTCTTTGGGAAAATCTACAGGAATCTGATGTTTATAAACAGTTGACAAAATGTCAATACCTGGATCATCTTTGTGCCCTAATGACTTTATAATAATTCCTTCATGATCATCAAATTTATTCTTTGCGTACCTAGTTATCTCTACTAATACTTTATCTCCATCTAACAAATTGTTAATATCATTTTTCGTTTTTATATATTTATCAATATTTTTATCATCACTTTTAACATGAGAAAACAACTTAGACTTAATTAAAGTACCTACCGTATATTTTGTATTTCTCTCTATTACTTTTTCTACAACACCTTCAATATTCTTATCATTAGAACTAAAATCATCTACCCATACAGAAACTTTATCACCTGTCATAGCACCTTTTGTGAATCCCTTAGGTATATATACTTCTATCCCTAGGTTAGCTATATAAACAAATGCAAATCCCCCTTGATTTACCTTTATAATCCCCTCTAATTCTAATTTATCAGCTACATACAAAAATTTATCATTCTTCAATTGTATTAATTCTTTTTTAAGAATTAATTTTTCTATATTCTTTATCAATTCTACAAACTGTTTAGAATTAGTGAGTAACATAATATCTTTTAACTCTTCTACACTTAGAACTTTCTCTTTTTTAAATATTTTTAAAATTTCTTCTAACATTTTTCCTCCTAATAACACTAATAAAATTGACCCAAAATAAATTATTTTGGGTCAATTAATAATATTAAATGTTAAACCAAGTTAAGCATAATAGAGAAACAAAGAAAATTAATCCTAAAATAATTGTTATTCTTTGTAAAACTAATTCTGCTCCTCTTACCTTTTGTTTTCCAAATAATTCTTCTGCTCCACCTGTAAGACCTGATAGTCCTCCAGATTTACTCTCTTGTAACATCACTACTATAATTATTAAAATACTGCTAACTAATGCTAATGTCATTAATAAAGTATGCATATGTTCCTCCTAATTACTTATCCACATAAAGATTATGATATCATATATTTACTTAAATTACAACTATATTATTTTTGTAAAAATTATTCTTCCAGATGATGTTTGTAAAACACTCTGAACTTCTACTTCTATTTTTTTCCCTACAGATTTTTTTCCATTTTCTACAACTATCATCGTTCCATCTTCTGTATAGGCTATACCTTGATTATTCTCTTTACCTTCTCTTTGAACATTAACAGTTAACTTTTCTCCTGCTGTTAATATAGGTTTTACAGCATTCGATAAATCATTAACATTTAAAACTTTAATAGATTGAACTGTTGCTAGTTTATTTAAGTTATAATCTGTAGTTATTATTGCGCATTTATTTTTTTTAGCGTATGAAATTAACAAACCATCAACACCGTCATGTTCTTTATATTTATAATCATTATCTATAACTAAATTAACGCTATCTATCTTTTGTAAATCTTCGACGCAATCTAAGCCTAATCTACCTTTAGCTCTTTTTATAGGATCTTCTGAATCTGATATAAGTTGTAATTCTTTTAATACAAATTCTGGAACAATTACTTTTCCTTCTAAAAATCCTGTTTCAGCTACGTCATGAATTCTAGAATCTATTAACGCACTGCTATCAACAACTTTGTCGCATACAAAATTTTTATTATTTAACTTTTTATCTTCATTTCTAGAACGTGATGGTAATCTGTTAGTAAATAATCCTAAAAATTCTCCTCCACGACGATATCCTAGAATAAATCCTAAATATCCAAATACTAAATAAAATAATCCTGACAATGACGATGTTATAATTGGTATAGACACTATAGAACTTGTTGCAAGTGATAACAACGCTGCAACTAATAAACCTAAAATAAGACCTATAGTCGTAAACACAACTTTAGACATTGGTGTATTACTTAATTTTTCTTCAATTTTTTTTATAACACTAACTAATTTCGATGAAAATAATAAAGACAACAGTAAAAATAGTAATGTGATAATAATTGTAACTATTAATCTTAATACTATAGCATTTATATTTGGAAAATAATTATTACTAAAAATAAAATTAGTTATTAATGTCCCAACGGTTACACCTAATAGACCCGAAATTACTACAATCAATTTTCTTAGCATAAAATCTCTCTCCTTATTAAATTTATTTTAATATGTGTACTTAAAATTTATTTTATATATAAGTATTTATTAACACAAAATAATGAAAAATATATTTTCGCTACAAAAGTTATAAAAATACAATTGTAGCGAAAAAATACTTTTATATATAATATTATAAATATTTTTTCAATTATTTAAACAACATATCTGTAACTAATATTTATAATAACAAATTTATGAAGTTTTGTATATAGATTTAAAAGATTTGTTCAAATACTAATTCTAAACAATTATTAATATTTTTTACAGGTATTATCTCTAATCCTTCTGTTATAGTAACACTATTCTTATTGCTATATGGAATAAATATTCGCTTAAAGCCATGCTTTTTCGCTTCATTAATACGTTGATCAATTCTACTTACACGTCGAATTTCCCCAGTAAGACCAACCTCTCCTATAAAACAATCATACATATTTACAGAAACATCTTTAAAACTAGAAGCTACCGCTATTAAAACTCCTAAATCTACAGCAGGATCATCTATTTTAACACCACCTGCTACTTTTACATAGACATCTTGTTGTTGCAATAAATATCCAGCTTTTTTCTCCAATACTGCCATTAACAACACTAATTTATTATATTCTAAACCTGTTGATACCCTTCTAGGATTGTTGAATGCTGTTGGTGTTGTTAACGATTGTATTTCTACTAAAAGTGGTCTTGTTCCTTCCATAGTACCCACTATCGTAGCACCAGAAAGATCTCTACTTCTTTCCTCCAGAAAAATTTGTGACGGATTATTCATATCTACAAGACCACCCGTTTGCATTTCAAAAATTCCTAATTCATTAGTTGATCCAAATCTATTTTTTACAGCTCGAAGTATTCTATAGCTATGATGCTCTTCTCCTTCAAAATAAAGAACAGTATCTACCATATGCTCTAACATTTTAGGACCAGCTATAGTCCCCTCTTTTGTAACGTGTCCTACTATAAAAATTGCAATATTTAAACTTTTTGCTATCTTCATAAGTTGTTGTGTACATTCTCTTACTTGTGTAATACTTCCAGGAGAATTATCTAGATTCGGATTATAAACAGTCTGAATAGAATCTATTACTAAAAATTTGGGTTTAATTTTTTTTATTATTTCATATATCAAGTTCAAATCAGTTTGTGAATAAACGTATAATTCATTAGTATCATTTTTCATTCTATCCGCCCTGATTTTTACTTGTCTTACAGATTCTTCACCAGAAACATATAAAACATCATGCTCTTTTGCCAAATATGATGATATTTGTAGCAACAGTGTAGATTTTCCTATTCCTGGATCCCCTCCTAATAAAACTAGAGATCCCGGCACTACCCCACCTCCTAAAACTCTGTTTAACTCATTACTATCTGTCAAAGTTCTAGGAACATCTTGTGTTGAAATATTTTTCAGTTTATCTACTGTTATTGCTAATTTAGATTGTGACTCCTCTGAAAGAAATGTATTGTGCTTATCATTAGTTTTTAATTCTCTTACTTCTTCCATAGAATTCCATTTATAACATCTTGGACATTTACCTAAATATTTTATACTCTGATAACCACAGGCATTACATTCATATTTTGTAGAAACTTTTTTTGCCATATACTCACCTATTTGCTTTTAACAACAAATTTATCTTTTTTATAATCTATATTAATTAAACCTGTTAAATCTGGATTTTTCAATATTTCTTCACTTAATAAATCTTCTATATTTTTCTGGATACTTCTCTTAAGTGGTCTTGCTCCATATTCTTTTATACTACCATCTTCTATTATTTTATCCATTGCTTTTTTAGTTAACTTGATAGTAATATCTCTGTCTTTTAGACGTTTTGATAAGCCATCTAATAAAAGTAGAGAAATTTTTTCTAAATCTTCTTTTTCTAATGACTTAAATACTACTATATCATCTATCCTATTTAAGAATTCTGGTCTATATTGTTTTTTTAAAGCTTCCATCATTGTTTTTTGAACATTTTGATAATCGTCCTTTATAGAAGAGCTTCCTGCAAAGCCTACAAATTTTTGATCATTAAGTTCACTTACACCAACATTTGATGTCATAATAATTATAGTATTTCTAAAATCTATTAATCTTCCATTACTATCTGTTAATCTACCATCATCAAGGACTTGCAATAGAATATTAAATATTGAAGGATGAGCTTTCTCTATTTCATCAAATAATACTACAGAATAAGATTTTTGACGAACACTTTCTGATAACTGTCCTGCTGAATCATAACCGACGTAACCTGGAGGTGCTCCTATTAATCTACTCACAGAATGAGGCTCCATATATTCACTCATATCTATTCTTATCATATTATCTTCCGAACCAAATAATACTTCTGATAAGCTTTTAGCTAATTCTGTCTTTCCTACCCCTGTTGGTCCTAAGAAAATAAAACTTCCTATTGGTCTATTTTCATCTTTAAATCCACTTCTTGCTCTGCGAACAGATTTTGCAAGGCTAATCACTGCATCATCTTGTCCAATAACTCGTTTATGTAATATTTCCTCAAGATTCAACAATTTCTCACTTTCTGTTTGAGTAAGTTTTGTTACAGGTATTCCTGTCCAAGTTGCTAAAACTTCAGCTATATGTTCTTCTGTAATAACAATTTTCTCTTTTGATAAATTATCTTGCCAAGTAATTTTAAAGTCTTCGATTTTCTTGACAACTTCATTTATTTCATCACGTTTTTGTGCAGCTATTTCAAATTCTTGATTTAAAACAGCAGTATCTTTTTCTATATTTAACTTACTTAATTCATCTTCATATTCTTTTAATTCTTCTGGTGATTTATAAAATTTCAACTTAACTTTTGAACTAGCTTCATCAATTAAATCAATAGCCTTGTCTGGCAAAAATCTATCGTTTACATATGTACTACTTAGCTTAACTGCCGCTTCCAAAGCTCCATCAGTAATTTCTACATTATGATGTTCTTCGTATTTATGCCTTAATCCTTTTAATATCTCTACAGAATCATTAGCTTTAGGCTCTTCTACCTTAATAGGTTGGAATCTTCTTTCCAGAGCAGCATCACGTTCAAAGTATTTTCTATACTCCTCTATAGTAGTTGCTCCAATAACTTGAATAGTACCTCTTGATAATGCAGGTTTTAGGATATTAGAGGCGTCTGCACTCCCTTCAGTTCCTCCTGCACCTATAATTGTATGAATTTCATCAATAAACAAAATAATATTTCCAGCTGTTTCTATTTCATTTATGATATTTTTCAAACGCTCTTCAAATTCTCCACGATACTTAGTACCCGCCAATAACGTTCCCATATCCAAAACCATAACTCTTTTTCCTAAAAGATTACTAGGAATATTTTGAGAAACTATTCTTTGAGCTAATCCTTCAACAATAGCTGTTTTCCCTACACCAGGTTCCCCTATTAATACTGGATTATTTTTGGTTCTTCTATTTAAAATTTCAATCATTCTAGTAATTTCATCATCACGAGAAATTACTGGATCTAATTTATTATGTAATGCTTCTTTAGTTAAATCTTTTGCCAAAGAATTTAATAATTCAGTTTTCTCATAATTATCTTCTTGTTCTTCAACATTTCTAAATGTATCAAATAATTTCGAGAACAACCCTTGATTCTGTTTTAAAAGGTTTGTTATCTCAATAATTAAAGCATCTACATTAACATTTTTTATATCTTTTAAAATTCTAACTGCTGTGCTATCCTGCTGACTAAGTAGCGATAATAACAAATGTTCACTACTTACAGCAAAACTCCTAGTATCATCAGCAAAATTTTGACTTTGTTCTATAGTTTTTATTGCACCAGTAGTATATTCTTTAGTCATTAATACATCATTATAAAACGGTGTTTCCTTCAATTCAATTTCATAAAATTTTTCTACTTCATTTTTAAAATCATTATAAGATACACCATATCTATTTAGAATTTTTCTTTCTAAACCATCAGTAGACAAAATAGCTAGTAATAAATGTTCAGTACCTACTGCTTTTAGCCCAAAGTTCTTTGTTTCTTTTTTTGAGTTTGTAAGAACTAATAAAGCTGATTCATTAAATCTAATATACATTATTTATTCCCCTTACTATATTTTATTGTTGTCAAGAAATCAATTAGCATTTCTCTCATATTTTCAAAAATTTCTTTTCTCGCATTTTTCAAATCATCTTCATCTAATATATACTTCTCTAAATTTTTATAATTTAATAGTAGCCTGCTAAATGCTATTCCCATAATTTCAAAATCAAAATAATTTATATAATTATCATTTTTTAATATTTTCAATATTTTTAGATAATCAATATTTTCTAGAGTTTCATTTTTTATAGTCTCAACTAGATAATCAAGATAGTCGGCATTATTATGAATAGTTATTTTGGTTATTCTTATAAAGCCTCCTCCTCCTCGCTTACTCTCTATCGTAAATCCATGCTCTGGAGTGAATCTAGTTTTTATTACATAATTTAATTGAGACGGAACACAGTCGAATTTCTCGGCAACATTACTTCTCTTAAGTGTTATAAAATCTTTATCAGAATTATTAAGTAACTCTTTTATATATTGTTCTATAATGTCCGTCATATTATTCATTATATCAACCTCCTTGATTGACTAAAATTGACCTTTGTAATATTATACTATAAATAAAAATAAAATTCTACTATATATTAATTCAAGAAAAAATAATGTATAGTATTCTAAACTATACATTATTTTTTTACAAAATTTTACTGAAAAATTCTTTAGTTCTGTCTTCTTTAGGATTATTAAATATCTCATCAGCTGTCCCTTCTTCTAAAACAACACCTTCACTCATAAATAATATTCTGTCCGCTACTTCTTTTGCAAAATTCATCTCATGAGTAACGACTATCATTGTTAGCCCTTCTTCAGAAAGTTCTTTCATTACTTCTAAAACTTCTTTTACCATCTCAGGATCTAATGCACTAGTTGGTTCATCAAATAATAGCACTTCTGGATCATTAGCTAACGCTCTAGCTATTGCAACACGTTGTTTTTGTCCACCTGAAAGACTATTTGGATAACTATCTTGCTTATCTTCTAAGCCTACTCTCTTTAGTAAATATAAGGCATTATTTTTTATATCTTCTAAAGATTTATTTTTATGTAGTGTCTTTGGCGCCAACATTATATTTTCTAGAACAGTCATATTATTGAACAAATTAAAATTTTGAAATACCATACCCACTTTTTCTCTATGACTATTAACATCATAATCTTTATCTAAAATATTTTTCTTATTATAAAATATTTGACCAGAATTAGGTTTTTCTAACAAATTCAAACATCTTAAGGCTGTACTTTTTCCACTACCACTAGAGCCTAATATAACAACTTTCTCACCTCTTTTTATATTGAAATCTATTCCTTTTAATACTTCATTATTTTTAAATTTTTTAGTCAGCTTTTTTACTTCTATTAACATATTATTTCTCCTTATTTTTCAAATTTTCTCTCAAGTTTCTTAACTAGCTGAGATAATATTGATGTTATTACAAAATATATTAACGCCGCTATCAAATATGGTCCAAAAGTTTCATAAGTTGCATTTTTAATAGAATTTGCAGCAAACATAATATCACCAACACCTACAAAGTACACTATAGATGATTCTTTTACTAAAGATATAAACTCATTACCTAAAGCAGGTAAACTATTTTTGAATCCTTGTGGAATAATAATTAATTTCATAGTTTGATAATAGCTAAGACCCAGAGAACGACCTGCTTCCATCTGCCCTTTATCAATAGCATTTATTCCTGCTCTAAGTATTTCACTTACATACGCTGCTGAATTTAATGCCAAAGCTGTAACAGCAGATACAAATGGTGAAAGTGCTATTCCTATCTCTGGTAATGCAAAATATATTATCATTATTTGAACAAGAATAGGAGTATTTCTAATAACTTCAACATAAACTACCGCTATATAATTAACCAATTTAATAGTTCCTATTTTAGCTATACATATTAATACACCAAGCAATATACCTATTAGCAATGCTAAAAGTGAAACTTCTAAAGTTGTTATAGTTGCATCTATATACATCTTATAATATTCTGATAAAAAATTAAACATAATAATCCTCCTCTAATATCTAGCGACTAACTCGCCATATTTTATCAATTGTTCTTCAAATTTATTATTTTCAACTAATTCTTCTACTACCTTATTAACTTCTAGTAACAAAGTATCATTATTTCCTTTCTTAAATGCAATAGCCAATCCGTCTGATTCAGCATCTTTCTCTAAAATAAAATTACTAAGTGTTAGAGTATTTTCCTTCTTCAAAGCTATTTTACTTACATCTTCTGCTAAAAAAACTGCATCTGCATTGCCATTTTTCAAATCTTGCAGTAAATTAGGTACATCTGATAAAGATTGGATGTTATTTCTATCTAAACCTAGTTCGTCTAATAAATATTTTTCTTGAATAGAACCTTTTTGCACAGCAATTTTTTTATTTTTTAAATCATCTAAAGATTTTATATCTTCATTACTTTTATTAACTATAAAAGCACTTCCTCCTACATAATAATTTTTAGAAAAATCTACAACCTTTCTTCTCTCCTCTGATGGATTCATACCAGAAATAACCATATCAACTCTTCCTGAAGTTAATGCAGGTAATAAAGAATCAAATGATAATTGTACTATTTCTAACTCTACATCTAATTTTTTAGCAATCTCTTCTGCTAAATAAATATCTGCACCAACTACTTTTACTTCACCATTATCTGAAATAAAAAATTCATATGGTGGATAATCTGGAGATACAGCCAATGTAATCTTTCCTTTACTTTTAATTTTATCTAACTTATTAGTATTGTCTTTACTACAACCTACTACCATCGTTATTAAAAAAATGGATAATAAAAACGTAAAAATTTTCTTCATTTTATTCCTCCTTGTAAATAATAAATTATAAAAATAAAAAATCTCTTTGCAAAATATTGCAAAGAGACGTTGTTGACGCGGTACCACTCTTCTTAGTATAAAAATTATTCTAGAATAATCGACATATAAATAAAAAAGCCTCTCTGTAAGCTAATTGCTTACAAAGAGACGAATCTATCGCGTTGCCACTCTTCTTGATATAAATTATTATACCCACTCTAATTCTTTAAGGCAGAAATACCAATTATTTTTCAATAAATTACTCTGAAGTACGTTCCCCTAAATTATAATACTAATCTCACACCAACATTAGCTCGCTTTAAATAAAAGATAGAATACTACTCTTCATCAACGTATTAATATTTATTTTTTATAATTCTATACTTAAATCAATATTTTGTCAATACTTTTTTCAAACTTTTGCTTGGAAATTTTGATAGTAAAATAATATCAACTTTTTCTGTATCTTCTCATAAGTTCTTAAATTGTTGATAAATACTTATTTTATAATTTTCATTGTTTTTTCATTTATCAAATCAAAAAGTCAACTATCGTTTACTTATAATTTTCTATATTCCTACTAAAAGAAAAAGACAATTAATTTCTTATTTTAAATCAAATATCTTATTCAATTTTTATGCATTAAATAAGTGCTTTTAGTTAACATTTTATCAAAAGTTTTTTCCACTTAGTAATCTATATTGTCTATTATTCTTAAACTCTTGTTAGATAACGGTAGCTTAATGTTTGCTAGAAAACTAGCTCAATACTCGAAGCGAACCAGCCATTAAAAATATTATTTTCCAACCAAAATGTCTAGATCACTCCATACGTTTACGAAATTTTGATTTAAACAAGTACAACTACAAACTGTAATTTTGGATTATTTTATCAAGCCGTATGCTTCAAGAGTTTTTTTTGAATTGAACATTTTTGCAGACACTTCAAGCATTTCTTTAATATAGTCCCCATCACCCATGGTTGCAAAAAATAGGATATCCTCTCTTTTAAAACCATTCTTTTTAAATATTTTCTCTGGAATTTCCTTAATATTTTTTTCTAGTATAAAAAGCAGTTTTTCAGCAAAATTCCACTTTTCATCGGATGATTCAAAAAAATCCAATTCCTCGACAGCCTCAACAATATCAACTAATGGCTGATATAAGAAATCTGGACTACTTCCATTTTCCCAAGCATAATACTCATCTATATCTGTGCTACAATTCCATGCTAAATAGAATCCATAAAAATCATCAGTAGTTATAAAACTAATAGCACATGCTTTCTCTCCTTTTACATTTTGAAGAATCTTGTCAATTTCATTTGGCAGTTCTTTAGAACATTTTTCACTAAATTCCTCAAATAATTCAATATCCATTTGAGAATTCTCCTTTCAAACTCTAATTTGTCATTATCTTTATAAAGATATTATATAATAAAGAAACTGGGAAGTCATTATTTTTTGATATTGAAATAAATTATTTACAGAGATAGATATTGGTATAAATCGTTATATAAATTCTTTCATTTGTTGTAATATCATTGTAAACTTTCTAGAATTAAATCATTAAAAATCTATAAAATACAGTAATTATGAACAATTTTCAACTAAAGGTATCTTTTATAACTAGACTTTGTCCTGCATATTCATAAAAAATATTCAGTATAGATTTTTTAATCTACACTGAATATTATACACTCAATTTAATTTCTATTGTTACTAGAACTTATAATTATTAATATAAATCTCATTAATTCCATAAGAGCTACCAAAGCTGCTGCTACATAAGTCATAGCTGCGGCAGATAGAACCTTTTTGCAGTGTCTACGTTCTTGGTCATTAACTATACCTAAATCTGTAACTTGTTCTAAAGCTCTTTTTGAAGCATCAAATTCTACTGGTAATGTTACTACTTGGAATAAAACGGCAAATAACATAAGTCCTACCCCTACCCAAGCAATAGTAATTCCATATGATCCTGCTGACTTCATCAAATATGTAAGTCCTAAACCTATCATAATAAAAATCATAGATAAGTTACCACCTAAATTAGCTAGTGGTACTAAAGCGTGTCGCCAACGCATAGGTTTATAATCTGCAACCTTATCTTGAATAACATGCCCAACTTCATGAGCTGCAATAGCTACAGAAGCTACTGTCGGTTGCGAATACACTATCGGTGATAAAACTACAGTATTTGTTGAAGGATTATAGTGGTCTGAAAGCTCAGCTTCTCCTCTTACGACCTTTACATCAGTTATTCCATTAGCTTGCATTATTGCTTCTGCTACTTCTTTTCCTGTTAATCCTGATAATGTTTTTACTTTTTTATATCTTCCGTAAGCACTTTTTACCTTCCACTGTGCCCACAATGGAATTATCATTATTAATGCAAAATATAGCAAATAACTTCCCGATATTCCATAATATCCTGGTATCATCATATATAACAATCTCCTTTTTGTGAATATTATCCACATTATATCATCTCAAAGAAAATATTTCCATATATTTGACTTTTTTTGATGATTAACTTTATAAATTTTATAACTTAATTATTATCTATATTCTTGTAGCATTTTTTAATGCTTGTGAAGTGTAATATCCTGTTTTTAAATTTTTCATTATAATTTTCACGTTTGAAACGTATTTATAATACTCTTCTTCACTTATTTTAGATAACATACTATTTAAATCAAATAGAGAATCTACTACAAAACCTATTTTATTTTCTAACACAAAATCTGCTACTGCTGATTCTGACCAAACTATGACTGGTATTCCTGAAGAAATATATAATGATAATTTATGAGGATTATTGTATCTCAAATAATTTCCGGTATTCCCTGAACAAGTTTCTAACGAATCTCCATCCCAAACCAAACCAAATCCATAATTCATTTTTAAAGGAACTTCTTCTGGTAGAAATGATCCTAAATAATTAATATTACTATACTTACCATTAGGAATATCATATCCTATACCTAATAATTCAAAATCTACATTTTTTATTTCGTGTAATTTATAAACATAAGGACTTTTAAACTTACCTAAATTACCTGCAATTATAACTTTATTAGAAAATGAAATGCTTTCATCAACTTGTTTATCATTAAAGTAATCAAACATATTTAAAGTTACAATTTTATTGCTATTTATCCCTTTATCTATAAACCATTTCTTCATACTATCATTATGAACAATAAATTTATCAGCATATGTTAGCATTTCTTCAAATTCTTTTTGATAAAAATCCCCTGTAAACATATTTCTTATTAATTCTACATCATGAATTAAAGATATTATCGTTACATTTTTTTTTGATTTTAATTTTGTTAAATATTTCAACCTACCTAACTGACGTTTTCTAAATGGGTGTTGGATAACTAATATACCATTTCTTTCTATATTGTTATATATTGATTTCCAATTTTTAAAAAAAGTAACCTGTCTTTTTATCTTTGATATTAAATCATTTTTTTTATCATTAACGAAAATATTTAACTTTTCAAAATTATGTTCATCTAAAATTTTTACAACATCATTGGTAGCTTTACTGCCAGCATGTTTTAAATCACCATAATACTCTACAATCTGATACTTTTTCATCTTATTTATTTCCTAATAATATATTTTCTAATTTTTTAACTTCTAATTTTATATTAAATCCTTTTTCATTAAAAGATTGTTCAACTTCAGAATTATCAATTCTCTTTATGTCACTATCGACAAAAGACCTTGCCCAAATATCAGAAGAATCCTCTAAATCAATAGATAAATAATCTATATTATTTACAATTTTCAATTCTTTTGTAATTTTATCACTAACTAGAACAGGTAAACCATTAGCTTGAGCTTCCAATGCAGATAAAGGTAAACCCTCAAATATAGAAGGTAATACAAATATATCAAATGCACTTAACCACGATGAAATATTATATTGAGGATCTATTAACTTTACTTTATTTTGAAGATTATATTTTTCTATGTAGTCAACCAACTCTTCTTTTATAGATTCCCCACCTTTAGAACTTCCTATAATAATAAGTCTTAAATTATCATCTTTTATTGATGCTTTATAAAATGACTCTAATAAGAATTTTTGATTTTTCTGTTTAGAAAATCTACCTATATTACCTATAATTTTATTATTTTGCCAGTTTAATTTTTCTCTTATCTTTAACCTATCTTCTAAAGAAAATTGAAATCTATCTATCTCAATTGCATTTTTTATAACTATACTATTATCAATAATTTTGTCTGAATAAAGATATTTTATTGCTGGCTCTGAACAACCAAAAAAATGGGTTGCATAATTTTTTAACAAATATCTATTTATATTATGTAATAAATATTTTATTTTGCTATTGCTTAACCACATTGACGAATGACTATGTATTATACGCGTTTTAATTCCATATTTTTTAGCATATATTAACATATCTATATTACTTAGTCCCATAACATTATACCAAATTGCATCATATTCTTTTCCGTAATCTTTAAAAAATTTATCAATAATTTTTTTATAAGAAAGATAATTCTTCGATTTAGGTGGTATATAAAATATTTTAGAATTATTTTCCAAAATTTCATCTTCAAATACTAATTTTTCTTTATATCTTGAAATGAAATCTATATGAAATTTTTCTTTATCTAAATTTCTATAATACGTCATAATAAAAGTTTCAGTCCCTGCTAATACAGGAGACATCCCAAGCATTAATACTTTATACATAATTTTCTCCCAACATAATTGTATAGAATTATTTTAATTTTATTGATACTTCCAATAATTTAGGATGAATTAAAAATAATAAGTATGGTATGTAGTATTTAAAACCACATTTGTATCCTTTTAATATAAAATTAATTTTATTTTCTTTTAATTTTTCCCAAATTATTTTTTCATTTTTCTTTAGATCTTCTTTAGATCCTGTTCTATAAAGTTGTCCTAACAACCATAAAAAACTTCTAACTTCATCCAAAAGTATAAGATTTCTTTGATGTTTATTTATACCATTAATATTTTTAATATAATCAAAAGTTTTTATGACAGTCATCTTATTCTTATTCCATGTTGAATTCATAGCACTGCTCTCTTCAATTATATAATGATATAATTGTTTATTTGAAATACTAAATAAATTACAAAATTGCAAATAATTAATACAAAACTCTAAATCTTCCATAATTGTTATGTCTTCTTTGAATTTTATATTATTTTCTTTTATCAAACTATTCTTGAATAATTTATTCCAAGTATACCCTTTTACCTGTTTATTAAAAAAAACATTTTCTAAAAATTCTTCTTTATTCAAAATAATTATCTTGTCATCTTTTTTCAATAATTTTTCTGAACTTTTCAAAACACCTACAACAGACATATCTACAAATTCATTATAATCGAACTGTTCTATTAATGTACTAAAAAAGTTAGCATCAACATAATCATCTGAATCAATAAAAGAAATATACTTTCCATTTACCATTTCAAGACCTGAGTTTCTAGCATTAGATACACCTTTATTATCTTGATTTATAATTTGAATTTTTATATGGTTCTTTTTATTTTCTTTTTCTATCTCTTTAATAATTGATAATGTATTATCAGTAGATCCGTCATTAACAAAAATTATTTCAATATTTTTATAACTTTGATTTAATATGCTATTGTAACAATTTCTTATTGAATGTTCACAATTATAACATGGTATAATAACACTTATCATATTATCTTTCCTTTGGTAATTTTTTATATTCTACTAAGTGCGTAGGCACTTGTTTTTCTTTAGGGGGATATTTTACTATTTTTCCATACTGGGTATGTAAGTAATATTCTATATCGTTTGGAGCAGGATAATATCTATCTCCAAATTTTACTTTCTTTAGGGGGAATACTTTATCTTTTTGTAAAAAATAATGTTTATTTTCTTTAGTAATTCCTCTATAATCTAAACGAATAAATTTGTAACTATCATCACTACACTCTAATTTTTCTAAACTTCTTTGTCTCATATTATCAATAGGTAAAAAATGAAATAATTCATAAAAATTTCTACTGTAAAGTTGTTTTTTTACATTTTGCTTATGAATATTTGGTGTATTTTCATAAGAATCATAAGGTGTATCATCATAAACAAATATATCTATAAACAATCCCTGATGTTCGTTAGATTCAGATGACCAATAACGTCCATCATTTAAATAACTGTGTTTGTCTCGTAATTTATAAAATTTTACACTATTAAAATTTTTGTCATTACCGTACGTTTGTAAAATCATATTCTCAAATTTTGGATTTAATTTTTTCAATTTATTCCAGTTGCATCTAGTCATAGCTAAATCTAAATCATCATCCCATGGAATTATTCCTTCATGAAAATATGCTCCTATCAAAGAGCCACCTTCTAGCCAATATTCTATATCATTTTCCAAACAAAAATTATCAAAATCTTCTAGCATTCTATAGTGTATATTATTTATTTCTTCTTTTTTTTCCCAGAATAAATCTATTTTTACTCTTTCTTGAATTTTTTTCTGTCTATATTTTCTAAGTTTATCTATCATTTTTTTACCTTCTTAATATATTTATTGACAATATAAATTATAAAAATTTTAAGACAATTCCTTTTCACATGCCTTTAATGCCGCTTCTATTACTTTATCCATATCATAATATTTATATTCGCCTAATCTTCCACCAAATAAAACATTTGTTTCTTTTTCTGCTAATTTACGGTATCTATTATATAATTCATTATTTATAGAATCATTAATTGGATAATAAGGCTCATCTCCTAATTTCCATTCTTTGCTATATTCTTTACTAATCACTGTTTTAGGTTGTGTTCCAAATTCAAAATGTTTATGTTCAATTATTCTAGTATAAGGTACTTCTCTTTCTGTATAATTTACAACAGCATTGCCTTGATAATTTTCTATATCTAATAATTCATTTTCAAAAGAAATACTTCTATATGCTAATTCTCCTAGCGAATAATTAAAGTAAGCATCTATTGGACCTGTATATATAACTTTTTTAGCTAGTTTATCTAATTCTTCTTTATATACTAAATAATCCGTATTAATCTTTATATCCGCTCCCATTAACATTTTCTCAATTATAGCAGTATATCCGTTAACAGGAATTCCCTGATATCTATCATTAAAATAATTATTATCATAAGTAAATCTTACCGGTAATCTTTTTATAATAAACGCTGGTATTTCTGTACAATCTCTTTCCCATTGTTTCTCTGTATACCCTTTGATTAATTTTTCATAAATATCTCGCCCTACTAATGAAATAGCTTGTTCTTCTAAGTTTTTAGGCTCATCTTTAATTTCTTTTTTTTGTTTTTCTATAATATTTTTTGCTTCTTCTGGAGTAACAATTCCCCACATTTTAGAAAAAGTATTCATATTAAAAGGTAAATTATAAATTTCACCTTTATAATTAGCTATAGGTGCATTTATATAATTATTAAATTCTGTAAATTGATTAACATATTTCCAAACTTCTTCATTGCTTGTGTGAAAAATATGTGCCCCGTATTTATGAATATTTATTCCTTCTATTTGTTCAGTATAAATATTTCCACCAATGTGATCTCTTTTTTCTACAACAAGAACTTTCTTTCCCTTTTTCATAGCTTCATGGGCAAACACTGCTCCATAAAGTCCACTTCCTACTATCAAATAATCATACATTAAATAAACTCCATTCTATTTTTTAATTTTCTTTTTTAAAATCATCATTAATTGCGATTCTATCTCAATATATAAATCTTCTTTAAATACTTTTAGCATTAAAATATAAGTTATAAAGAATAGAATTGACGATAACATTAGCGATAAAAATGCAGAAAAACTATATAGTTTAATTATAAAAGATATAAAAGCAGCAAATATGGCTGATATTACTATTATGAAAAATTTAATATTCGGCAATATTTTCTTCAAAATATCTTTTAAATAATAACTTTGCACTAACAATACAAATAACTCTGCAATTAAATTAGATATAGCAGCTCCTATATGAGCATAAATTGGTATCAAAATAAAATTCAATATTAGATTAATTACAGCTCCTACAATAACCGAAAATAATACTACTCTCTCTTTTCCTAGTGGTACTAATATTTGTATTCCAAATAAATTTGTTAAACCAATAAATATTACAGTAGGCATTATAATTTTCATAGCTAAAATTGAAGGGATAAAATTTTCTCCTGCTAACAAGTAAATTCCCTCTTTAGCATAAATTATAAAATAAATCGTTAGTGCCAAAGATGTTAATAAAATAAAATTGAACGATTTTTTCGTCAAGTGAATAAAATCATCTTCTCTTTTTTTCTCAACATAATACGATAATCTAGGAAGCAACACAACACCTAAAGACGTTACAATGCTAAGCAATAAGGACTTAATTTTTACCGCAGTATTATAATATCCTACTGTTGCATTATCAGTTAAAAATCCTAATATAACATTATCTAAATTAGTATAAACCGTTGTTGCACAACTAAGAGCAAAGAAAATTAAAACTGGTTTTATATGTTTTTTTAAATCGTATTCTCGAACATTAAATTTAAAATCAATATACTTTCTAACATTTATAAAATTTAAAATATTAGATGCTGAACTAGCAAATATTGTTATTGCTCCATATATAATATAATCATCAATATCCTTAACAAATATCAACATTAATAAAATAGCTATAAATTTAAAAATTACGGATCTTATCGTTATATAAGTATACTGTTCTAAAGATTTGTATAACCATTCCATTCCTATAAGATTAAAGAATATTGTTGAACTAATTATTAAAAATAATAATCCTTCGTTATTAATTCTATCAATATTAAAATAAAAATATAGAAATACAAAATATGATAAAACAGACATTATTAAATTTATTATTACTAATTCGTGTACTGTCTTAGTCAATAATTGTTTATTATCTCTTACCTTTGCGCAAGCTCGTATACCGTATGTAGGTATACCTAGTTGAGCAAAAATAGCAAAATAAGTAACTATTGACGTAGCAAAAGATACTTTCCCAACTCCATCTGCTAATAATATCCTAGATATGTATGGAAAAGTTATTAAAGGAAATATTATAGATGATAAAGTTAATAAAATATTCATAAAGAAATTTACTTTAAGATTTTTCATAATTAAACTCTACCTCTTTTCGATCCATAAAAATTATAGGAACTATCGCAAAAATAAAAGGATTATTAACAATATTTAAAATATGTTGTTCAACAAATCCTGATATTGCTATTAACATTAGACATAATACCAATTTATAATCATTTATACTTATAGCTCTAAAATAAGATAATGTAAATAATATCAACATCGTTGTCGCAAAGATAATGCCATATATTAAAAGCCACTGCAAATAAGATGAATCTATAAAATTATATCCTAAAGAACTATCCCATTCCTTCAAAGTCCACCCATTACCTTGCATTTCAATTTTTTGCCCAAATAAAGTTATATCATAATTTGATAAAGATCTATTTCCTAAATACAATCTATTAGAAAGCATTTTGTTAAAATTGTACCAATTTATATTACTAGCATTATATAAATAACTTGTAATAAAACTAATTAAAAACATTATTATAAAAATAAACTTCATATATGTTCTGCTAATAAATTTTTTCAATATCTTTACATACTTTTTATCCACTAAGTAAAATAATATAGAAGCCATATAAATTAAAAATACACTAAGTCTTGCATCTGTGTATATATCTAAAAATACAGCTAACAATATTCCGAAAAATACATCGTATAATTTAATATTGTTTTTTATATATAAGTAAGCCATATAAATATAAAATATAGATGAAGCAAAGTCAGTTGCATAAATAGCACCAAAAGAATATCTTATTCCCCTATTAACATCAATAAAAGCATAATTTTCTATAATACCTACAATACTAAAGAATAAAAATAATAGAACTAGTGGTAATTTTATAACCCAAAAATACTGAACAATTTTCTTTAATTCCACCTTGTATGCCAAAATAAAAAGAACAAAGATATTAAAAATAATATATGATTTACTAAAATACATACTTAATAAAAATATACTTAATAATAAACCTAACAAAATTAAAATTTTGACTTTAATGCTATGTATATAATTC
>NZ_JACBYC010000244.1 GCF_013415425.1 Gemella sp. GH3 | reverse complement strand
GACAATTATTATCAGGAAAAATATTTAATAGATAATAATATTTTAAATATAGAAGATAAGTTAGAAAAATTAAAGAAAAATCTAGTTAATTTTGATAATATTTATAATAAAACTAAAGAAGAAGAAATTAAATTTATTAAAAATAGGGAACAAGTACAATCATTAATAACTTTATTTGATGAACGTAGTAATAATAAAAATGAAAATATAAAAAAATTAAATACAGATAAAGAAGAATTTCTATCTAGAAAATCAAAAATAGAGGAAAAAATTTCCTATGTAACAGAAGAACTAGCGGATAAAAAAGAGAAATTAAAAATTTTAAAAAATAAATTAAAAAGTTATTCAAATATAAATGATAACTCTTTAGATGAAATTGATGAGAAGATAGAAAATTTAAAAGAACAATATTTTAATTTAATAAATGAAGAATCTAAATTACAAAATGAGAAAACTTTACTTAATAAAATAAAAAATAACACAAATTACAATATAGAAATAGTTAATTTAGAAATTAAAAATTTAAAAAATAGTATTGAAAGTAAAAATAATGAGTTAAATATCTTAAAACAAGATAAGATTTTATTAGAAGAACAATATAATAAATTAATATCTGATAATAATAATCTTGAAAAAGAAGAAAGTTATAATAGAGATTATCATAGAAATGTTTTAGAAAAAATAACTAAAGGAGAAGAATTAAAACGAAATTTCTCTAACAAAAAAGAATTTTTAGAAAATCAAAATAATAGTCTAAATTATTATAATGTGGGTGTAAAGGAAATATTAAAAAATAATATTGAAGGGGTACACAAAACAGTAGGAGATATAATACATTTTGATAGTAAGTATACTACTGCTTTGGATATTACATTATCTTCTACTCAACAGAATATCATAGTAGATACTGAACATATTGCTAGAAAATGTGTAGATCATTTGAAAAAAACAGGAAAAGGTAGAGCTACTTTTTTACCACTTAGCAATATAGTATCAAGAACGATACCTAATCATATACTAGAAGATATAATAAACGAGGAAGGATTTATAGATATAGCAAGTAACCTAGTAAATTATGATAAAAATTACAATAGTATTATTAGTTACTTATTAGGACTTGTAATTATTGTAGATAATCTGAAAAATGGTAATAAACTTGCTAAAAAATTAAATTTTAAATATAGGATAGTTACCTTAGATGGTCAAGTTATAAATAGTGGTGGTTCTGTTACAGGAGGAGCTATCTATAAAAATAATAATTCTATTTTAAAAAATAAAGCCGAGTTGGACGAACTTTCTACTAATTTATTACAGATAGATTCAAAGTTAGAAAAATTAAAACAAGATTTAATAACTTCAGAAAAAAAATTGATTAATGTGGATGAAGAAATTGAAAATAATAGAAATAAAATACAAAATTTAGAAATGTTATTGAAAGAAAAATCGTTAAAAGAACAACTAACAAAAGAAAATATCGAAAAATTAGAAAGTAATTTGAAAAATGAGCTTTACAAATTAGAAGACTACGAAGGAGAACATTCTAAAATAATAGCTGAATCTGATATAAGTGAAAAATTAGTATCTTTACAAGAAGAATTACAAAATATAAATCTTCAATTAAAAGAAGAAAATGATAGAAAACAACGCTTATCTAAAGATAATCAGTTGTTACAGAAAGAAATAAATGCTTTAACAGTAGAAAAAGAAACGTTAGAAGAAAGTATACTTAGCAGATCAGATTATAAAGTATCGTTAACTGATGATTTGAATTATATAGATAGCCATATTATCAAAATAAATGATAATTTGAAATTACTTAATAATGAAGAATCAAAATTTGATAAAGAAAAAGATATAAAAAAATTAAAAGAGTTTGATGAAAAGCTAAATATTATAGCTAAAGAGTTGACGAAATTAAAAAATCAAAAAGACGAGTTATATCTTGAAGAAGAAAAACTAAATAAAGAGCTAAAAGCAATAACTAATTCTTCTGAAAATGTTACTATTAAGTTAGAAAATATAAACTTGCAGATTACAAAATTAGAAGTTAAAATAGAGCAATTAGTCTCATATTTGGTTAATACTTATAATACTACGTATGAAAAAGTAGAAGAAAAATTTTTAGATATAAGTGTACAAGAAATATCAACATACAAAAGTAGAGTAGCCATTTTAAAAAATAAAATTTCTGATTTAGGAAATGTAAATCTAAATGCTATTGAAGAATACGAAGAAGTGGAGAAACGTTATAACTTTTATAAAATAGAAATAGATGATTTACTACAATCGAAAGAAAAATTACAAGAAACAATAAGAGAAATAGATAAAGAAGTTGAATCTCGTTTTATAAATACATTTGAAAAAGTTGCAGTTAACTTTGATAGAATATATAAAACATTGTTTAATGGCGGTTATGCAAAAATGACATTAGAAGAGCCAAAAGATATTTTGAATACGGGAATTAATATAGAAGCAAGTCCACCTGGGAAGAAATTACAAAAATTATCTCTTTTATCTGGAGGAGAAAAAGCTTTGACGGCTATTAGTTTGTTATTTGCGATATTAGAAATCAAAAATTCTCCTTTTGTTATTTTAGACGAAGTAGAAGCTGCACTCGATGAAGTTAATGTTTTACGTTTTGCACAATTTTTGAAAAAATATTCACTTGAAAATCAATTTCTTGTAATCACTCATAGACGTGGAACTATGGAGCAAATGGATAAGCTTTATGGTGTAACTATGAAAGAAAAAGGGATAAGTTATATTGTCCCACTCGAGTTAAAAAATTTATTGGAGGATAATTATATAAATGAGTAGTTTTTTTGATAGGTTAAAAAATAAATTTTCTAAAAAAGAAGAATTAGTAGAAGATCTAATATCTATAGAAGAATATGAAGAATTAGTAGAAAGTCAATTAATAACTGAAAAATTTAAAAAAGGGTTAAAAAAATCACGTGATAATTTTTCTAATGCTTTAAATAATTTAATTAGTTCATATAGAGAAATTAATGAAGAATTTTTTGATGATTTAGAAGAATTGCTAATACAATCTGATGTAAGTTACAATACTGTTCTAGATTTGGTAGATTATCTAAAAGAAGAATCACAGAGAAAAAATTTAAAAGATCCTAGTGATTTAAAAGATATGATCATAGAAAAATTAGTAGAAATATATATGGAAGGTACTAGTAAAGTAGATCTCAATATAAATAATGATGGATTAACTATTTATTTATTTGTAGGAGTAAATGGTGTCGGGAAAACGACGTCTATAGGGAAACTAGCTTACAATTTTAGACAAGAAGGAAAAAAAGTTATGCTTGCTGCAGGCGATACTTTTAGAGCTGGGGCAATAGACCAATTAGCTGTATGGGCTAAAAGAAGCGGAGTGGATATTGTTAAATCTCATGAAGGTGCAGATGCAGCTTCAGTAATATTTGATGCTATTCAATCAGCTAAGGCTAAAGGAGTAGATGTTCTTTTATGCGATACTGCGGGACGATTACAAAATAAAAATCACTTAATGAAAGAATTAGAGAAAATTGTTCGTATAATCAAAAGAGAAATTCCAGATGCACCTCACGAGGTATTATTAACTATAGATGCTACTACTGGACAAAATGGAATTTTACAAGCAAAAACATTTAAAGAAGTAAGTGATGTTACAGGAGTTATTTTGACAAAACTTGATGGAACAGCCAAAGGTGGTATTGTTATAGCTATAAAGAAAGAATTAGATATTCCTGTAAAATTAGTGGGATTAGGAGAAAACATTAATGATTTAGAAGTGTTTGATCCTGAACAGTATATTTATGGACTTTTCTATACAGAAAATAAAGATAGTGAAAATGACAAATTAGAAGAAAATATTGATAATTAGATTATATTATTAAATTATAAAAATTTTTAAAGATATATTATATATTTTTTAATATGTCTTTTTTATTATTACTGCTAATTAGTATTTAACAAAAATAGTAAAAACGATTTTATTTTTTACTATTAAAAGATATTTTATTGAGT
>NZ_JACBYC010000062.1 GCF_013415425.1 Gemella sp. GH3 | reverse complement strand
ATTTTAGAGTATAAATTAATAAATTTTAAGTTTAAAACGTCTAAAAAGCACCTTAAAATTGCTTATATGATGTTTTAAGCTTGATTATGTTAAATATAGCTCGATAGTCGCTAATTTTTGCGTGCTTTTTAGCTAAGCAAAAATTTAAGCGAATAGTCGAGCAAGTGATTTTTTTCAAAAATCACTTTAATAAAAATATATATTTTAAAATTTATATGTGCTATTTTTTTTAAAGAATTTTTTTGCTAAAATTTTGTAGAAATTTTTAGTCAAAAAAATATAAAAAAATAACCTAAAATTTGAGGCTAGAAATGACTAAAATTTTCTATTCTTGATAATTCTATATCAACTGTCACTCTTTTAAAAATAGAAATGTTGATTTAGAGCCTTTTTCAGCGTTTTTTAATTAAAAATTGTGTTTCACTAAAATTAGTGTTATAATTGACTAAAAATGATTAAAAAAAACAACATAAATAGCAAACAAAAAAAGTGACTAATTAAAAAGACAAAAAAATAAAAATTTAAAAATTTAAAATCAAAAAACATAAAAATTCAAATTCAAAAAATCAAATTCAAATTCAAATTACAAAATTATAAATTATAAAACATTAAATCATTAAATCATTAAATATTAAAAATTGCATAAAAAAAAGAGTGCTGAAAAATTACCACACCCAACACTTTTTTTTTAATCATCAAATTCATTTATTATTATAAAATTTGAGATAAAAAAAGTCAAGGCATAAGATAAAAAACAGCACTCTGAAAAAATAAAAAGGAGTGTTTTTATTATGAGTAAGATATATCCAAAAGTTGATAAAGAAACTCAGATAAAATATCGCAAGGGCGAATTAGGAGACTTATTAAAAAAACATAGAGATACAAAACTAAATGATATTAAAAGTGAATTGATTGATTATAAATCTAAAAATTTAAAGTTAGTTAATTACTTAAAATATTTTAATCCAGTAGAAGAATTATATAATGAATTAACAAAAAATAAAAAAAGTAAAAAATCATATGTTAGGTTAAATGATATTGACAAAAAAAGTTCTGATAAAGTTAGTAATGTTACTGTAAAAACAATTGCAAAAATAGAAATGTGTATGTGTAAAGTTTCTTATATAACTGATTTTCATTTTGAGAATAAAAAAATTATTGAGATTAATAGGTGTAATAATAGATTTTGTCCTATGTGTAGTAAAATATTATCTAGTTATTACGCTTTAGCATATCAATCAGTAGTTGATTATTTAATCGATGAATATAAAGTTGATATATATTTTTTGACTTTAACTTACCCTAATGTTTCAAGTAATGATTTAGAAAAATCAATAAGAGAAGATTCAAGATTGTTGAATAATTTTTTAGTTAAAAATAAAACTATGAAAAAAGTTGTAGTTGGGATTTTAGGAAAATTGGAAACAACTTATAATAATGACAGAAAAAGTAAATCATATAAAACTTATCATCCACATTATCATTATTTGATTGCTGTACCTAAAAATATTGCAAAAGAAAATTGTTGGATGTTAGAAAAAGATTATATATTACAAAGATGGCGAGAATATAAGCAAGATGATAGTATAACTCAAGTTGATATTAGAAAGTTAAAACATAAAAATGAATATGGTATTCATACGGGAGTTTTAGAGTTAACAAAGTATATAGCTAAGGATAGTAATTATTTAATAAATAAAGATGTATTTGCTACTTTTTATAATTCTTTAAAGGGGAAAAGACAATATAGACCAAGTGGGATTTTTAAAGATGCAATTAAAAAATTTAAAAATGGTGAACTTAATAATTATATCAAGGATCAATATGTTGATTATGTATATAAGATTACTTATTCTCACATTAATAGTAATTATGAGATAAAAGAATTTAGAGATTTGACCGAAGAAGAAAAAGTTATTATTCAGTTATCTTATAAGGATAGTATTGTTAAACAGTTTAATAATAGTGAACAAGATTAAATATAATATATTCTTTCCGGAGCTCGTAAAAGAAGAAAAAGAAATTTATTTAGAATAAAAAGACGACTAATTAGTCGTCTTTTGTATATCTTTATTAAATTTTAATTTTATTATTTTTTTATTGTACTCAATTCTTTCGGGATATTTTTCACTATAATATTTTAAGTAATTTTTTTCATAGTCTTCTAAATTACTATTTTTTATTATAAGTTCTCCATAAATATCTTTTTTGTTTTCATTATTTTCTACAAGTTTAATATTTTCATATAATACTTCTAATTTGGGGTTTATTTGAATATTTATGTCTGAGTATAAATTTTCTTTTTGATTTTTTAATATTTGGTTTATTGTTATTTTTATTATATTTGGATATTCATAATATATTTTTTTATTATATAATTCTGTTTTATTTATAGTATTATTGTTTGTTTTTAATCTTATTATATCTATTTCATTATTATCTTCTATTTTTTTTATGTCATCTATTTTGTATATTAGAATTTTACCTATTAATTCGTTTTCTTTATTATTTTCTGCATTATTTTTTTGATTATTACATCCTATTAAAAACATAGATATTGATAATAATACTATTAATATTTTAGTATACTTTCGAACCATATGGACCTACTTTTAATGTTATAGTATAATATTGACCGTGTATAGCTGCTGATGTACTTGCATATGAATATCCTGCTTGATTAAAACGAGCTATAGGATTTGCAGAAATATTTCTTCCATCTTGTTTTGCATATGGAGACCAAGCACTATTTATTTGACCATATGTATTTGTATATTCTAAACTTGCATATAATCCTATTTCTCCTCCGTTAACATGTTTATAAGCATGAGCATTTGTCGCCCAACAATAACCACTACCACAATGAATATTATCTAAATATCTAAATGAAATCTTTGGTTTTTTCTCTAAACCAGTTATTGAGTAAGAAAAATCTTTATATATTTTTATTTTTTGATACTCTTCTTCATTTATTTTAATTTCTTTTTCAATTATTGGTTTAGATGAATTTATACTTACTTCAGTTATTTCATTATTTTCTAATTTTTTAATTAGTTTTTCTATATCTTGAATAGACACATATTCTTTTAAGTCCGATTTTATTTTATTTTTAGTGTTTTCAGAAATTTTATTATTATTTATTTCTTCAGCCTTAGCAATATTATTGTTTTGATATATAATTCCAGAAACAGGAGTAACTAATAAACTAGCAGTTAAAATAGCACTTGTTAATTTAAATTTATTATTCATAACATTACCTCCCTTGTATGAATAAAATACATATATGCATTTGCAACTACATATATAAAAAACAAAGTATATATACTAAATAATTATTATTACAATTTAAACATAGCATAAAAATATGATGTAAACAATAAGAAAAAGATAGAAAAATATTGAAATTATATTTTCTAAAGAAAATCAAAAGAATATGCTATAATAAAAGGGTTGAATATAAAAAAATATTTCTTTCCGGAGCGAGCAAAGAAAAAAAGAAAAAGGATAAAAATGCGATTTTTTCGTTTTAAAATAAAAAGCGAAGTAGACTAAAAAATAAAATATTCTTTCCGTCTGCTTCGCAAGACGAAATTAAAACGAAAAATAAAGAAAGTCATAGGAAAAGCAAGGAAGATTTTTTATGAACAAAGTGAAATAAAAAATACTCTTGCCCTTGACTTTCTTTGAGCTAATAATATAAAATATATATATAATTCGAGCATAAACACACAGTACCGTCAATTAGCTGTGTGTTTTTTTATAAAAAAAACTGGAGCCGTCAAACTCCAGTTACTATCAACACTAAACGAATATTTATCAACGTAATTCCTAATTAATTATTTTTTATTAATTTCTCTAAGAATTAATAAAACAATTATTAATTGAATTAATTCGAGCATTACGTTCACTCCTTTCAGAGTAGAATATTCAGTTGATAGCTTTTTAATTATAACATAAAACATAGGATATCAAAATTAGCCATTTTTAGACGTGTTTTAGCGTCTTTTTTTATTTTAGAGTATAAATTAATAAATTTTAAGTTTAAAACGTCTAAAAAGCACCTTAAAATTGCTTATATGATGTTTTAAGCTTGATTATGTTAAATATAGCTCGATAGTCGCTAATTTTTGCGTGCTT
>NZ_JACBYC010000068.1 GCF_013415425.1 Gemella sp. GH3 | reverse complement strand
TTTAGCTTTTTATATACGTAAATGAAAGGATTAAATAATATGTTCGATAATAAAAAAAGGGAGCAACGATTTTCTCTAAGGAAGTATCATTTTGGTGTAGCTAGTGTTCTTATTGGAACGTTTGTATCTTTAGTGGCGTATTCAAATGCTACTGCTCAAGCTACATCAACAAGTGAGAATGAGGTAACTTTATCATATAATAAAGAACAAGATAAAGAATCTAAAGTTGATGATAAAGTATTAAATAAAAAAGAAAAAGTAGCTATTTTTGAACCTGAAAAGACCCCAGTAGCAGATTTGTTAAATTTGACTATTGCCGAGAAATCATCAGTAGAAGCTGCTATTAGAAAGGCGAATCCAGAATTACCTACAGAATCAGTAGTAACAGTGGGAAATGATGGAACTACTATAATAAAATATCTAGACTCTACAACAGATATATTAACTTCAGAAAAAACAGTAGTTAAGAAATCAAAAACTCCAGTGGAATCAACTTCTAGTTTTAGTGATGATTTACATGAAAAAGATACAAATGACACAAAAAATAACGATGTACCTCCAGTAGATAATAGTGGTAAAGATATTTCAGAAGCTAGATCATCATTTCGTTCAAATAATGATGAAACAATAACAGATCCAACTCAAAATTATAAAAAATACTTAGGTACAGGAGCAGGGCGTCTTGCAAAACAAATTGTATTTTTAGATTTTAGTGATACTAGTGCAATTTCTAATGTAGGTAGTGGGAATACTCTGCAAATAGGAACAAAATTTGTAAAGGAAGTTGTACCAGGTTATGAAGTAACGCTAGAGGTTACGAAGTTAAGACCGTTCAATGCTACTGAGTTGTATAGAAGTCGTGGAGGGGCAAACTACAAAGCAAACGGAAAAAATTATAACAATAATACCAATGCACAAGCTAATATTATCCTAACTACGCAAGGTGGATATTCATCTGCTAAAGCTTCTGGCCTAAATACTGGTGGTAAAACCGTTATAGAAGCACAAAATAATGGAGATAATGTAGGGGTTGAATTTAGAGTTTCCGCAAAGCTAAATGGTAAAGTTGTACCAGCAAATGTGGTTTTAATGACTGGGGAAGAGCCGACGGCTTCAGAATTAGAAATATATACTACAGATGGAGAGAACTTTGAGTTATTAACAGAGCTTACAAGTAGAGACACTAGGAGTTCATATACTGTAAATAGTTATAATGATTATTTCCCAGATAGTGCTAAAAAGAAAACTACTAGTTGGTTTAGTACTACTTGGAGCGAAGATCCAGGATGGCATACCAAAAATAGTAGAGGAGAGAATATTGACGGTTTAGGAACAAAAGTTTTTGGGCCTATTAAATCATCAATCTCAGAAAGACAATCTGTTCCAGTAGTACTGACACGTAATGCTAGCAATATAGGAGTTTATCTAAATTCTAAAGGTAAGCAAGGGGCTATGTTAGGTTTTGCTATTTTTGATGAAGGTGATGCACCTGCTTCATATGGAAATGCAACACACTCGATTTCTAAAGGTAATGCTGCTGATCAGCAACAACCATACTTAGGAAAGGTAGCTCCTGATATTGATATTATAACTAATAATTCGTCTATGACGCCTTGGGAAGGTGATGATAAATCTGGTACGGCAGATGAGGGTACTAGGCAGCTTTTGGGTGACGATACTATAGTAGATAAAGACGGAAACAATACTAATGGTAATTATTCTCTAAAAAAAGCAGATGATTCTACTTATGAATTAACTGTTATTGCAAGTAATAATGGTTCTGCAAATGCTTATGCACGTGCTTTTATTGATTTTGATGGTGACGGAACTTTTAATACAGATGCTGAGGCTTCTAATATAGCTTTGGTAACAGGAAATAATCAAAAAATTAAATTTACATTCCATGATATTCCTCAAAATATAGATTTAACCAAATTAACTTTAGGTGGACGTGTAAGGATTGCTCTAGATAGATCTGATATTGAAAATCCTACGGGGCTTGCTTATTCAGGAGAAGTAGAGGATTTCCAAATTCAACAAACTATTCCTCCTAGAGGTACTAAGAAAGAAACTATTGGTAATAAAGGACAACAACAATCTACAACAGTTGTTTTTAATGCTTATGGTAAACGTATGTATGATGTTAATACTAATAACGCCCTAGATAGTAACAAGGTTTATAAATTTGTAGTTAATGGTAACGAAGTAAACGATACTACATTAACTGTCGATAATGAAGGTGTTTATAAATTAAATAATACTACAGGTGAAATTACCTTTACGCCAGTTTCAGATTTTGTTGGTAAAGCAATTGGAGTAGTGATTAGAGCGTGGGACACAAACGGAGTAAGCACAGGCTGGACAGCAGAAGAAAATTCTGGACTATCAAACACTAATACAGTTTATGGTAAAACAATGGATTCATCTTATATTCCAGAAGTTATTATACCAAGGGTTCTAACAGATAATAAACAAACAACAGGAAAGCAAGGGCAAACTCAAAATACAACTATTTTGTTTAAACAAAATAATAGTAATGATAATAGCACAGCTAATGAAAATATTACACCTACAAATGTAAATAAAATATATTTAATTGATCCATTTACTAATAACAAAGTTTCGGAATTAATAGTAGCAGGTAAAGGAAAATATGAATTAAATCAATTAACAGGAGATTTAACTTTTACTCCAGAATCAACATTTGTTGGTAATCATACAATTTCTATAGGGTTAGATTGGAATGTAGGAGTAGATAATTTAGGGAATCCAGTAGTGCGTACGGCAGTAGCATCATATACAACAACAGTAACTGTAGATGATGAAAAGCCAACAGTAGATTCAATTAATAATATAATAGTAGAAAAAGATAACCAGGTTAATATTCCGGTTGTAGCAAATGATAATATTAAGGTGGCGACAGTGAATGTTTCAGGCTTACCTGCCGGATTAATATATGATGATCAAACAAAAACAATCAAAGGAACGGCAAGCACACCAGGGAATTATATTATTAATGTTACTGCAACTGATGTAGCAGGTAATGTATCAGACACTGTAACATTCAATATTAATGTAGTTGTGAAAGAGGAACTTAGAGAAAAAGTAGGTAATGGTGATCAAGTTCATAATAGTATTGATTACGTTAAAGCAGATCAAGATAAAAAAGATAAATACGATGAAACTATTGCTGAGGGAAGAATTGTTTTAAATAATCCTAATGCAAACCAAGATGAAATTAATGCTGCTGTAAATAAGATTAATAATGCTTTAGCAGATTTAAATGGCTCTGAAAATAACGCTAAAGAAATCGCCTTAAATAATGCGAAATCTGATGCCAAATCGGAAGTAGATAGAGTAGCCGACGCTAAAAAATCAGAAATTGATGCATCAAATATGACAGCAGAAGAAAAAGCTAAAGCTAAAGAAGAAGTCGAAAAAGAAGCAGAAAAAGCCAAAAATTCTATAGACCAAGCAACAACAGATAATGCAATTTCAGAAGCGAAAGAAGCTGGAAAAGAAACAATAAAAGCTGTAGACGCAACATCAAAAGCGAAATCAGATGCCAAATCGGAAGTAGATAGAGTAGCCGACGCTAAAAAATCAGAGATAGACGCTTCAAATATGACAGCAGAAGAAAAAGCTAAAGCTAAAGAAGAAGTTGAAAGAGAAGCAGAAAAAGCCAAAAATTCTATAGACCAAGCAACAACAGATAATGCAATTTCGGAAGCGAAAGAAGCTGGAAAAGAAACAATAAAAGCTGTAGACGCAACATCAAAAGCGAAATCAGATGCCAAATCGGAAGTAGATAGAGTAGCCGACGCTAAAAAATCAGAGATAGACGCTTCAAATATGACTGCAGAAGAAAAAGCAAAAGCTAAGGCAGAAGTCGAAAAAGAAGCAGAAAAAGCAAAAGCGTCTATAGACCAAGCAACAACAAATGAGGCAGTAACAGAAGCGAAAGATAATGGTAAAAAAGCTATAAATGCAGTTGACACAACATCAAAAGTGAAAGCAGATGCTAAAACAGAAATAGATAGAACAGCTGAAGCTAAAAAAGCAGAGATAGATGCATCAAATATGACAGATGAAGAAAAAGATAAGGCTAAGGCAGAAGTCGAAAAAGAAGCCGAGAAAGCGAAAAATTCTATAGACCAATCAACAACAAATGAGGCAGTAACAGAAGCGAAAGATAATGGAAAATCAGCTATAAATG
>NZ_JACBYC010000072.1 GCF_013415425.1 Gemella sp. GH3 | reverse complement strand
CGTCGACAGAGTGTTAGTTGATGAAATTTATGATGATGATATTGTATATCATAATAGTTATATGGAATATTTAAAAGAAGTTTATGAATTCTTTTTGTCTACCGAAAATAAACAAAAATATTTAGAATATAATAAAAGTTTTTCTAATTTTAGTAGTAGCAAAGTTAAAGATTATGTAAAGAGTCCGTACATATTTTTTGTTAAACGAGTTTTAGGAATATTCCAAGAAGAAAACTATGAAATAACCCCATTTAATAAGGGGAATTTCTATCACGCTGTAATGGAAGATAGTCGTATTTTGGAGTATGTTGCAAAACAAGGAGAGCTACTTGCTAATTTGGATGAAATAGACCAATTTGATGAGAATAAGTATTTAATACCAGTAAGAAGTTTGTTATTAGAAGTTATTAATAATACAATTAACGATAATATAGTAGATTTTATGACAATTATCAATTCTAAAAAGATGAATTATTATGAGTTTAATACTATTATTAATCGTCTAACTAAATTAATAATATATGAAATTTACTATACAGCTATATCTGGTTATAAAGCTACAGAAGTCGAAAAAAATTTTGAATTTACTATAACTGGAGATAAGATAATTTATAAGGACGATGATAAAGAAAAGTTTATCAATTTACCTAGAATTTATAATATTCCAACAATAAGTTTCCGCGGTAAGATTGATAGAATAGATCAAAAAGATAATAAATACTTATTAATTGATTACAAAAGTAGCAAGAGTGATTTTGAATATAGCAAATTTTATAATGGTGAAGATTCTCAGCTGTTAACGTATCTTATAGCAACTATTTTATTGAAGGATATAAAAATAGAACAAGTATTAGGTATATTTTATAGACAAATAACAGAAGATAAGTCTAATGTTAGGTTGAAAGGTTTAGTAAATCAAGATGTACTTTTAGGAGAAGATTTTGCTAGAAGTGCTAGTAAGATAATGTTTGCTGGAATTACAAAAGAGAATAAAGTAAATGGGCATTATAAGAATAGAACGTTAACTTCTAGTGAATTTGAGAAATTTGTAAAAATAAATATAGATAATATATTAACTACAATAGAAAAAATTTATTCTTTTGATTATTCTGCATTAAACAAGGAGACAGAGTTACAAGAACTTTATGACTATTCTAAGAATAAATTAAATAGTGATGATAATAATAAATCTGTAGGAAATACAGCACAAGTTAAAAAGTTATTGTTGGAGAAAGATTTATAGAATTATTAATTAAATGATATTACAAAGTTATATTTTTATTTAATAATTTTCTTATACTATAGTGCATTATTGACGATATACTACATATTTGTTATAATTTATATTTAGATATTAATACAATTAAAAGGAGAAAAATTTTGAAGAAAAAAATATCAGTTTTAACGTTATTTCTTCTGACTACAATAACGCTAACTGGATGTTCTGCTGAAGATAGAGAAGGTTGGTTTTATGAAACGTTCGTAAAACCTATGGATTTATTTTTAAAGTGGATATACGATTTAGTAGGTAATTGGGGATTAGCAATTATTCTTATTACAGTTGTTGTAAGATTTATAGTTATGCCATTTATGCTTTATAATACTAAAAAGCAAAGAGATGCTAAGATAGGTATGGAGAAAGCACGCCCAGAATTGACAGTTGTACAAGAAAAAATGTCAGAGTTAAAGAAAGAAGAAGTTCGTGCTATAACTAATGAAGATAGAATGCGTATAAGAACAGCACAAATGGAATTACAAAAAGAGCAAATGGCTATTATGAGAAAGCATAATGCTATGCCGTTTAGTGTTGGAGGATGTTTACCTATATTATTACAAATGCCAGTAATGACAGGATTATACTTCACACTTCTAAATCCATATTATTCAGATGGAATAAAAGAAGCTACATTTTTAGGTATTTTTAATTTAGGATCAAGATCTTATATTTTACCAATAATAGCATTTATAGTATATGCTATTCAAATTCAACTAACAATGAAGTTAAATCCACAGCCAATTCAACCAGGACAAGAAGCTATGGCAAATCAAATGAAAGCTATGCAATGGATAAGTCCAGTAATGATTGCAGGATTTTCATTTATAGTTGCAGGAGCAGTAGGGTTGTACTATATAATTGGGGGATTATTCTTAATAATTCAAATATATATAGGATATTTATTATTCCCACCTTATATACCAGAAAAACAGTCATCTAAGGAAAATAATTTTGATGAAAGTAAAGTAACTCTTGTTTCTAATAAAAAAAATAAAAGAAGATAAAAAAATCAGAGGTTTTGGTAATTAAATATATTACACATACAACATATAAACTAAAAGTTTAAAAAAAGTATTGACTTTTTTATATAAACTATGTATAATAATAAATGTTCTGTTAAGAAGAACTAATTATTCCACAGTAGCTCAGTTGGTAGTAGCATCTGACTGTTAATCAGAGGGTCGCAGGTTCGAGTCCTGCCTGTGGAGCTTGGAGTAGTACTCAAGAGGCTGAAGAGGCGCCCCTGCTAAGGGTGTAGGTCGGGAAACTGGCGCGAGGGTTCAAATCCCTCCTACTCCGTAATTTTGGCCCGTTGGTCAAGTGGTTAAGACACCGCCCTTTCACGGCGGTAACACGGGTTCGAATCCCGTACGGGTCACCATTTGAATTGAGATTGTATTTTGGTCCCGTGGTGTAGCGGTTATCACGCCTGCCTGTCACGCAGGAGATCGCGGGTTCGATTCCCGTCGGGACCGCCATTTTTATATCTCAATTTTTTTTATTTATGGCGGCTGTGGCGAAGTGGTTAACGCATCGGATTGTGGTTCCGACATTCGCGGGTTCGATTCCCGTCAGCCGCCCCATTTTTATATAAATAAGACGAGTCCTAATTTAGTTTTTCTAAGTGAGGACTTTTTTTGTGTTAAGAATAACTTGAGTTATGTTATAATTAATTGATTGAGAAAGGAGGAGAAAATTGAAAAAATTACAAAATTTACTTAATACTTTAAATAAAGAATTTAATTTAGATATTGCATATAAGAAAGAATATATTATGGCATTCACGCATTCTTCATATATTAATGAAAATAAGAAATTATCAAAAAATGATAATTATGAGCGCTTAGAATTTTTGGGAGATGCAACTTTAGAAATAGCGATAAGTGATTATCTATATAATAAATTTCCTGAATTATCAGAAGGGGAACTAACAAAAATTAGAGCTTCAATAGTTTGTGAGCCAACTTTAGTGAAATATGCTCTTCAATTAAAATTTAACGATTATATTTTTTTAGGTAAAGGTGAAGAGAAAATAGGGGGTAGAGAACGTCCAGCATTACTTGCTGATATTTTTGAATCTTTTATAGGAGCGTTGTATTTAGATAAAGGACTTGAAGTGGTAAAAATGTTTCTTAAAGATACTTTATTTGCAGAAATAAAAGATAATACCGATTTTGGTTTTATAGACTATAAAACGGATTTACAAGAATATGCTAGTAAAGAAAAAATAGGAAATATATCTTATCATTTAATTGATGATAGTGGACCTTCTCATAATAAAATTTTTACGAGCTGTGTAACAATTGATAATAATAAGTTTGGAACAGGTACAGCTAAGAGTAAGAAAGAGTCTGAACAGTTGGCAGCAAAAGAAGCATTGAATCGTTTAAAATATTTTAAGGAGTTTTAATTTATATGAATTTAAAACAAATAGAATTACAAGGTTTTAAATCATTTCAGTCGAAATCTATATTTAAATTAGATAATAATTTAATAGGTATTGTGGGACCCAATGGTTCTGGTAAAAGTAATATAATTGATGCTATTAGATGGGTTTTAGGCGAACAGTCTGCAAAAAATTTACGTGGTAGTAGCATGAAAGATGTTATCTTTTCTGGTACTGAAGAAAAAAGAGGGAAAAACTTTGCAGAAGTATCTCTCACATTTTCTTCTACAAATGCCAATGATAAAATTATAACTAGGCGTCTTTATAGAAATGGAGATAGTGAATATTATCTTAATGGGAAAAAATCTAAGTTAAAAGATATTACAGATGTATATTTTGATTTAGGTATTAATAAAGAAAGTTATAGTATAATTACTCAAGGTAAAGTTGAGAGTATACTTTCATCTAAACCGCAAGATAGAAGAATTATAATAGAAGAAGCGGCTGGAATTTTAAAATATAAAAATAAAAAGAAAGAAGCTAATAGTAAGCTAGATAAAACAACAGACAATATAAAAAGATTAAATGATATTTTTATAGAAGTTACTGCAAGATATAATGAACTTTCAATTCAAAAAGAAAAAGCTAGTAAATATCTTGATTACAATAATGAATTGAAAGAAAAAGATATTTTTCTGAAAGTTTATGATATAAAATATTATCAAGCAGAGTTAGAATCTTTGGAAGAAAATAAAGACAATTATTATC
>NZ_JACBYC010000049.1 GCF_013415425.1 Gemella sp. GH3 | reverse complement strand
TGCTATGTATATAATTCATTTTAATTATAATTAAAATAAATGATAAGATTATAAGTACTAATCTAATATTAGAACCAAATTTTATATATTCTTGTATTGTTGAGGAATTTACTATTCCTACAACTAACACTAAAGCATAAGCTATAAAGAATAGCATATTATGTATGTTGATTTGTAAAATATGTTTTTTCATAAAATCCTCTTTCAAAATAACACTATTTAGAAACTTTTTTTATATTTTTTTTTGAAAAATTTTGCCATTAAAAAAGCTCCACCTTTTTTTAGCCAATTTACTTTAAAAGCGTCTAATAAAGGTAATTCTTGTGTAATTATACCATTTTTTTCAATCCAAACATTAAATAATAATTCGCTGATACGACCAAATAATCTTGCTTCAAAAGCAGTCATATTAGAAGTATCTATATTATTCTGCAACTCAAATAATATTGGAAATAACCACTCACAATAATTATCAGATATATGTTTAGGTGCTATATACATATTAAACATATGTCCTTTTTTTTGCCTCATAACCTTATCAAAACTATCAATATACTCTGGAGTTAATTTTTTGATAACAGATTTAGTAATATCCAAATGTTTGCCATCAAATGTATTAGCGTAATGACTATATAAACTTTCTATATAATAATTTCTTTTTTTAGGAACTAAAACCGTCTTATTATCTAAATATCCTTTTATGTCATATGAAGATATAACCAAATTATTTAAGTCTACATCTTCTCTATACTTAACATTCTCTTTTCCAAAATATCTTCTATAATGTACAAGACCTAAATAATCACAACTTAAATTTTTCCAACCCCAATATAATGCTGTCAACTCGGAAAAATAAGGATTTAATTCAGAAATATTGTATAATGTATTATCTTTTTGATAATTAGTTATATTTCCATTAATTTCTGCCCCTACTTGAACGGGTAGATAACAATCTAAATTAGGAATATTACTTTCCTTATGAGTTGCTATTAATATTTTTATATCCATTATATCTCCTTTTTACTAAATATTGTTTGGGAAAAGAACTACTTTTATTCCAGAAAATAAAATTTTAAAATCTTCTATAAGTGATATTTTATCTACATACTTTATATCTAACATTAATCTCTCATCAAATCCCATACTTTCCTTATTACTAGATACTTGCCAATAACATAGCAATCCCGGTAATACTCTATTTCTTTTCTCTATATTACTTTTATTTTCTTTACTATCTTTTACATAGTTATCTATTTCAAATTGCTGTATAGGTCTAGGACCAATCACTGACATATCCCCTTTTATTATGTTTATTAATTGGGGTAATTCATCGATTGATGTTCTTCTAATAAATTTTCCTATTTTTGTATAATTATCCGTAACTTCTGTTTTAAAGTTTAAAGGATCTATAAATCCTTTTTTTATTTGTTCTTTTAAAAATTTATCAGAACCTACTTCCATACTTCTAAATTTTAACATATCAAAAGTTTTACCAGCTTTTCCTATACGTTTTTGTGTATAAAATATTGGACCTTTACTTTCTAGTTTGATAAGTAAACAAATAATTGGAAATAAAGGAATAATAAACAATAAAATCAATAATAGTAATGCTAGAAGTCTGTCTGCCAAAGTTTTAAAAATTATATAACTATTTTTTACCGTAGTTTCCGTAGTTGCCATAAATTCCATATCCCCCGTAGCTAGAAACTTCCATATCAACTTTATTAAGTATTACTCCCAAAAATTTACTTCCCGATTGTTCTAATTGATCTTTTGCTTTTTTTACAAATTTTCTTTTTATTGCATCTGATTGTACTACTAAAATACTGCCATCACATTGTTTAGCAATAATAGCAGCGTCTATAACTGCACCAACAGGCGGAGCATCTATTATTATATAATCATAATATTTTTCAAATGCTGATAACATAATTTCAAAATTTCTACTTTGTAATAGACTTGTAGGATTAGGTGGAATTTGCCCCGAAGGTAATATAGTAAGATTATTAACATCTGTTTCATAAAGAACGTTTTCTATACCAACAGATCCAGATAAATACGAAGTAAGACCTTCAACTTTTCCTCTGGCTTTAAATCTAGCTAACATTACAGAATTTCTTGTATCACCATCTATTATTAATACTTTCAAACCTAAGTCTGCTAATGATTTTGCTAAATTTATAGAAACAGTGCTTTTCCCTTCATTCTCTTGAACTGACGATACGACAATTTTCTTTATATCTTTACCTAAAAACTGAATATTAGTAGCTAAAGCAGTATAATGTTCTGATAATTCTTTACTTATAATATTTTTGTTATAAAGTATATCTATTTTAGTCATTATTTTTTCCTTTCTCTTGTTTTGGTATTACTCCTAATAGAATCATATCTAATACATCTTCTATATCTTCTGGTCTTTTTACCTTATCATCTAATATCTCACGTATTACTATTATACTTATTGATAATACTAATCCAAAGATAAATGCTATAACTCCATTTCTTTTAACATTAGGAGAAGCTGGAACATTGCTAGGTTTAGCTTCTTCTATAGTAGTAATCTCATTAATTTTAGTAATACTTTTTATTTTTTTTATCGAAGATTCACGTAAACTATTAGCTATATCACTAGCTTTATTAGCATCCTTATCTTCTACTATAATTTCTACTACACGCGTATCTTTAGGTGCTGTGATTTCTATTTTATTAGCTAAAGATTTTTGAGAAATATTCAAATTATTTTTGGTAATAGTTTCCTCTAGTACATCAGATGATAATATTATTTGTTGATAATCCTTTACTAAATTTGTTCCTATCTGAATATCTTGAACAGTAAGAGTTTTCTCTTTTTCGTTTTGATTTACTGCATATATTTTTGTAGTACTTTTATATGTTGGCTTAGTTATAAATATATTATAAGAAACCATTATAGCAGCAAAAAATAATGAAGTTGCCACTATTATTATTTTTTTATTCCAAATTTTCTTTATTAGAAATGTCAAGTCTATTTCTTCTATTCCATTATTGATCATTACTTTCTCCTTTATCTATATAAAAACCTATATTAATTCATTATTCTGTATTTTTCTTTGATTATTTACAAATAAATCTTCTGCTCTTTTTTTTCCATATTTCTTTTCAATTATTTTATAAGCTTCTTTAAAATAAGGTTTTCTACTTGTTAAATTATGCATATCTGTAGCAACAAAGTGAACTAAATCTTTATCTAGAAAGTATTTTGCTCTTTTTTTATACTCTTTTTGAGAATCACCAAAAAGTTTCACTTTAAGAACACTAGCAGAATTTATTTGAATATAGGCTCCTTTATCAATTAAATTACGTACTTTTTTTTCACTATTAACTAACTCATTATACCTTTCTATATGTGCAAGAATTGGTATTTTTCCTAAAAGAATAATTTTATCTACAGCTTTATAAATTTCCGTATATCTGGTACTACTACTAAATTCTATTAAAACATAATCTGTATCTCCTAAGGTAGGAAATATATTATTTTCTAATTTGTTAAGTATATCAGATGTAAAATATATTTCTGCTCCGTAGTAAAGATTTAAATCTGGCAATATTTTTTCTATTTCACTTTTTATTATATTAAAATTTTCTCTTATCTTTTCTTCAGGTGTTTCAAACATTCCTTTTCTTCTATGAGAAGTGGCTATAATACTTCTTGTTCCTTGACTATAGCTTTCTTTGATTAATAAAATACTTTCTTCTAAAGTTTTTGGTCCATCATCTACACCAAATATTATATGACTATGTATATCTATCATATTAATTTCCTTCCAAAACGTCCTTTATACTCTGTTTAACTTCAGACAAACTCTTATCATCTACTTCCATCATATAAAGATTATAGCCGGGCATAGCATAAGACGGTAAGTCCATAGTACCTGTTCCTGTCAATGCTTGCGAAGAAACTGTATAATCTGATTTTTTATTAAGTTGTTCATTAGCTAAATTCATAGCTTCTGATATAGGCATATCTGTCTGAATAGAATTAGATAATTCATTAATTATTTGTTCATAATTGTTGAGTGCCTCTGTAGTAGTTAATTTTTTTATAATAGCCGTAATTACTTTTTGTTGATTTTTTCCACGATCAAAATCTCCTCCACTTAAAGAATATCGTTCTCTAACATATCCTAAAGCTCTATCAGAATCTAAGTGAACCATTCCTATTGGAAAATTATATTTCCCGTGTAATGATGTAAATTCTTGTTCATTATAAACATCTACTCCTCCTACCAAATCAATTAATTTTAAGAAAGATGTAAAGTTTATTCTAGTATAGTAATCTATATTAATATCATAAAGATTTTCCAAAGTATGTAAAGAAGTATCTACTCCATAAACACCTGCATGAGTTAATTTATCATACTGATTAGCTCCTCCATCAGCTATTCTTACATATGAATCGCGTGGAGTTGTAGTTAACAATATTTTATTAGTTTCTTTATTAATTGTTAAAATAATATTCACATCTGATCTAGCTACTGTAGTAATAGGACCGTAGGTATCTATTCCACTTATGTAAATATTCATAGTTTTATTTGTAGATTGTCCTGATTTTCTTATTACTTCTTTTTTTATTTTATACTCATATATTTTTTTTATTTTACTACTATAATCTGGATTACTTAATTCTATCAAATTTTCATATGCACTGTTTAAAACTATAGCTTTAGACTTACCTGAAATTAATGATTCATAGTCTTTTATGTAAGATTCAACTTCTTCTACACTAAGGTTCACATTTTCTTTCTCATTTATATTTTTTAACAATTTATTAATATTTTCTCCGTCAACAGCTAAAGGAGCAGTAACTGTTTCATTGTCTAAGTCTTTTATATTTTTTATAGAACTATCTTTTAATACTGCTATGCTCATAATTTGTTCACTAACAGTAGAGTTTTCATTTAATTTATCAAAAATTTTTACTGTTTTATTCAACTGTGAAAATAACATATAAGAAAATAAAACAAATAATATAGATGATATAAAAGTAAGTTTTCTTGCTTTCTTTTTTATGAATAATAAAGTGAGAATTGACAGTGTCAAAACTAATATTAGTGTAACAATATAATTAATATTATTAAAATCAAAGAAATTATTTTTGTATATATAATATATGTTTAGTGTAGTAAATATAAAACT
>NZ_JACBYC010000077.1 GCF_013415425.1 Gemella sp. GH3 | reverse complement strand
ATATATAATAGTAGAATAAAAAATTTATTGAAAGGGAATAGAGAGTATGTATTTTAAATGGAATAAACTAAGGCATATATTTTTAATATGGATTTTATTGATATCAACTTTGTTGTCAAGTTTTTCAGTAAATCATACAGTATATGCCGATAACACGACATTTAAAGTTGATTTGAATGTTGTTAATTTATATAGTGATAATACGGTAGACGAAAAGCGAGAATTTTGGGTGAGAGAAACTGTTCCAGCAGCAGTAGATATTTCTGTATCAGGTTCAGGTACAGAATTAAGCGAGCCCTGGGTTGTTTTGACGGTTCCAAAGACAAAAGTTGGTGACTTAACCAAAATTTCAAAACCAATTTTTGTTGATTCGGCTGAAGCTTATGAAACTGAGAAGACAGAAGATGAAAATAATTATTATGTGATATATAAATTTCATCGTATTGGTGGTGGCTTCCGTGGAACGTATCCATTTCCATTTGCTGTTAATGAAGAAGCTGTACGAGATAGAGATGAACTTAATATTAATTTAAAAATTGTAGATGGAAAAAGTACAGCTGATAGTAAACCTGTTCTGTATAACAAAGATATTACGTATGTTCTTAGAAAACAAGAATATATGACTAATGTGGCAATTGCTGAATGGTATCACGGTAATTCTTATCCACGTGCGATTGATGATACATTTGATAATAGTTCGACTAAATTAAAAAGTGATACGTTGTTATACAATGTTAATCTTACAGAAGGAGAGACAGCAACTGGAACAACACCACTAAACTTAGAAACAAAAGTGGGAATTAACTTAAAAGTTCAAGAAGGTATAACCAGTAAATTATCATTGAAACCAGTAGAATATGTTAAAGAAGTCTATACGTTACCAGAAACAATCGAACCACGTATGTCAAATAATGCTGTTACAAATGGAACAATTGCAACTTGGAAAATTCAAGCTGGTGTTGACGCGGAGTATGATTCATCAACTCGTAAGTTGACTATTATTCGATATAAACCAAGTACAATATATGACAATTGGCATTGGTATACCAATCCACATATTGTTGGGAATTGGAATTCAGGGCAAGCATATTTTAAAGCTACAAATTCACCGTTAAATACGATTTTAAATGTAACAGTTGATATAACACAAAAATATGAAGATGAACCAGCACAAACATTCCAGAAATTAACATTGCCGATTGAGTTTAGACCTGTTTACTTTAAACAAACAGGTAGTATGGATGTTTGGAAAGATAATTTAAATGGTAGTGCTAATGTTGATGGGCGTGCAATAAATTATAGTGAGGGAACTTATTATTTTACTAGACCTAAAGGAGAGTTGTATTCTCAACGAACAAATTTAGAATCATTAAGAATGGTACAACAAGGTATTGTGCGTAATACAAATAATGGATCAAGTTTTTCGGATAAGACTGGTGGTATTGTTACGCACGTTTATAAATTGACCGATACGTTAAATAGAGACCGTAAAGGGTTATACTACAAAAAGTTTAAATTTTATAATAGCAATGAAGCTATCAATACACAGCTTGATACAAAAGAAAATGTACTTTATGGTATAAAAGCTGACGGGACAAAAGTTGAATTAGCACGAAATATAAAATCAACGGATACAGTTACCATTGAAGATACAACCAGCCAATATACTAATTTAGAAATTGAGTTTTTAGAACCAATTCAGGTTGATAATACTGATTTTAAATATATCATTGAAGTTGACTTAACAGATGACGAATGGCAAAAATTTAGTGATGGCGAATATGTTAATAGACAAAATTATTACGGTACAACTAGTGTTGACTATATTAACTCTGCAATAGTGGCTAATGTAAGTGAAGCTAAGCGTCAAGATGAAGTTTACAAAGGTAGATACTCATATATTTCTGTATGGAAACCTCAACCAGTAATATCGTTGACAAATGTTTCTCCAACAGTAAGAGTTTTACCATATACCGCAGAAGGTACATCATTTACTTTTAAACAACAGTATCGTATAAATGAAAATACATTTGGGCCTATTGATAAGGTGAAAAATCTTAAAGTTATTTCAATGTTGCCACCTGGATTTAAGTATAAGTCTAAGGGATATTTTTGGGGAGGATACAACGTTTCTTATGGTGAACCACAAGTTATTGAAAACTATAAAGGTACTGGACAGACAGCGCTTATTTGGAGTTTTGGAGACTTAAATATTACTGGTGGTAATGGTTATTTTGAAATCAATCCGGTTATTACAACTGATAAAAATACTCCAAGTGGACAGCATCGTTTATATACTTATATGACATATGATGATAATGATATAGTATCACCAGATAACAACAATATTAGATACATTGATCAGTTAGATTTAGATGATGATAATGATTATTCAGAAAGTTATATATATGGTTCAACAACAGTAACATTTATTCCGCCATTAGAACTATTAGTATCAAAAGTAATTGGATTAGATACGAAACCTAATTCAATGCTTGTAACCGGTGATTTAGGTGGTAATGTCTATTATGGTTTACGCTTATTTAACAATACAATTGCAGAAGTGCGAACTATTAGCACTATTGATACATTACCTGCTCTTGGCGATCATATGATTGCATCGAATCAATCGGGAGAGTACACGCCACGTGGATCGCAATTTTCAACACCGTTAACAAAAGCTTTAGAGGATGTTACGGAAAATCAAACGTTGTTAGAAAAATTTGATATTTTTTATCAATTGACACTACAGGGAATAGACTTAGCAAGTGTGCGTGACGGAGAATGGCTAACCAAAGATCAAGTTAGTGATTTTAGCCAAGTAAAAAGTATCAAGTAAAAAGTATTAAAATTAAATTGAAACAAGGGTCATTCTTGAGTTCCAAAGAAGAAGTTATGTTTATTGTGCCAACACGTATACCCCTGTTGACAGATTTATTAGAAGAATCATCGTATGCGTACAATTCAGTAGCAACATCTACGGATGAAGTGATTTACGCAGAAGCTAATAAAGTGGGGATAACAGTTGCTAAATATACTGTTGGTGGTACTTATTTTAGAGATTTAAATAATAATGGTCAGTTGGATGAGGGAGAAGATCGTATTGCTAATCGAACAGTTGAGTTGATTGATATGTCAACTGGTCAGGTGCTAGTTGATACAGACGGAAAAGCAAGAGTTACAACGACAGATAGTAATGGTCAATACCATTTTGATGTTTATAAACGCGGTGATTATAAAGTACGTTTTGTAGGTAAAGATAAGCAAGAAGAGTTTGTTACTAAATTTGGTAAAACTGTACAAGATAATCATGTCATAAAAACAGAAGATAGTGATGATAACCGCTATGGTTTGACAGAGAGTTTTACTTTAAACCCTATACAAACAACGGCTATTGCTAATGCTGGAATTATAGCGAAAACACGTGATGTAAAAGTGCTAAAAGTGAGTGATGAAATTAATGCTGACGGAAGTAAGAAAGTCTTAGCTGGAGCAACATTTGAATTACGTCGTGAAGATGGTACGGTTATTCAAACGATAACTACTGATGCTAGTGGAAATGCGATATTTACTGAAATTCCTTTGGGAACATATAAATTAGTTGAAACAAAAGCACCAGTTGGCTATGTAAAATCTGATGAAGATCATATAATTACTGTTAATCAAGAGTTGTTGGCTGTGCACGAGGTGTCTAATACTGTTGAAAAAATTAGCATTACAGGAACGAAGACGTGGAACGACGCTGATAATCAAGATAATAAACGCCCAACAAGTATCACGGTAAACTTACTAGCAAATGGAGAAGTAGTTCAAAGTAAAGAAGTAAGTGCAACAGATAACTGGAGTTACGAATTTACAAACTTGCCGAAATATAAAGACGGACAAGAAATAACATATACAGTAACAGAAAATCAAGTTGATGGATATACAACAGAAATTAACGGATACAATATAACAAATAAATACACACCAGAAACTACACAAGTTACTGGAGTAAAAACTTGGGAAGATAACAATAACCAAGATGGCAAACGCCAAGAAAAAATCACAGTAAACTTACTAGCTAACGGAGATATAATTCAAAGTAAAGAAGTAAGTGCAACAGAAAATTGGAGTTACGAGTTTACAAACTTACCGAAATATAAAGCTGGAAAAGAAGTAAATTACACAGTAACAGAAAATCAAGTTGACGGATATACAACAGAAATCAATGGTTACAACATAACAAACAAATACACACCAGAAACTACACAAGTATCGGGACAAAAAGTTTGGGAAGATAATAATAATCAAGACGGAAAACGCCCAGAGAAAATTACAGTAAATCTACTATCAAACGGAGAATTAGTTCAAAGTAAAGAAGTGAGTGCAACAGATAACTGGAGTTACGAATTTACAAACTTACCGAAGTTCAAAGACGGAAAAGAAGTAAGTTATACAGTAACAGAAAACCAAGTTGAAGGTTACACACCAGAAATTAACGGATACAACATAACAAACAAATATATACCAGAGACTACACAAGTATCTGGAGTAAAAACTTGGGAAGATAACAATAACCAAGATGGCAAACGACCAACAAGTATCACGGTAAACTTATTATCGAACGGAGAAATAGTTCAAAGTAAAGAAGTAATTGAGCAAGATAATTGGAGTTACGAATTTATAAACTTACCGAAATATAAATCTGGAAAAGAAGTAAACTACACAGTAACAGAAAACCAAGTTGCTGGCTATATAACAGAAATCAACGGATACAACATAACAAATAAATATACACCAGAAGTTACTAATGTATCTGGAGTAAAAACTTGGGAAGATAACAATAACCAAGATGGAAAACGCCCAGAAAAAATCACAGTTAATTTACTGGCAGATGGTGAGCAAGTAGATAGTAAAGAAGTGAGTGCAACAGCTAACTGGAGTTACGAATTTACAAACTTACCGAAATATAAAGCTGGAAAAGAAGTAAACTACACAGTAACAGAAAACCAAGTTGCTGGATATGAAACAATAATCAATGGTTACGACATAACAAACAAATACACACCAGAAGTTACTAATGTATCTGGAGTAAAAACTTGGGAAGATAACAATAACCAAGATGGCAAACGTCCAACAAGTATCACGGTAAACTTATTATCAAACGGAGAAATAGTTCAAAGTAAAGAAGTAATTGAGCAAGATAAATGGAGTTACGAATTTACAAACTTACCGAAATACAAAGCTGGAAAAGAAGTAAATTATACAGTAACAGAAAACCAAGTTTACGGTTATACAACAGAAATCAATGGATACAACATAACAAACAAATACACACCAGAAACTACACAAGTATCTGGACAAAAAGTTTGGGAAGATAATAATAACCAAGACGGAAAACGCCCAGAGAAAATTATAGTAAATCTACTATCAAACGGAGAATTAGTTCAAAGTAAAGAAGTAAGTGCAACAGATAACTGGAGTTATGAATTTACAAACTTACCGAAATATAAAGACGGACAAGAAGTAAATTACACAGTAACAGAAAATCAAGTTTACGGTTATACAACAGAAATCAATGGATACAACATAACAAACAAATACACGCCAGAAAATACACAAGTTACTGGAGTAAAAGCTTGGGAAGATAATAATAACCAAGATGGAAAACGCCCAACAAGCATCACAGTAAATTTACTATCAAATG
>NZ_JACBYC010000073.1 GCF_013415425.1 Gemella sp. GH3 | reverse complement strand
GAAAAGACCAATCAGTTAACTTGAATGAAGAGCCAAAAGCAGAAGATTCAGTAGAGAACTTTGGAGACTTACCAACAGGAACAACAGCATCATTCAAAACACCAGTTGACACAAGTTCAGCAGGAGATAAACCAGCAACAGTTGTAGTAACGTATCCAGATGGAACAACAGACGAAATAGAAGTAACAGTTAAGGTAACTGATGTAAATACACCAGATACGCCGGAGACTCCAGACACGCCAGATAAACCAAAAGTATCGCCAGTAGGAAAAGGCCAAACAGTTAACTTAAATGGTACGCTTGATGCTAAGTTATCAATAGAAAACTTTAGTAGCCTGCCAGCAGGAACAAAAGTATCGTTTAAAACACCAGTAGATACGTCTTCAGCAGGAAATAAACCAGCAACAGTTGTAGTAACATATCCAGATGGATCAATAAAAGAAGTTACTGTAACAGTAAAAGTTGTAGACAACAGAACAGATGCAGATAAAAATGTTCCTAGAGGAAAAGACCAATCAGTAGAGCTAAGTGAAACACCGAAAGCAGAAAACTCAGTAGAAAACTTTGGTAATTTACCAAAAGGAACAAAAGTATCGTTTAAAACACCAGTAGATACGTCTTCAGTAGGAGATAAACCAGCGACAGTAGTAGTAACGTATCCAGATGGATCAACAGAAGAAATTACTGTAACAGTAAAAGTTGTAGACAACAGAACAGATGCAGATCGTATTACTCCTAATGTTCCAGAAAAAACAGAAGTTGATGATATAACAAACTTGACAGATGATGAGAAAAATGCTGTGAAAGATAAGATTGTAGATGCAAACAAAGATAACTTCCCAACGAATACAAAAGTAGAAGTAGGAGCAGATGGAACAGCAACTATTACATATCCAGACGGATCAATAGATACAATTTCTGGAGAAGATTTAGTATCTTCAGTAAGTCAAGATAAAGGATCTAAATTAGGTGTAAAACAAGGGAAACTATCTAATACAGGAGAAAGTCAGTCAGTTGGATTGACTGCTCTTGGAGCAAGTATGTTAATAGGTTCATTGCTTCTTGCTACAACTAAACGTCGCAACAAAAATAAATAATTTATTTTAAATTATAAGTCGAAATTTTATAAAAGGGGCAAATTCAATTGGATTTGTCTCTTTTATATTAAAATAGTAAATTATAAAACTTTTATGGTTATAATATTTTATATGATCGATTATATGTAGTTTTTTGAAATTTATTACATTATTAATATTTATCTCTTTGTAATAATCGTATTAAAAAATTATACTGTGTATCAATATAATTAATTTAGCTATAAATTAGGAATAGTTTATTATAAATGATTAATTATTAAGAATAATAGTATAAGTGATTATATGAGTAAAGTTCTACTGCTATCTAGATTTTTAGGGCTATTTATGATAAGATTATTTTAATAAATTTTATGGAGGATATTATGACAACATTACCTAATTGTCCAGAGTGCAATTCTGAATATACTTATGAAGACGGAGCGATGCTTGTTTGTCCTATGTGCGCTTATGAATGGGTGCCTGGAGAAGAAAATAATGCAGAAGAAGAGAAAGTCTATCGTGATGCCAATGGGAATATATTACAAGACGGAGATACAGTATCTGTTATAAAAGATTTAAAAGTAAAAGGAGCATCTTCGGTCTTGAAGATGGGAACACGCGTTAAAAATATTCGTTTAGTTGATGGAGATCATAACATTGATTGTAAAATTGATGGTTTCGGTGCTATGAAACTAAAATCAGAATTTGTAAAAAAACTATAATATTAAAATAATCCAAAAATATTATTAGAAAATAAAGTTTTGTATCTGAATTTTCTGTTATTTTTGGATTATTTTTTATTTTTTCAAACAAAATATTGTTTAATAAAAGAAAAATATGGTATAATTATGTAAAAGAAATGGAGGTTCATATTATGAAACATTCGTCATTGCAATTTGTAGGAAATACTCCTATGTATAAACTAGAAGGTACTAATATATATGCAAAACTAGAAAAATATAATTTAGGTGGAAGTGTTAAAGATAGAGCTGTTTTGGGAATGTTGGAAGAAGCCAAAAGACAAGGTAAGCTGGATAAAGATACTTTAATAATAGAGCCAACTAGTGGTAATACAGGAATAGCTATATCATTATTAGCGACTATGCTAGGTTATAAAGCTGTTTTGGTTATGCCGGATAGTATGAGTGTAGAAAGACGTACACTAATTAAGGCGTATGGAGCACAGTTGATTTTAACTCCAAAAGAGTTAGGAATGTCAGGTGCTATTGCAAAAGCTAAAGAACTTGTAGAAAAGTATGATAATTCGATTATATTAAGTCAATTTGATAATCCTGCTAATCCGAACTATCATTACAAAACTACTGCAGAAGAGATATTAAAACAAGTTCCAAATATAGATGTTTTTGTTTCAGGGATAGGTACTGGTGGAACATTTACAGGAGTAGTGAAGCATTTGAAAGAGCATAATCCTAATATTTTAGGTATAGCACTAGAGCCAGCAGAATCACCAGCTATTTCGGAAGGAGTAGGAGGAGTACATAAAATTCAAGGTATTGGAGCAGGATTTGTTCCAGGGAACTTTGATAGTAGTCTGATGGATGATATATTAAAAATTACAAGTGATGAAGCAATAGAAGAAGCTAAAAACTTTATGAAAACTACAGGAATAGGTGTTGGTATATCTTCTGGGGCAGCAATACTTGGAGCTAAAAGAGTGTCTGAAAAGTACCCTGATAAAAATATAGTTACAGTGCTTCCAGATGGTTCAGACAAGTATTTCTCAATGTTTGAGTTTGAAGATGTAAAGTATATTGACGAGTAATGAAATTTTTTGTTAATTTAAGATATAATTTAGAAAGGGTACTAAAGGAAGATCCTAGTGCAAAATCAAAATTAATGGTATTTTTAACTTTTCCGCATATAAAGGCGCTTAATTACCATTATTTTGCTCACAAACTTTACAAATCAGGATATCCTTTGTTAGCTAGAGTTATTGCTAAGAGAGCTAGACGACTAACTGGTATTGAGATACATCCAGGAGCTAAAATAGGCAAGGGATTGTTTATAGATCATGGTATGGGAGTAGTCATAGGAGAAACTGCTGAAATAGGAGACGATGTTACTATGTTTCATGGTGTTACTTTAGGAGGGACAAAGTTTGATCCAGTCAAAAGGCATCCTACTGTAAAAAATAATGTTATGATAGGTGCAGGAGCCAAAATTTTAGGTAACATTGTTATAGGTAATAATGTAAAAATAGCAGCTAATGTTGTAGTAAAGAAAGATATACCTGATAATTCGGTAGTTTATGACATACCTCCTAATATAAAGATAAATTAAAAGCTAACAGTAACTTTTAAAAGTTACTGTTAGCTTTTTATGTATAGGTATAATTAATGTGTTATTTTTATCTAGAGCATTCGCAATTTTTAGCGTGTTCTAATCTATCATTAACAACATCCCAATTTATAATGCGGAAAAATTCTTTAATATAATCTGGTCTTCTATTTTGATAATTTAAGTAATAAGCGTGTTCCCAAACGTCTAATCCTAATAACGGACGTTTATTTTCCATTAGTGGAGAATCTTGATTTAAAGTTGATACAACTTCAAGTTTTCCATCTTTATTTATTACTAACCAAGCCCAACCACTTCCGAATCTAGTTGTTGCAGCTGCTGTGAATAATTCAACGAATTTATCGTATCCACCTAAATCACTATCGATTTTTTCTTTTATATCACCTTCAAATTTAGATGTATCTGGAGAAGTTAGAGATTTCCAGAATAAAGAATGATTTACATGGCCACCACCATTATTAATAACAGCTTGTTTAATGTCTGCAGGTATGTCATTTATATTTCTCATTAATTGACCTGGGCATTTAAAGTCAATTTCAGGGTATTTTTCTAATGCAGCGTTTAAATTATTAACGTATGTAGCGTGGTGTTTGCTATGATGAATTTCCATAGTTTTTTCATCAATAACAGGCTCTAAAAAATCATAAGCGTACGGTAGTTCAGGTAATTCAAATTTCATTTTGTTCCTCCGAAATATAATAATATTTATAATATATTATAAAAAAATTTTTAATTGTTTACAATATATCTGCTTATAGAGTAGATTAATTGCAAAATAAGTGATTTTTGTATATAATTACTACCTATAAAGAGTAAAAATATAAAGAAATTTTATTTGTAGGAAAATTATGAAAATTTTAATACCAACGGCAAAAGAAATGAATAGTAAAGGGGTACAATACCCATTTCAAAAATTAAATGAAAAAAGTAAAGAAATTATAAGGGAAATAAATAAATTTACTATAGATCAATTGTCAAAACTTTATAAGATAAAATATGATTCTGCTAAAGTAGAGCGCAGTAGAATTTTAGACTTGATTGACGAAAGGTCATATAGTTATGAAGCTATCCATTTATTTGATGGATTGATGTATAGAAATATGAAACGGGATAACTTACTTGATGAGGAAAAAGCTTACTTAGTTTCTAATGTTTTTATTACATCGTCGCTTTATGGTATTATTAATGTATACGATAAAATTTCAGAACATAGGTTGGATTTTTTACAAAATATTAAAGTTAATAATAAAAATTTAAAGACTTATTGGCGAAATAGTTTTGATGATTTTGTTCGAGATGAAGATTTGGTTGTATCTTTATTGTCTAGTGAGTTTGAAGAAGTTTTTTCTAAGGAAATTAGAGAGAATTTTGTAAAAATAATATTTAAAGAAGAAGCTGGAAATGTGTTAAAAACACATTCTACTATTTCGAAAAAAGCTAGAGGACGTTTTGTTACTAAACTAATGGAAAATAATGTCTATACGTTAGAGCAAATAAAGCAAGTAACATTTGATGATTATGTTTTTAGAGAAGATTTATCAGATGATAATAAAATTATATTTGTGGCAAGAAGAGGAGATTAGTATGTTTGGTGAAAATAAAGTTGAGATAAATACTACTAAGCTTTATTACGGCTTCCCAGTTATACTTGTAGGGTATAAGGATGATAAATTCAAATACAATGCAACAACGACTAGTTCTTCATATACGTTAGGAAATACAATAACTATATGTCTAAGATCGGATAGCTGTTCGGCTAAGTATATAAAAAAATATCGTGAATTTAGTGTGAATTTACCTTGTGATAACTTAATGACAGAAATAGAAATTTGCGGATTCTTTAGTAACCATAATAAATTACAGCAAGCAGATTTGCCTTATACTATAGGTAAATATACGGATACCCCGTTAATAGATGAATGCTTTTTATCTTTAGAGTGTGTGGTTAATAAAATAGTCGAAGATAGTGGATATACACATATTATAGGAGAAATAAAGCGTCGTTTGGTAGATAATAAACTTTTGTCAGAAGATGGAACTCTGTTGGGAGATAAAGTTAGAACTGTTCATTTTGTAGGTGATTCTGATAAGAGGGTGTATAGATTTCTAAAAGAAGAAACAGCTTCTTTAGGAGACTTTGTAGAAGATGGGACAAGTAGCTGTAGTTAAAAAGTGATATTAAAAAGATTGTTGTTAGAATTTAACAACAATCTTTTTTTATTGTTTATAATATTCATTTCGCGTTAAGTATATTCGAAATTATTTTATTTAATTAGAACAGTTTTTATTTATTTTTGCTCATATTTACTAATAATTTTCGTGATAATATTTTCATTAAAGTTTAAAAATTTAATTAATTTCAGTTTAATATTTATTAAAGTACCCAAAAATTATTTAATAATTTTCAAACATTATATTATCCCTCTGTTATATAGTGTATTATAT
>NZ_JACBYC010000110.1 GCF_013415425.1 Gemella sp. GH3 | reverse complement strand
ATCACTTAGGAGAATATCAATTTTTTCTTCTAAATTAAGAGTAGGTAGTTTATCTTTTAATCCTAGTTCTCTATATTTTAGACCACTAGTATTAAAAAGTTTTTTAATATCTATATTAAATTGCTCTAAAATTTTATTTATATCTTCTTTTGATGGCTGTTCTTTTGTTATGTCTATAAACTTTGCATCAATATTTTTTTCGTTTATAAACTTTTTAGCAGCTCTACAAGTAGAGCATTTTGGGTATTCGTAAATTAGCATAGTTAATTTTCTCCTTTTAAATTAAAGAATATTTGTAAATAATATAAATAAAGATAAACATAATTGCTACGGAAATAATATTAATAGCTTTTTTTGTATATCTTTCAAATAATGAATCAAATATTTTGAAAATAATTATACCTATAATTGCACCTAAGGTATTATCTATTAAGTCGGTAATGTCAGTCATGCCTATAGCAAAAATAAATTGACTTGCTTCGTAAAATAAGCTGAGTGTAAATGCTAAAAATATTTTGTTAAAATTATTAGTTTTAGGCATAGTTACGCTAGAATATATTCCAAATGGAATAAATATTAGAATATTCAAGAATACTTCCATAGGATTCATATATTTATAAGGAATAGTATTGATTGTACGACTAACAGGTTCTGTTAAAAATGCTATTATATCTGCTTCCATTTTAAAAATAATAATCCATGTAAGGAATATTAAGTATACAGAAAATAAAATTTTTGTTATTAGTAAATCTTTGTTTTGTGTCATAAAAATTCCTACTTTGCAAAAATATGTTTATCATTATAACATAGATAATTGGATAGTTAAAGTTATACAATTTACAGAAATGTATTTAAAAATTTCAGTTATTTTGATATAATAGATAGAAAATAATTATAAGGAGCAAGGTAGATGACATTACAAGAAAGAATACAAAATTATGCTGCTGTTGTGGCAAAAATAGGAATAAACGTTCAAAAAGATCAAAAAGTTGTAATCCGTTCGAGTATAGAGGCTAGAGATTTTGCTTTGGCAGTATCTGAAGAATGTTACAAACTAAATGCGAAAGAAGTTCGTATAGACTGGAGTGATAAAAAATTAACTAAACAAAAACTTACTTATGAAACAAAAGAAACATTAGAAGAAGTACCTAGTTGGTTTGTTGATAAATATGAAGAAGATGTAAAACAAGGAGCTGCAATTGTATCAATAATTAGTGATGATCCCGATATTTTGGCAGATGTTGATAAAGATAAATTAAAAGTTTCAACTATTGCTACATCAAAAGCTTTAAGAAACTTTATGGCTGCTCTTATGAATAATGAATGTCCTTGGAGTATAGCTGCTGCAAGTTCAGTAGCATGGGCAAAACGCCTTTTCCCAGATCTTTCTGACGAAGAAGGATACTTAAAACTTTGGGATTTAATACTAAGTGCTTGTCGTATTGACGAAAATGGAGTAGAAAATTGGGAAAATCATATTAAAACACTAGATGAAAAAGGACAATTTTTAAATAATAGTAAGTTCAAAAAAATTCATATAACGAGTGATAATGGTACAAATTTATACGTAGGATTGCCTAAGGGTCATATTTGGCAAAGTGCAGGAAGTATAGCAGGTAAGACTGGACAAAGATTTGTTGCTAATATACCTACAGAAGAAGTATTTACATTGCCGCACAAAGATGAAACAAATGGAATAGTTTATAATACTAAACCGCTAAACTATGCAGGAGTTATTATTGACGATTTCTGGTTAAAATTTGAAAATGGAAAAGTTGTAGACTTTGCTGCAAAACGTGGAGAAGAAGTTCTGAGAAACTTGATAGAAACAGATGAAGGATCTAGGTTAATAGGAGAAATAGCATTAGTACCATTTGATTCTCCTATATCAAACACAGATATTCTTTTCTTAGAGACATTGTATGATGAAAACGCATCTTGCCATATTGCTTTAGGGAAAGCTTATCCTACTTGTTTAGAAAATGGAGAAAATATGTCAGAAGCAGAATTAGCTGCTGCTGGAGCTAATGACAGTTTAATTCACGTTGATTTTATGATAGGAGATGCTACTACAAATATCATAGGTATAACAGAAGACGAAAAAGAAATACCAGTATTTACTAATGGAAACTGGTCATAAGATAAACAAAATCGAAGTACGAGAGTAATCTTGTCTTCGATTTTATATTGAAATTTATGAAAAATATTTGCGTAACTAGTACTAATATGTAATAATTATATGTAGTTAGTTCTAATTTTCGCAATTGAAGGAGTTTAAGGTGAGAATAGATAAATTTTTAAAAGTTTCGAGAATAATTAAACGAAGAACAATAGCAAATGAAATATGTCAAAAAGGATATATTTCTGTAAATGGTAGGACTGCAAAAGCATCTACTGCTTTGAATGTAGGAGATAGAGTTACCATATTTTTTGCTAAAAAAGAAGTTGAATATGAAGTGTTAGAACTAAAAGATAGTAGTAAAAAAGAAGATGCTTCAAAAATGTTTAGAGTTATATCAGAAAAAGTTAAAGAGTTTTAGAAAGGAGAATTATTGATGTCTGATAATAAAAAGACAATTATAAATAGAGATGATAAAAGTTTTAGGCAAGATGTACGTAGAGCCAAAGAACAATATCGTAAAAAGCGTGTATCTATTATTTTGACTGTATGTCTAGTTGTATTGTCAGCAACATTAATAAGAACTTTTTTCTATTATAAAGAGAAGAAAGCTGTTGAATTAAATATACAATCACAGCAGCAACAATTACAACAACTACAACAAGATAAAAAAAATAATGAACTGATAATTAACAAATTGAAAGATCCTTATTTTATCACAGATTTAGTTCGCCAAGAATATTCTATAAGTTATTCGGGAGAATTAATTTTTAACTTGCCTATTAAAGAAAATTATCTCCAAAACTCTATAATGGATAATAATTACAACGGAGAAATAGATACTTCTAAGCAATTAAATGACGAAATTGTTAATAGGTTGTTGAAGTTAAAAGAAGAACAAGAGAAAAAATCAAATAATAATTCAAACAAAAAAGATTCTAATGATAAAGACTCTGATAATGATTCGAATAGTGAAAAAACTAGCACTACAAATAATCAAAAGAATAGTACAAATAGTACAACGAATGGCAATGAATAATATTTATTATGTGTAAAAAAGGACTGTGATTATGCAGTTCTTTTATTAATTTAGATGTATAATTTAGAGTTTTCTAGTAATTTTCTAAAAAAATTAGACCAAAATAAATAAAGTATGATAAAATAGCTATATAAGTTTTTAAGAAAAAATGGAGACATTATTATGGATAAAAAATATAATGGACATGCACTACATACAGACCTTTATCAGATAAATATGGGGTATGTTTATTTTAAAGATGGAATACACACTAAAAAATCTTACTTCGATGTGTATTTTAGGAAAGCTCCTTTTGGTGGAGGATATGCAGTATTTGCAGGATTAGCAAAAATTATAGATTATTTAAATGATTTTAAGTTTAACAAAGATGATATAGATTACTTGGCTACTTTGGGATATGATAATGATTATCTAGAGTATTTGTCTAATTTGAAGTTTACAGGAAGTGTTAGATCTGTTAGAGAAGGGGAGATTGTTTTTGGTAATGAACCTTTAATTAGAATAGAGGCTCCACTTATTCAAGCACAATTAATAGAAACTGCAATTTTAAATATTGTTAATTATCAGACGTTAATAGCGACAAAAGCTTCGAGAATCAAGCATATATGCCCAGAAGAAACTTGTATTGAATTTGGTACTAGACGTGCTCATGAATTCGATGCGGCTATTTGGGGAGCTAGAGCATCTATTATAGGGGGATTTGATGCCACTAGTAATGTGAAAGCTGCGAAACTTTTTGATATACCTTGTAGTGGTACGCACGCACATTCTTTTGTACAGGCTTATCAAGACGAAAAATTAGCATTTAAAAAATATGCAGAGTATCACAAAGATTGTTATTTTTTAGTAGATACATATGATACACTACGTTCAGGAGTTCCTAATGCAATATTAGTTGCTGATGAATTGGGAAATAAGATTAATTTCAAAGGTATTAGATTAGATTCTGGGGATATAGCATACTTATCAAAAGAGGCAAGAAAGATGCTAGATGACGCAGGATACAAAGATGCAAAAATAATAGCTTCTAACGACTTAGATGAAGGAACTATTACACACCTTAAGCAACAAGGTGCTAAGGTTGATGTTTGGGGAGTTGGAACTAAGCTGATTACAGCTTATGAAAATCCTGCGTTAGGTTGCGTTTATAAACTTGTTTGTTTAGAAGACGATAATGGAGTAATGGTAGATAGACTGAAAATTTCAGAAAATCCAGCTAAGTTAACTACTCCAGGTATAAAAAAAGTTTATAGAATAATAAACAATAAAAATGGAATGGCAGCAGGAGATTATATTGCTCTAGAAAGTGAAGATGTTAACTCTTATGACAGTATAAAATTGTTCCATCCTACACATACATATTTGTCAAAAGAAGTTCAAGACTTTACAGCTATAGATTTACATGAAGATATTTTTATTGAAGGTAAGCAAGTTTATGATGTTCCTAGTATTGAATCTAGCAAAAAGTATCTTCAACAAAGTAAAGATTTATTCTGGATGGAGTACACTCGTATTTTAAATCCAGAGTTTTATCCAGTAGATCTTAGTTATAAGTGTTGGGAAAATAGAAGTGAAATTTTAAATAGTTTAAAAAAAGATATTAAATAAAGAGGTATATTATGACTTTACAACAAGAAATAATAACTAATTTAAGGTGTAAGCAGGCTATCAATTCTATAGAAGAAATAGAAACTAGAAAGAAATTTATAAAGGATTATTTAATAGAAAATTCTTTTATAGAAAGTCTAGTTCTTGGGATATCAGGTGGTCAAGATTCGACATTATGTGGTAAAATTTGCAAATTAGCGATAGATGAGCTTCGCTATGAAACTGGAAATGATAATTACAAATTAATAGCAGTAAGGTTGCCTTACGGAAAACAATTTGATGAAGAAGATTGTAAAGATGCATTAGAATTTATACAGCCAGATATTACTTATATCGTTAATATAAAGTCAGCAGTAGATGCTAGTTATAATAGCTTGTTGCAATCAGGAATTTTAATTAGTGATTTTGCAAAAGGGAATGAAAAAGCAAGAGAACGTATGAAAGTTCAATATTCTATTGCAACTATGAATAAGGGAATTGTTGTCGGAACAGATCATGCGGCAGAAGCAATAACAGGCTTTTATACCAAATATGGAGATGGTGGAGTAGATATAGTGCCTCTTTATGGATTAAATAAAAGACAAGGTAAACAACTACTAAAAGAACTAAAATGCCCTGAGCATTTATATACAAAAGCACCGACGGCAGATTTAGAAGAAGATAAACCGGCATTAGCCGACGAAGTAGCCTTAGGGGTAACTTATGATAATATAGATGATTATTTAGAAGGGAAAAGTTTACCACAAGAAATAAAGTCAAAAATAGAACATCATTATCTTAAATCAGAGCATAAAAGGAATATGCCTGTAACATTATTTGATTTCTATAAATAATAATACTCTTATTTATTTGATAAAATTACCCAGATACTTTTATATGGTTATTTATTGATTACTTGATTAAGTAAGATAGTTTTTACAAATTAGTCTTTTCAGATTATGTTGTCATTTTCTGAAGAGACTATTATTTATATTATAACCAGAAGTAAAATAAATTAATAAATAAAAAATATGTTATTAAGTTATTTAGTAAATAGGAGTATTATTTTCTATGATAATATTATAAAAAGTGTTGACAAAGAAAAATAAAAGCTATATAATAATAAACGTCATCTTCGTTGAAGATATATTTCTCAAAAAAAAAAAAAAATTATAAAAAGTTCAAAAAAATATTGACAAAAGAAAAAGAAGATGATAGAATATTCTGTCTCTTAAAAAAA
>NZ_JACBYC010000144.1 GCF_013415425.1 Gemella sp. GH3 | reverse complement strand
AAAAAGTAGAATACGATAACCAAATATATTAAATGTGACTGGCAAGTAAATTGATATCAATATATTAATAGAGCTAATATTTTTTATGTTGTTTTAGTTAGATATTTGATTATAGTAGTTAAAAAATTGTTTTGTAAGGTAAAAGGGGATATATAATGGGACATTTTAGCTAAATAGATAGTATTTTAACATTATTTTATTTAAGGTATTAATTATGTTTTAATAGTGTATTATTGTAATTAAAAAAATATTCTGAAAAAATAATTTAATTTCCAGAATATACTTGCAAATATAATGAATTTATGCTTTAATATATTTATTGGTTTTGCCGATAATTTAATATGAAAATTAGGAGGAAAATTATGAAAAAGAAAGAAACTTTCTCGCTTAGAAAGTATAAAGTTGGAACCGTATCTGTTCTTTTAGGAGCAGTGTTCTTATTTGGAGGAACACAATCAAAAGCTGCTAATGAGCCAGTTACTTCTTCAGAACCACAAGTAGAAGCTGCTGTTCCTGCTGGAATAGAGGACGATTCGGATATAGCAAACTCTGCTGTTGCAGAAAATGATGTCGTAGATAATACTGAATCTTTAGAAAATACTTCTAATAAAGAAATAGATAGAAGTAAAGGAAGTACAGAAAGTACAGAAAAACCAGAGATAGTAAAAGAAACAAACGCATCTACAGTTGATAAAGTTAATGCTGTAGGTAATGAAGAAGTAAAACCACAAAATATCGATAGTAATAATATTATCACAGTACCTAAAGTTTGGGATAGTGGTTACAAGGGAGAAGGTATGGTTGTTGCAATCATCGACTCTGGATTAGATGTTAATCATGATGTATTACGTATTTCAAATTCTTCAACTGCAAAGTATAAAACAGAAGAGGAATTAGAAACTGCTAAAAAGGCTGCTGGAATTACATATGGTAAATGGTTTAATGATAAAGTCATATTTGGTTATAATTATGTTGATGTTAATACAGTCTTAAAAGAAAAAGACAAAAATTCTCATGGTATGCATGTTACCAGTATAGCAGCAGGAAATCCAACGCAACAAGTAGCAGGACAATTAATGTATGGAGTAGCTCCTGAAGCACAAGTTATGTTTATGCGTGTTTTCTCTGATCTTAATAGTAGAACTGGTGCTGCCTTGTATGTGAAAGCAATTGAAGATGCTGTAAAATTAGGAGCTGACAGTATTAATCTTAGTTTAGGAGGGGCTAATGGCTCTCTAGTTAATATGAATGAGAATGTTACTGCAGCTATAGAGGCTGCTCGTCGTGCAGGGGTTTCTGTTGTCATTGCAGCTGGTAATGACGGAGCATTTGGCTCTGGTCATTCAAAACCAAATGCGTACAATCCAGATTATGGATTAGTAGGATCTCCATCAACAGCGCGTGACGCAATTTCTGTCGCTTCTTATAATAATAGCACTGTTGGTAGCAAGGTTATTAATATTGTCGGATTAGAAGATAATGCAGATTTGAACTATGGTAAGAGTTCATTTAGTAATCCAGAGAAAAGTGCTGTACAATTTGAAACTGGAAAAGAATATGAATATTTATATGCAGGAATAGGTCAAGCTTCTGATTTTGCTGGACTAGATTTAACTGGGAAACTTGCTCTTATTAAACGAGGAACTATTACATTCTCAGAAAAAGTAGCCAACGCAACAGCTGCTGGTGCAGCAGGTGTTGTTATATTTAATAATCGTCCTGGAGAAGCAAATGTCAGTATGTCACTTGATGAAACTGCTGTTGATATTCCATCTGCCTTTATTCCATTTGAATTCGGAGAAGCTTTAGCAGCCAATTCATACAAGATTTTATTTAACAATGAAACTGATATTCGTCCTAATCCAGAAGCTGGTCTTCTTTCAGACTTTTCAAGTTGGGGTCTATCTGCAGATGGTGAATTAAAACCAGATTTAGCTGCTCCTGGAGGTGCTATCTATGCTGCGGTAAATGACAATGATTATGCTAATATGCAAGGAACTAGTATGGCATCACCGCACGTAGCAGGTGCATCTGTATTATTAAAACAATATTTACAATCTACTTATCCAACTAAGTCTCCACAGGAAATAGAGTCTTTAGTAAAAAGTTTACTTATGTCAACAGCGAAAGCTCATGTGAATAAAGTAACTGGTGCATATACATCACCACGTCAACAAGGAGCAGGAATTGTTGATACAGCTGCAGCTATTTCTACTGGTTTATACTTAACTGGAGAAGATGGATACAGTAGCGTTACTTTAGGAAATGTTAAGGATACATTTAGTTTCAAAGTAACACTTCATAATATTACAAATGAAGATAAGACTTTAAATTATTCAACGCAATTAACTACTGACACTGTTGAAGAAGGTTTGATTACATTGGATCCACGTCTTTTGGCAGAAATTCCTGGCGAGAGCGTTACTGTTAAAGCAAATTCAAGTACAACTGTTACAATTAATGTAGATGCCTCAAAATTCTCTGAAGAATTAACGAATTTAATGAAGAATGGATATTATCTTGAAGGTTTTGTTAGTTTTAAAGATGTGGCTGACGGTGGCGACATTGTTAGTATTCCATATGTTGGATTCCGTGGAGAATTCCAAAATCTACCTGTTGTAGAAGAACCTATTTATAATCTTATCGCTGATGGTAAAGGAGGATTCTACTTTGAACCTGTTAAAAATCAACCATATAGAATAGGGAGCACAGGAAATTACACAGGACTTATTACAAGAAGTACGGAGTTAATTTATTCTACAAACAAACGTTCTAATTCTGAAATGAAAACTCTTGGAACATTCCGAAATGAGAAAGGAAATTTCGTTCTGAAACTTGATGAATCTGGTAAAGCGCATTTAGCTATCTCACCTAATGGTGATAATAATCAAGATTTTCTTGCATTCAAAGGAGTATTTTTAAGAAACTATACTAATTTAGTAGCTAGTGTTTATAAGGATGATGATACAAATCGTAAAAATCCGCTTTGGGTAAGTGAACCTCAGTCAGGTGACAAGAACTTCTATAGTGGGGATTCTAACAATCCAAAATCAAGTATCGTTTATCCTACAGCGTGGAACGGTACAGATAACGAAGGTAATAAATTGGAAGATGGTAAGTATCAATATGTGCTGACATATTCATCTGAAGTTCCAGGGGCAGATGTACAGACTATGGTTTTTGATGTTATTGTTGATAGAGAATCGCCTGTTATTACTACAGCAACTTATGATGAAACAAATATGACATTTAAACCACGTCCAGCTATTGAAAAAGGAGAATCTGGTATTTTCCGAGAGCAAGTATTTTATTTGGTAGAAGATGATAGAGGTATAACAACTAAGACTTCTCTTAAAGAAAATGGTGATGTAACTGTAACTGATAACAAAGTATTTGTTGCACAAAACGAAGATGGATCATTTACTCTTCCATTGAATCTTGCAGACATTTCAAAATTTTATTACACTGTTGAAGATTATGCAGGTAATGTTAGTTACGAAAAAGTAGAGAAGTTAATCGATATTGGAAATGACAAAGGACTAGTAACTGTTAAGGTTATAAATAAAGATACAAATAGTCCAGCATCAGTAGTGTTCTCTTACTCGGTAAAAGATGAACAAGGTAATATTGTTGAAGAATTACCACGATATAGTGGAGATATTAGTGTTCTTAAACTACCATTTGGTACTTATACATTTGATCTATTTTTATATGATACAGAATGGTCAAGTCTAGTAGGTGAGACGAAAGAAGTTGTTACAATTTCTGAAGAAAATAGCATCAGTAATGTTAATTTCTATGTGATTTTGAAAAATAAAGCCAACTTACTTTTAGATGTTGATAAATTACTGCCTGCAGGATCAACAATCGAATTGAAAACTGCTGATGGTCAAGTGATTAAGTTGCCAAATGCTAAGTATTCTAATACTGATTATGGAAAACTTGTTCCAGTTGGAAACTACACGATTGTTCCAACACTACCAGAAGGATATGAATTCTTAGAAGAATTGGATGTAGAAGTACTTGAAAATAAATCTAATCTTAAAAAATTAACATTGATTAACAAAGTTCCTTTGAAAAATCTGATTAATGATTTAGTAGGATTAGAAAGCAAAGCAGATTACTACAATGCTAGTTCAGAACTTCAAGAAGCTTATAAAAAGGCTTTAGAAGAAGCAAATAAGGTACTTGTAACTAAAAATAATCAAGCTAAAGTTGATGAAGTAGTAGTTAATCTTGAAGAAGCAAGAAGAAAATTAGATGGTAAGGCTACAGATAAAGTAAGTTTAGAAACAGAAGTATCGGCTTACATACCAAATAAATCAGGATTTGTTTATTACAATGCTGATAATTCTAAACAAATTGCTTACGATACAGCGGTTCGTTTAGCACAACTTGTATTAAATAAAGAAAATGCAACACAAGAAGAAGTAAATAAAGCTTTGGATGATTTGTTAGCAGCTAAAAATGATTTAAACGGTCAAAAAACAGATATTACAGACCTTAATAATGCTGTTCTAAATTCATCTGTTGTAAAAACTACAGACGTTAAATATATTAATGCCTCTGAAGATGTTAAGAAAGCTTACGATACAGCGGTTCGTTTAGCGCAACTTGTATTAAATAAAGAAAATGCAACACAAGAAGAAGTAAATAAAGCCTTGGATGATTTGTTAGCAGCTAAAAATGATTTAAACGGTCAAAAAGCAGATACTACAGACCTTAATAATGCTGTTCTAAACTCATCTGTTGTAAAAACTACAGATGTTAAATACATTAATGCCTCTGAAGAAGTTAAGAAAGCTTACGATCAAGCTATCGAATCTGCTAAAGTAATTTTATCTGATGAATTAGCGAGTCAAGCTAACGTTGATCAAGTGTTATCTGATTTAATAAGTGCTCAAGAGAAACTTGACGGTGTAGCTAGACCATCAAATGAAGAAAATCAAAATCAATCTACGGATAATACAGATTCTAAAGATTTTGAAAATCAAACACGACCACCTGTTAATCAAGGGGAAGTTCCGAATTTAAGTAACGAACAGACTATAACAAGGACTCCAGCTCTTACAGGAGATATATCAAACAATAACCCTCAATTAAGTTCAGAAAAATCTAGTCAATCGTCTAAACTACCAAATACTGGAGTTTCTGATACTAGTCAGAACGTAGTTATCGGTATTATAATCGGTCTTGCAGGTATAGTTTTACGAAAATATAGAAAAGGTGCTTAATAAGTTATAATCTTGTTTGTAATAATTTAAAATTTGTATGGTAGAGAATTATAAATGAATAATTATATAAAATTTAATTAATGTATATTGAATAATCATTTCGATAATTCAGTTGAGTATACTAAGTTACTATAACAAGATATTTTATTCGTACTTCAAATTTAAGGCACTTACTTAATTGTAAGTGCCTATTTTTGTTGTTAATTTTATATTCAATAAAAATGACCGCGATAAATCTATTGCAGTCATTACCTTTAATTCTTTTTAAAATTTGTTGGTGCACATGTTGTTCCCATCAAGTCGTTTAAATTAAAAATGAATTGGTCATCACTTGTATGAAATGCTGGAACGCCAATAAATCCACACTTTTTTTGTTCTTCAAATTCTATACGTTTATCACGTAATTGTATGAAACGTTTTAAATTTTTGATATTTTCTGTAATATCCACTTTTTCAAATGTAATACCTTGTTTTTCTAATTCTGCTATAAACGGTGGACATTCTGGACATAGCGGTGTGTAATATAACGTATGTTGTTCTCTCATTACAATCCTTCTTAGTAAAATATCATAAAATAAATTAAAATAATATGTAATACTAAACGAACAATATGATGCGTATAATTAATTCGTCCAAATACTTTCCCAGCTTCAAAAGCTGATAACTGGATCATAATCAATGCAAGTACTAATATATACCAGAAATTATTCAAATTATGTTGGATGTATAATACTGTGCTATATCCTAATAATATAATTCCTGAAAGTGAATACAATATATACAACTTATTCATTTTGCTATACATTTTATATAGTGCCAAACCAGTTACTACAATATACAAAATCGCTACAACACTAATTATATCTATTCTCATAATAACTC
>NZ_JACBYC010000253.1 GCF_013415425.1 Gemella sp. GH3 | reverse complement strand
CCTTTATAAAAGTATTAGCGTACTTAAAATCAAAGGAAAAATAATGTTTTTTGTGAGGAGGTAATATTTTTGAATAATTATGAATATTTACTAAGACTACTGGTATTTATTTTTGGGGCTGTAATAACGAGTTATTCAATAAAAAATAAATATGAAACAAACAAGGCTATAAATAAGAGTATATTTAATATGATTGTTTTAGCAATAATAGTATTTTCTTCAATATTTATAATAAAAGGATACAAGCCTATAGAAGCTATGCAACATTATGAACTAATATCGCCTATCTTTCTATTTGGAATGTTTAATACTATTTTTATATTGTTTAAATACAAATATAAAAATTCAAAAAAGATAAATAATAGTAATTCTTTATAAGGAGATAAAACTATGATTATTTTAGAAGGAATTATGTTTATAATCCTATTATTAGTTGTAAGAATAATAGCTAGAAAATCTTTATTAGTAGCTTTATGTATAAACTTACTATTTTTTATTTATGGAATTTACTATTACATGTATATTCATTCTAACTTCAGATTTATAATATTAGCAATATTCTTATTATTAATAATTTGCCAGAGAAATTACCCTTTACTAAGAAGAAAAGAAGACTAACACTGTCTTCTTTTTTCTTTTGTTATTAATGAGTTATATTGATAAAATATAACTAAAATAAAAATAATAGTTGTAAAAAAAAATGTATTGTGCTAAAATATATGCACGTACATATATTTTAATAATAGAAAGGTCTATGTTATGGGAGTAGAAGATTGTATAACTAGGTGGATAAATTTAACGCAACAAATTAGTAATACAGAAGATTTGCTTGAAAAAAGATTAGAAGAGGAAAAACTAACACTTAAAGAATTTTATGTCTTATATTTTTTAGATAAAAGTGAAAATAAAAGAATGAGACTACAAAATCTTGAGCAATTAGTAGGACTTAGTCAAAGTGCAATGTCAAGAATGATTGTTAGAATGGAGCAAAGTAGTTGTTGTGAATATATAAAACGTACACGTTGTAAAAAAGATGGTCGAGGAGTGTGTATTACTCTAACAGAAAAAGGCTCAGTAAAATTACAGCAAGTTTTACCTAAAGTATATGATTTATTACAAAACACTTTATATTAAACATAATTAATTTTTCGATAAAAATTTATATGTATGGACATACATAAGAAATGGAGGATATGTTTATGGTGAATACACCATTTTTTACCAATTTTTTAAAAGTAAGTAATTTATTTACTATTGGTAGTATTTTTGTTTTGATATTTTTAATATTGTTTTTACGTTGGATGAAAACAAAGAAATATAGCTTTTCGAAGCGTATGATGGTTGCGTTAGTTGCAGGATTAGTTTTAGGTATTGCTATTGATTTAATAGGAAATTCTTTTGGAGATCTTTATACTAATTATGCCAAAGCAGAGATAGTAGCTTGGTATTCATTGTTAGGATCAGGAGTATTAAGATTAATTCAATTATTAGCAGTGCCTATCGTCTTTTTATCTATTATAGATGTAGTTATAGGTGTTGAAGGTAATAATTTAAAATCATTAACGGGAAAAACATTCTTTATGTTACTAGGAACAACTTCTATATCAGCACTTGTTGCGGTATTAGTTCTTTATATATTCCCACTAGATTCGGTTAGTTTTGCAGGAGAAATTTCAAAAAGTACAGCTACTCGTATGGAAACAATATCTACACAAAGTTTCCCACAATTCTTTTTGGATTTAATACCGAATAATGTACTTAGTGTAATGACAACTAACAACAGTATTGTATCTGTAGTTATTATCGGTATATTAGTAGCTACTGCAATAAGATTTTTGAACAAGAAAAATCCACACCAAGTTAAGCCAGCTGTAGATGTTTTACGTGCTGCTAAAACAATTGTTAGTAGTGTCTTAATGAATATTTTAAAATGGATGCCTTATGGTATTGTAGCGTTAGTAGCAAGCACTATTATACGTAACGGATTATCTGTTATATCTAGTACATTAGGGTTTATAGTGAATCTATATATTGCAGTGGCAATAATGTTAATAGTTTATGTATTTATTTTACTTGCTAATGGACTAAATCCTATTAAATTTTACAAAAATGCTTATAGTACAATGATTTTTGCTTTCTCTTCTCGCTCAAGTGTAGGAACATTACCTTATACTATAAAAACTTTAGAAGAGAAAATGGGAGTTTCATCACAAACAGCAAACTTCGTTGCTACTATGGGGACTACTGTAGGAATGAACGGATGTGCAGGAATATTCCCGGCAATGCTAGGTGTATTGCTAGCAGCTGCTTCGGGACAGACTATTAACTTCACATTTATAGTGTTATTAGTAATTGTCGTTACTGTAGGATCTGTAGGGATTGCAGGAGTACCAGGAACAGCAACAGTTGCCGCAACTGTAACTTTAAATGGATTAGGATTAGGAAACTATATGAATAATATAGGAGCAATATTTGGTGTTGATCCTATAGTTGATATGGGAAGAACGATGCTTAATGTTACAGGATCAATGATGAGTGCTGTAATTGTTGATAAATGGGAAGGAAGATTAAACACAGACATATATAATGGTTCAAAAGATGATTTAATCGAAAGTGAATAAAAGTTGTAATTAATCTCCCCTATTCTCTTATACGAAAATATTTTAAAGTTTATTAAGGACTAATTTCTATATCTTTGTAGAAATTAGTCCTTTTTTCTCGTTTTATTATATTTCTATTTAAACATTTTATATCTAGCTTTTAACGACTATTAAATATATTATCAGAGACTTTTTATATACAACTGTTCCAAATAAAAAAGCCTAAAAATTAGGCTTTTTTGTTTAAATATTAATAATTCTATCACAAATAGATAATGTTGATTTATTGTGAGATATAATGAATATAATTTTATCATTTTTAATATTATTTAGTGTGTTTAATAACTCTAATTCATTAAATATATCAATATTAGCAGTAGCTTCATCAAGTATTAATATTTTTGAATTGCTGTATAATGATCTTGCTGTTGACAATCTTTGCTTTTGACCAGAAGATACATTAGAACTGCGCTCGCTAATAGTAGTATTTTCTTTTTGAGGTAGGCTTTCAACAAATTTTGCTAAGTTTGTTCTATCTAAGCTGTAATCAAGGGCTTCTTTGTCTATAGACTCTTCAAATAATGTAATATTATTTTTTATTGTTGTATTAAATAAATAACTATCTTGCATAATAATTGATGTATTTTCTCTAAAATATTGTTCGTTTATATCATTAATATCTATATTATCAATAAAAATACAATTATTATTGATAGGTAGTAATTTCATAATTATTTTAGCAAGAGTAGATTTTCCACTGCCACTATCCCCTTGAATGCCGATAATTTCACCTTTTTTAGCTGTAAAAGAAAAGTCATTAATAATCTTTTTATTATCATAAGAGAAAGATAAATTTTTAATAGTTAATTTATTAAATGGTATATTATCTATATCGTTGTTTTGTTGTTCAGGTAAAGTCATAAGGTTTAAATATCTTTTCCCTGCTGCCATAGTTTGACTTAGTGTTGCTGCAATATTCCCCATATACAATATAGGTGTAAATGATACTATATACATAGCAGTTATAGATATAACTAAACTTTTTGACTCTAAGTATTTGTTAGCAGATAAGATAAATATTAATATGCTAATATTGTAAAGCAATAAATTTAGAAATGTTATATTTAATTGAAATTTAGATTTTTGATAAGAAGCACGTATTAGTTGTTCTGTTTCGTCATCAAGCTTCTTATTAACATTTGATTTGTTATTATATTGGATAGTTTCAAATATAGCATAAGTTTCATCTACAGAATTATTATTTATATTTTTTAGATTTTCTTGATAATTATCTCCATAATATTGCCCTTTATTTTTGAAAATCAAAGGTACAACTATACCTATAATTAAGTATAGAATAAAAATTATTATAGAAAGTTTCACGTTAAACAATGCAACAAATAATGTTATTACCATTGTTTGAATTAAATTTATAAAAAAAGGAGTAATAGTATGAGCATAAAATACTTCTAACAATTCTATGTCGCTAGTTATTAAGGTCATATAATCCCCAGAATTTGTTTTAATAAAGTTATGTGCAGAAAGCTTTTTGAATTTTTCCATAACTTTAAGACGTAGAATATGTAATATTTTAAAAGCTACGTAATGATTAAGTAACTGCTCCATATAACTAAAAAATCCTTTGAAAATAGCTAATAAAAAAGGAATTATTAGTAGCCATAAATTATTAATATTAGATTGTGTAAATATATAAGCTAATAAAAAAGTAAAAATAACTACCGTTAAATGACCAAAACTTCCAAAAACTGTAGCAAATATTAAAGGCTTTTTAAGGTTTTTAGCAATATCAAGCAAATTTTTTAAATTTTTAAGAGATATCATAACGAACCTCCTTATTGAAAAATTTATTTTTTAAATTTTTTTGTTTTGATAACAATTCGGAATAAAGTCCTTTTTTATTTTTTAGTTCTATATGCTTGCCAGATTCTATTATTTCTCCGTTGTTAATGACAAATATTTTGTCGCAATTTTGTAAAGTTTCTAAGTCGTGTGAAATCAAAATAATAATTTTATTATCTTTAATAGAGTCAAAGGCATCAAGCACACATTTTTTGCTATAATCATCAATATTAGATACGGCTTCGTCTAATATGTATATATAACTGTCTTTTAATATGGCTTTTGCAGCGAGTAATCTTTGACGTTGACCTCCCGAAAGATTAGTACCACCTATTTCCACTTTGTAATCAAGTCCACCATTAGAAAGAACGAAGTCTTTTAGATTAACTTTTTCTAATGCCATAAGCATATCATTTTCTGAAATGTCTGGTGTTATACTTAAATGTTGTCTAATAGTTCCTTCACTAAGATAGCTTTCACTAGTTATTACAGTCATAAGATTCATTAATTTAGGAAAGGGTATTTTATATGTAGGAACATCATTATAGACAACATCGCCAGTATCTGATTTTATTAGTCCCATAATTAATTTTATTAAAGTAGACTTTCCGCTACCGCTCTCTCCTACAAATGCAATTTTTTGTGAATTTTTTATTTGTAAGTTAATGTTTTGCAAAATATTTTTTTGTTTATCGTATGAATAATCTACATCTTTAAATGTTAAACTTCCTTTATTATTTACATTGATATTATTGTCTTTTTTTACTTCGGGATAGTCTAACAGTTTATAAATATTATCTAATTCAATAGTAGCTTTCATAGAAATATGAAATAGACCTCCTAAAGTTCGCATAGGTCTAAAACATTCAAAGCTAGCAACTAGAATAAAGATAACTAACATGAAATTACTTAATGTCATAATACCAATTACTGACATAATAAAAATAGAAATATATGTTATAGCATCCATTACATTAATAGAATTTAGTTGATGTTTTAGTAATTCCATAGTAGATTTCCTATATGTTGAGCTAGTTTCATCTATTTCTTGGGAAATATTGCTTTCTTTTCCGTATATTTTCGCTACATTAAAACCATTTAATCTATCAAAAAATAAATCAGCTAAACTCAAGAAATCAGAAAAATTCTTTTTGTTAGATTTTTTAGACTTTTTAATAATTATCATTATTGATAATGGAATAAATGGATATAATATTAACATAGCAAGAGCTAACCAAAAATTTATTGAACCAAAGATTATTACAGAAGTAATAGCTATAAACATAGTGGCAAATATTTGTGGTATAAATTTATTAAAGTATAGCTCAATACTTATTATTGATGAAGAATTAGCAACTATTAAATTACTAGTAGAAATTGCTTCGGTATAATTTAAAGACAATTTTTCTATTTTATTAAAAATTTCTCTGCGTAGTGAATTTCTAACTTGTTTTGAAATTTTGTGACTAAACTTATTATCAAAATATAAAGCTGTGTAATATATTATAGTTGTTATTATTAATTTAGTTAAAAATGTAAAAATAAAATAATTGTTTATATTATCATTGATTACTGCAAATAGTAAATCAATAAAGTTATATGTAGAATATAAAGTACATAAAAATATTAAAATCTTACAGAATGCTATAAGATAAACTTCATTTTTAATATTAAATGAAGCTAAAGATCGTTTATCTAGTTTCATAAAAACCTCTTTTGCGTTTTAATTGATAATTATTATCATTAAATAATTATACATTATTTTTATACTTATATAT
>NZ_JACBYC010000029.1 GCF_013415425.1 Gemella sp. GH3 | reverse complement strand
AGGCAGGAATATATGGTCATAGAATGTATGGTTCTATTTACTTATTATCTGAGAGGTTGTCTTCAACAAGATACTTTTTTATACCTGGATTTTATAATGAAAATATATTTTATGAAGATTATAAAAAGCATTTTGAAAAAAATTATCCTAAATATATAGTAATTGATTTGACTAAGTATTCAGGACTTGACATACTTACTGATTACTACATTAAAAAAGTAGTAGAAAATAATTATAAATTAGTAAAAACGGTAAATAATTTAAGTCTATATGAAAAGAGCTAGAACTAAAATCTAGTTCTTTTTGTTTATTATAAAGGGTATATCTAATACTTAAATATATAAATGAAGTATTTGCTATTTATAAATTGTAATTAATAGAAATATATTTATTTTAATATACCTATAATATACCTATACCTACTTTTCATTTAAAGATAATCCTATAAATTTAAAATTATTTTGTCTAAAAAATATGTTTAATGAATATTTCAAAAAAATCTGTTATAATTGTATTTAGATAATAGTTATTGAAAGGAAGCAATAAAATGAAAATATCAGTTATAGGATCTGGAAGTTGGGGAACAGCATTGTCACAAGCTATTATTGATAATGGGCATAAGGTACTCATATATGCCAGAGATAATAATACTTGCAATGAGATAAATACTAAACATACTAACAATAGATATTTAAAAAATATAAAATTACCAGAAGAGTTAAAAGCTACTAATAGTTTAAAAGAAGCTGTTTGTTTCGGTGATATTTTGATAATTGCAGTTCCTACTAAGGCTATGAGAGAAGTATGTACAGAAATAAATAATTATTTAACAGAAGAAAAATTTATTATACATGTATCCAAAGGATTAGAAGTTAATACTAATCTTAGAATGTCAGAAGTTATTGAAGAAGTAATATATAGTGATAAACTAAAAGGCGTAGGTGTATTAAGTGGTCCTTCTCACGCTGAAGAATTAATTTTACGTCATCCAACTGTTGTAGCTATTGCTTCTAAAAATGATGAGTTAAACAAGCTAGCCCAACAAGCATTTCAAAATAAATATTTTAGAATATATGTTAATAAAGATATAATAGGAGTTGAAATAGGTGGAGCTCTAAAGAATATTATTGCGGTAGGTTGTGGTATTATTGACGGTTTAGGTTTAGGAGATAATGCTAAAGCTGCTTTAATAACTAGAGGTCTTATCGAGATAACTCGTATGGGAAAAAAATTAGGGGCAAACGAATTGACATTTTTAGGGCTAGGCGGCATAGGAGATTTGGTTGTAACTTGTACATCAGTTCATTCTAGAAATTATAATTGTGGATTGTTGATAGGAAAAGGATATACGCTAGAGGAAGCTATTAATAAATTGGATATGGTAGCAGAAGGAGTTAGAACTACAAAAGTTTGTCATTTATTGGCCAAAGAAAACGATATTTATATGCCAATTACAGAAAATATTTACAAAGTTTTGTATGAAAAATTAAATATTCATGATGGTGTAGAGAATTTAATGACCAGATTAACTACAGAAGAATTAAATTATTTTTAAATTTATAGAAAAAGAAAAAAATATTCAATAAATTACAATAAATGCTTGCTAAATCAATATTAATGTGGTAATATTTAATAAGTAAAGTGGTATTACCGCTACTAACAAATGGAGGAAATATAAATGAATAAATCAGAATTAATAGCAAAAGTAGCAGAAAAATCTGGTCTACAAAAAAAACAAGCTACAGCAGCAATAGAAGCTTTCGTAGCAACAGTTGAAGAAACTTTAGCAAAAGGTGAAAAAATCCAAATTATTGGATTTGGTAACTTTGAAGTAAGAGAAAGAGCAGCTCGTAAAGGTCGTAACCCACAAACTAACGAAGTTATCGACATCGCTGCTAGCAAAGTACCAGCTTTCAAAGCAGGTAAAGCTCTTAAAGATGCAGTAAAATAAAATTATTAAGCAAAGTTACTGATTAGTCAGTAACTTTTTTTGAGGAGAAAAGATTGAAGAATAAAGAACAATCAATGCTGTTAATTAGGCAGTTATTGGAAAATATAGGAGAAGATGTTTCTCGTGCCGGCTTAGTAGATACACCTAAGAGATGTATAAATATGTATGAGGAATTACTATCTAAAACGGGTGTGGATCCTAAAGATGAAATAAATACTTTTTTTGAATCTGATAATGATGAACCTATTTTAGTGAAAGATATACAATTTTACTCTTTATGTGAACATCATATGATACCTTTTTATGGTGTTTGTCATATAGCATATGTTCCAAATAATAAAAAAATAACGGGTCTTAGCAAATTAGCGAGATTAGTAGAAAGTGCTAGCCGTAGACTACAAATTCAAGAAGATATGACGATGATGATTGCATCTGCATTGGAAGAAACTTTAAATCCTAAAGGTGTATATGTTCTTATAGAGGCAGAGCATATGTGTATGGCAATGCGAGGAATAAAAAAAATAGGCACAAAAACAGTTACTAGTAAGAAAACGGGAATATTTTTGAAAGATATAGATTTGGTAAGAGATATAGAGTATAAAATAAAATTATGACAGAAATAAATTATATAATAATACGAGCAGAAAAAGATAATGTAAAAGTAATAACTAAGAAAAATAATAATGAAGAATCGTTAGAAATTTTAAATAAAGGCGAAGTTATTATTTTAAATTTAAAAGATAATATAGTCAATTATAAAGTTGTAGGATCAGCAGTAATAGTATCTAAGCTAAATCAAGTAGTAAGTGGGTAATATTAAATACTGAGTTTTTATAATAAAAATGGTCTTTTAAATAGTAATAAGAAATTAATAAAAAACTATTTCTATGTTAATTACAAAGATAATAGTTTTTTATTTTTTTGATAAAGTATGACTTAAATGTAAGATAATAAAATTGTTAATTTGTTGTGGTAGTAATGAATTTATAGAAATATTATAAAAATTTTGAATTTTCCACAATAAATTGTTGACATTTATTATTATATAATTTATAATACATAACAAGTAAGAAAATTGAATATAACCTCACTTAAAGGTGAGGTGGAGGTCGCGGTTTTTAAGAGTAACTGTAATGAGGTCTAGGAACCTATGATGTGCAGTGAAAGGAAACATCGCCGAAATGATATGTTGACCCTATAGACATATTGTTGGGACTATGTTTAATAAACATAGGACTGTCACAGTTTTTACTGTGTTGAGCTACTTTACTTTTAGAGGTGCATTGCACGTTCTATATTTAATGTAGTTCGTGCATTTTATTTTGATAAAGGAGAGAAAAAGTATTTATGACAAGAGAAGTAAAAAGAGATTTGAAACCTAGACATATAACTATGATTGCAATCGGAGGTTGTATCGGTAGTGGTTTATTTATGACTAGTGGACAGGCAATAAGTAGTGCAGGGCCTGGTGGAGCTATAGTAGCATATTTATCAATAGGACTTATGGTATATTTTTTAATGACATCTTTAGGAGAGATGGCTACATATCTTCCAACATCAGGATCTTTTAGTACTTATGCCACTAGATATGTTGATCCATCATTAGGATTTGCGTTAGGTTGGAACTATTGGTTTAACTGGGTTATTACAGTAGCAGCAGATATTGAGCTTTCTGCTTTAGCAGTTAGTTATTGGGAACCGATGAGAGTTTTTCCAAGTTGGGTTTGGAGTATAATTTTCTTAATGTTAATCATTGGTCTTAATTCTTTGAGTGTTTCTGTTTATGGAGAAAGTGAATACTGGTTTGCTTTGATAAAAGTAGTAACAGTTATTATATTTTTAGTAATAGGTTGTTTAACTATTTTTGGAATTTTAGGAGGAGAGTATATAGGATTTTCTAATTTTACTACTGGAGATGCACCATTTATAGGTACAGATTCATCAATATCTAGTAAAATTTTAGCAGCTTTAGGAGTGTTCTTAATTGCAGGGTACTCTTTCCAAGGTACAGAATTAATTGGTGTAACTGCAGGAGAAAGTGAGAATCCTGAAAAAACTATTCCAAAAGCAGTAAAACAAGTATTTTGGAGAATATTAATATTCTATGTATTAGCAATAATAGTAATTGGACTATTAATTCCTTATACATCTCCAGATTTATTGGGAGCAGAGAGTGCAGAAGAAATAGCAAAATCACCATTTACAATAGTATTTAAAAATGCTGGATTTGCTTTTGCAGCGAGTGTTATGAATGCTGTAATATTAACTTCAATTTTATCAGCAGGAAATTCAGGTATGTATGCTTCTACAAGAATGTTATATGCTATGAGTAGAGAAAAATTAGCATATCCTATATTTGGAAAATTAAACAAAAAAGGAACGCCTATAAATTCATTGTTAGCAACAACAGCAGTAGTTATAGTAGTATTTTTAATTCAATTAACAAGTGCTAACGCTTATACTTATATTGTAGCGGCAAGCGGACTTACAGGATTTATAGCTTGGCTAGGTATTGCAATAAGTCACTATAGATTTAGACGTGCTTATGTTCATCAAGGAAAAAATCTAGAAGATTTGAAATATAAAGCTAAATGGTTCCCAGTTGGTCCTATTCTTGCATTGGTATTGTGTATAGTTGTAATTATAGGTCAAGATACTAAATTGGTAACGCAAGGTATAGTTGATTGGGGAGCGATAATAACTACTTATATGGGAGTACCTGTATTCTTGTTCTTCTACTTATACCACAAAATTAAATATAAAACACGAGTGATACCTCTAGATAAAGTTGATTTATCACAAGATGCGAAATAATACAAAAGAAGATAGTAATAATTGCTATCTTCTTTTACATTTTATATGGTAAAATTATAATTAACTTAATGTAATAAAAGATAGGAAAAGAAATGAAAACATATAAAGCAACTAATTTGATAAAGACATATGGAGATAAAATTTTATTCAATAATATAGATTTTACTATAAATGAAGGAGAAAAAATAGGTTTAATAGGAATTAATGGAACAGGGAAATCAACTTTATTAAAATGTATTTATGGTTTGGATAGTTTTGATAATAAAGATATAAGTCATAGTAATGGTTATACTATAGGGTATTTACCTCAAGAAGCTAATTTTGAGAGAGATTTATCTGTTCTAGACTGTGTTTTTTCTAGTGATGCTAAAATAATACAATTAGCAAAAAAATATGAACTTGCGTTATTAGAATTAGAGCTGGATCAAACAAATGAAGAAAAACAAAATAATTTGTTTAAATTACAGGAACAGATAGAAAAGGAAGATGCTTGGAACGTTATTAGTCAAGCCAAATCTATTTTGAATAAGTTAGGTATTAGTGATTATAATAAAAAAGTCAATGAACTATCTGGGGGACAACAAAAGAAAATATCTTTGGCTAGAGTTCTAATAGAAACTCCAGACTTATTATTGCTAGATGAACCTACTAACCACCTAGATTTTGATACTATTAAATGGTTGGAAAAATATTTGAAAGGTTATCCCAACAGTATTTTAGTAATTACGCACGATAGATATTTTCTAGATAATATTTCAACGAAAATTTTTGAGTTAGATGAAGGATTATTATTTGAATATAACGGGGATTACAGTGAATTTCTTGAGAAAAAGATAATACGTAAACAAAACGAAGCTATTGAGCATGAAAAAAATAAAAAACTTTATAAAAAAGAATTAGAATGGATGAGAAGTGGCGTTAAAGCTAGAACGACTAAACAACAGGCTAGAATTAATAGGTTCTTGGAATTAGAGCAGAAAATTACTTCTAATAAAGATGTAAAAAATGAATTAAATATTGATTTAGATAATTCAAGGATAGGGAAACAAGTTTTTGAAATAGATAATGTATCTAAATCTTATGAAAATAAAAATATCCTAAAAAACTTTAGTACTATAATTCAAAATAGAGATAGAATAGGTATTATTGGTTCTAATGGAGTAGGAAAATCTACATTTTTGAATATATTGGCTAATAAAATTAAAATTGATTCTGGAAATATCAAAGTAGGCAATACAATAAAAATAGCATATTTTAATCAAATACCTGAAAATATAGATAATTCTTTGAGAATTATTAATTATATAAGAGAAGAAGCAGAATCTTTAAAAAGAGAAGATGGGATATCAATATCAGCTGCTCAATTATTAGAACAATTTTTATTTCCTATGCATACACATGGTACTAAAATAAATAAACTATCTGGAGGCGAAAGAAAAAGGTTATATTTATTGAAATTATTAATGAGGCAACCTAACGTTCTTTTATTGGACGAGCCTACAAATGATTTAGATACAGAAACTTTAACTATTTTAGAAGATTATTTAATTGATTTTAATGGAGTAATAATAACAGTATCTCATGATAGATATTTTCTTGATAAAGTAGTGGATAAATTATTTGTATTTAAAGGTAACGGGGAAATAGAACAACATATAGGAAATTATAGTTATTATACAAATAAAATAAAGTTAGATGAGTTAAAAGTACAAAAAGAAAAAGTTACAATAATAAAAGAAAAAAAAGAAAGAAAAAAATTAACATTTTCTGAAAAGAAAGAATGGGAATCTATTGATAAAGATATAGAGAATATTGAGAAACAGATTGCAAATATAGAATTAGAAATTTCTAAATATAGCGATGATTTTGAAAAATTAACAGAACTATCAAATGAACAACAATTATTAAATGATATGTTAGAACAAAAGTTAGAAAGATGGGAATATTTAGCCGAACTAATAGAAAATATTTAAAATCATATTAATAAAAAATATAATTAAAATTTATTAATATATTATATAATTTAAAATATTTATAATAAAAAATATCATCAAAAAGATTAATTAATCTCTTTGATGATATTTTGTTTAGAATTTCAAGCTATCTTCAATATATTGTCTAACTTCATTTATAGGGATACGAATTTGTTCCATAGTATCTCTGTTACGTACAGTAACCATACCGTCTGTTTCTGATTCAAAATCATAAGTTATACAGAATGGTGTTCCTATTTCATCTTGACGTCTATATCTTTTTCCGATAGATCCAGTTTCATCGAAATCTACCATAAAATCACTAGATAAATCAGCAAATAACGCAGTTGCTTGTTCACTTAGTTTTTTTGATAGAGGAAGTATTGCTGCTTTATAAGGAGCTAAAGCAGGGTGGAATTTTAACACTACACGGGTATCGTTATCACTTATAACTTCTTCGTTATAGGCATCTGCTAGAAACGCTAATAATACACGATCAACACCTACTGATGGTTCTATACAGTAAGGTATGAACTTTTTATTTGTAATTAAATCATGATAAGATAAATCAACTTTTGAATGTTCACTATGCTGTTTTAAATCATAATCTGTACGAGAAGCTATACCCCAAAGCTCTCCCCAACCGAATGGGAATTTATATTCTATATCTGTAGTTGCATTAGAATAATGAGACAATTCTTCTTTTTCGTGATCGCGTAATCTAATATTTTCTTTAGTCATACCTAAATTTAGTAACCAATTTTCGCAATAATTTTTCCAAAAATCATGCCATTCTAATTCATTTCCTGGCTCGCAGAAAAATTCTAATTCCATTTGCTCGAATTCTCTAGTTCTAAAAATAAAATTACCTGGAGTAATTTCATTACGGAATGATTTTCCAATTTGTCCTATACCGAATGGTAATTTTTTACGCATGCTACGTTGAACATTTTTAAAGTTTACAAATATACCTTGTGCAGTTTCTGGACGTAAATAAATTTCACTAGTTGAATTTTCAACAACTCCTTGGCTAGTTTTGAACATTAAATTAAACTGTCTAATATTTGTAAAGTTATGTTTTCCACATTCAGGACAAGGAATATTATTGTCGTTAATAATTTTTTCTAGTTCTTCAAAAGGAAGACCATCAACAACAATATCTTCTCCTTTACTATTGAAGAAAAATTCTTCAATAAGTTTATCGGCACGTAGTCTAGATTTACATTCTTTACAGTCCATCATAGGATCACTAAAATTACCTACGTGTCCAGATGCTTCCCAAGTTTTTGGATTCATTAAGATTGCGCTATCTAGTCCCACATTGTATGGTGATTCTTGTATAAATTTTTTCCACCAAGATTTTTTTATGTTATTTTTTAGTTCGATACCTAGTGGTCCATAATCCCAAGTATTTGCCAAACCTCCATAAATTTCAGATCCTTGAAAAACGAATCCACGATTTTTAGCCAATGATAAAATTTTTTCCATAAGAAATCCTCCTAAAATTAATAAAATAATATTTAATTAGTTTGTAGAAAAATAAAAAAGTCCCTGTATGTCTTAATGCATACAGGGACGAAATTATATCCGCGGTTCCACCCTAATTAGTTTTTAACTCTCTTTTGATTATTGAAATGTTTAAAATGCCAATTTAATTTGTTAATCTTTCACCATCATTAACTCGCTTTTCAACATTTTATCACTTTCTTTTGTAAAATTCAATAGAAAACTTTTATTTTTTTTCAATATATGCTATAATTATCTATATTATTATGCATTAGTTTATAATTTATTTAGTAATAATATATTGATTAAAATAATGGCTATTAACTATATTTATAGTTAATTAAGAAGAGTTATCCTTTAGCCGTTAAGGGTGGGAAATAAAGATATAATCTCTTTATCCCACTCTTTTTAGTCTAAAGTTTTATTGATATTGTTTTGGAGGCTCATTTGAAAAAAATTTCGCAACAAGATATTGATTACATATTAGATAGTATAGATATAGTTGAACTTGTAAGTGAGTATATAAAATTAGATAAAAGAGGAAAAAATTATTTAGGATTATGTCCATTTCATAATGAAAAAACTCCCTCGTTTACTGTCTCTCCCGATAAAAAAATAGCATATTGCTTCGGTTGTGGAGGAGGAGGTAATATTTTTAAATTTTTATCACAGATTGAAAATATTACTTATAATCAAGCTATAATTAAATTAGGTAATAGACTAGGCTTGGAATTAGATGATACAACTTCAAAAAAAGAAAATTTTAATTTGAATAATCGTTTAGACGTTATGTATTATGCTAATAGCCTTATAGCAGATTACTATAATTATATATTACTTAATACTAAAGAAGCAGAGCCCGCTCTAAATTATTTGATATCTAGAGGGATTAATAAAGATAGTATTAAATACTTTAATATAGGATATGCTCCAACTAACAGTAAATTAGCTATAGATTTTTTCAAGGCAAATAATATATCTTTAGAATATGCTAAAGATGCAGGTATTATAGGTTTAAGTAGTGAAAATGAAGATTATTATGATGTTTTCAAAGATAGAATAATGTTTCCTATAAAAGATGATAAAGATAAAGTAGTTGCTTTTTCGGGAAGAACTATGTCAAATGATAAAAATATTGCTAAATACTATAATACACATGAGACAGATATTTTTGAAAAACGAAAAGTATTATATAATTTTTCTAATGCTAGACAACACATAAATAAGGAAAAAAATATAATTTTATGTGAAGGTTATATGGATGTAATAAAAGCACATCAGTCAGGAGTAAAAAATATAGTAGCTCTAATGGGAACTAATATAGATAATGACAAACTAGATGAATTATTAAAAATATCTTCTAAAATAACCTTAGCATTAGATAACGATAGTGCAGGAGAAGAGGCAACTGTTAATATAGGAAATAAACTTATAAAAAAAACGGATAATATTTCTAAGTTAATATTTACTGGAGAAAAAGATATTGATGAGTTTATTAATGGTTGTTTAAAAAAAGATGCTGAGTTTGATTTTTATAATTATTCCAATAAAAACAAAAAGCATTTTTTAGAATTTAAAATTGATTATTACTTGAATTTATCAGTTGGAAATATTGAACAGAAGATAAATTATAAAAATGAAATATTAGAAGATTTAACCTATATAGAAGATAAATCATTAAAAGATTTATTATTATCATATTTAGCGGAAAAATTCATTATTGATAAAAAGATTTTAATAACAGAATTAAATAGTTTAAGAGTTAAGCATAGAAGTAAGAATAATAAATCTATGCCATTATTTAAAGGTAATTTATATAGTAGTATAAAATATGATAAAAATTTATGTAGAATGTTTAAATATCTGTTTTTAGATAGAGCGATTTTGTTGGAAGTTTATGAAGAATTAAGCTCTTGTAAATTTCAAGATAAATTATTTGATGATTTGTTAAATAGTCTGGTAATATATTACAATAACTATCCAAAATTTGAAATACATAGATTTATAAATAACATTAGTGATGTAGAATTAATAAATTTGGCTACTTATATAGATAGTCAAGATTTTTTAATAGAAGATACTCCTAATGTTGATGTTGTTAGAGATTATATACTATATTTTAATAATGAATTTGATTTACAACAAAATGTTTTTGAGATAAAAAATAATTTAAAAAATGCAATATTAGTTTCAGACTATGAAACACAATTAACATTATTAGAACAATTAAAAAAGTATAAAAAGTAAGGAGAAAAATTATGGCTAAAGAAAAAAATGTCCAAGATTTTGAAACAATAAAACAAGAATTTCTTGAAAAAGGTAAAAAAAATGGTGAACTTTCTCAAGAGGAAATTTTAGAAGCATTATCTAGCCTAGATATTTCTTCTGATGAAATAGATGATTTTTATGAATTGTTAAGTAGAGAAGATATTATCCTAATTAATTCTGATCACAAGGACAATGAAGATGAAGAGGAACTTGATTTAGAAGACTTATCAGTTCCAGCAGGAATAAAAACTAATGATCCTGTTAGAATGTACTTGAAAGAAATAGGAAAAGTACCGCTTCTTTCAAAAGAGCGTGAATTAGAATTAGCGAAAACTATCGACACAGGAGACGACGTAGAAAAAGAAATAGCTAAACAAGAGCTAGCAGAGGCTAATTTACGTTTAGTAGTTAGTATTGCAAAAAGATATGTAGGACGTGGAATGCTGTTTCTAGATCTTATTCAAGAAGGTAATATGGGACTAATAAAAGCTGTTGAGAAATTTGATTATTCTAAAGGATTCAAATTTAGTACCTATGCTACTTGGTGGATAAGACAAGCTATAACAAGAGCTATTGCCGATCAAGCTCGTACTATTCGTATACCAGTACATATGGTTGAAACTATAAATAGGCTTATTCGTATTCAAAGACAGTTGCTACAAGATCTAGGAAGAGAACCTAAACCAGAAGAAATAGCAGAAAAAATGGATATGACACCAGAAAAGGTCAGAGAAATTCTGAAAATAGCTCAAGAGCCAGTATCTTTAGAAACACCGATAGGAGAAGAAGACGACTCACATTTAGGAGATTTTATAGAAGATAAAGATGCACAGTCACCTGTAGAACACGCTGCTAATGAGTTATTAAAAGAACAATTAGAAGAAATATTAGAAACTTTAACAGATAGAGAAGAAAATGTTTTAAAATTACGTTTTGGACTAAAAGATGGAAAAACTCATACTCTTGAAGAAGTAGGTAGCGCTTTTGGTGTAACACGTGAACGTATAAGACAAATAGAAGCAAAAGCAATAAGAAAATTAAAACATCCATCAAAACTTAATAAATTGAAAGGTTTTATGGAGTAAGATAAAGAACCCTTGATATATAAGGGTTCTTTTGTTTTGTTTCTGAAATGGATGGAAAAGAAGCCATTTTTAAAAAATTATATTTCGAAAGTAATCTAATTCTTTTTTCTCTTTATTCTTCGTTTTGTTAATATGTATTTTATAGTTTTATCTTTAAAATATTTTATAATATAAAATTATTTTAAAGTATATACAATTTATTTTATCTTGAAAATACATATTTTTTTTGATAATATCTATGTAATATAATTTATAAAAGGAGAATTAATATAATATGGGAATATTAGCAACTTTTGTTATAGGTATTATTACTTGTATATTGACATTTTTCAATATTTGTCAACAAAGCAAACAAAGTACAAAAAATAGAAGAAAGTCAATAATTGAAAAAGAAGTTATTGAACTAAATGATTTGTGTCAAGATATATCTAAGTTAAGTTCAACTATAGTAGCACTTAAAGATTTAACAGCTCACACAACTTTAGATACAATTTCGAAGACGGATATAATTTTGTTAGAAAAAGATATATTTAAATATTTACATTTAATATCTTTAAAAATTAATGATGAATATAAATCTGGTGAAGTATTTATTTGTTATGTAGAATCTCTTATAGAAACTTATGAAAATTATTTTTTATCATTAAAGTATAGAAAGTTTAAGAAAAATGAAATAGAATTCAATAATTTAAAAGATATGAAGAAAGAATTACATTTATTAAAAGAATATTATAAAACTTATAAAAAAGAATTAAACTCTAAGTTTTACAATATAATATAGTAACAGTTGAAAAATATTTAGTATAGATATTAATTTATATTAAGTAAATATTAGTTATAGATGAATGTTTGTATAAGAAAGTAGATTATGCTTAAAGCAATAATGATTATATAAAAGAAGTAGATACGAAAAGAAAAGTGTTATATAAAGAATTAATCGCATTTATCTAATTAATAGGACGATGATTATTATATTGTTGAGGTAGTGTGTTTGTTAATTTTTAAGGGAGTAATGTTTATTACTCCCTTTTTTGTTTTATGTTCATTATATTTGTATAAATAATTTAACATAGTTATAGTTTATTTTATTATTTTTTATTGTTAAAAATTGCTAATGATACTAGATAAAATCCTCCCTCAATAATAGCAATAAAAAATGTAACAGGAAGAGAAGTGTAATAAGATAAAGTTAAACCACTCCAAACACCTATTAATGCAAAAAATATTGATATAAATATCATTTTTGCAATATTTGTAGTTAAGTACCTTGCTGCACTAGCAGGAACAGTAAGTAGAATAAACATTAGTAGAGCTCCTACTATAGGAACAGTAATACTAATTGCTATTGATAATAATATTAAAAAGAAAATAGATACTAATTTTGTGTTTATTCCTAATGAAGAAGCCCCTATATGATCAAAGGAATCAAACTTTAGAACTCTATAAAACAACAGTAAAGCCAAAATAACAAAAATAGCTAAAGAAAAAATAATTTTAACATCTGAGCGAGTTATAGATACAACACTTCCGAATAAAATACTATTTACATAACTAGTACTTTTAGGTGTAAGTGACAAGAATAATAAACCTAATCCTAGAAAAATCCCTAACATAACACTAACAGTAGCTTCTCTACGAAACGCTTTTGAACTTAGATGACCTACTATATATGACATTGTCATAGTAAATATTAATAATCCATATATAGGGTTTATTCCTAAAAACACTGCAAATGCTGCTCCAGAAAATCCTACGTGAGAAAGAGTATGTGAAATAAATGACATATTTCGTGCCATAACAAAAACACCTATAAAGCCACACATAATAGCTACTATAGTTCCACTTATAAATGCATTCTGCATAAATTCATAACTAAACATATATATTTTTATCTCCTGCGCAATGTTTACATAATTTAAATAATTGTTCATGATTTTTATATTCTTCTATATCAATAAAAGTATAGTTATCCTTATCTAGGTATAATATCTTATCAACATATTTTTTGTCTATCAAGGATAGCTCATGAGTTATACAAAGAGTAATTAATTTATTGTTTTTCGTTATTTCTGTGACAAGTTTCATACAATCAATTTCACTTTTTTTATCAAGATTTGATGTGAATTCATCAAGTAGTATTATTTTAGGATCTATAATAAGAGCTTGAGCTAAGTAAACTCTTTGACGCTCCCCACCTGATAAAGTACCTATGCGTTTATTTTTTAAATGTTCAATTTTCATAGTTTTCATTGTATTATTTAATTTTATAATTTCTTTTTTTGATAACCAAGGAAAGATTTTTTGTTTTAAAGGTAATGTAAGAAAGTCATAGACAGATAATGGAACTTCATCATTAAAATCTCTAAACTGTGGTACATATCCAAGTTTTTTGTTAGATGTATGAATTTTTAAAAATTCACTTTGTTTATTGTTTAATTCTAATATTATATTTTTTAGTAGAGAAGTTTTTCCTACTCCGTTTTCTCCTATGATTGCAATAATTTCTCCTTCTTTTGCAACAAAAGAAATATCTTCTTGCAAAATTTTATTCCCTACTTTTATTTTAATGTTATTAATTTCTAATTTCTCCATATATCTCCTTTCTAAATACAAATGGGAGCGACTAAAATATAATTTATGTTAGTCTAGCTCCCACTTAAATTTTTAATTAATGGTTGTGGTCATGGTCGTGATCGTGATTATGTGAATGACTTTCTTTTGCATTTTCTTGATGATACGCTTCTTCTCCAATACCGCTGTCTAATATTTTTTCAAGAGCGTTATATTGATCAATCATCCATTCAATATAAGTCTTGTCAGTTGGCTTAGATTCAGAAACATTTAGAATAGGTATTTTATGTTCATTAGCTAAGGATATAATTCCTTCAACTGTTTTATTTGTTGTTTGAGTATTATTTACAATAAATGTTATTTTATGATTTTTAATATCTTCTTGTATTTGTTTTAAATCTTTTGGGGATGGATCGTTTCCTTGTGATGTAGCTTTTGCTAATCTGTCAATAGCATCTGTAGTTTTAAGGTTAAGTTGTTTTACAGCGTACTCAAATACTGGTTCTGTTGTTAAAACTACTTTTCCTTCAGATTTAGATTTTAGTGAAGAAATTTTTTCTTCTATTCTATTTAATTCCTTTATATATTCTTCTTTATTTTTGATGTAGAAATCTTTATTAGCATTATCCTTTTTTGCTAGTTCTTCTGTTAATTGTTCTGCAACATTTTTTAACACTTGAGGATTGTACCAAATATGCTCATTATCTCCATCATTTAGATTGATTAATTTAGCAGCATCAATTTTAGTTATATTATTGTTGTTATTTGTAAGTTTTTCGAACCACGAATCGTATCCTCCACCATTATAAATCGCTATATTAGCGTCAGAAACTTTTTTTGCATCATTAGCAGAGGGTTCAAAATCATGAGGATCAATATTGCTACTCTCTATTATAGAAACCACTTCTGCTTTATCTTGAGCTATGTTTTTAGCAACTTCTGAATAAAAATTTATAGAAGACACTATTTTAATTTTATTATTAGATGTAGATTTTGAACTACAAGCTGTTAACATTATAATTATAGAAGTAATAATTGTCAATATTTTAAAAGTTTTTGACATACTAAAAATTTCCTTTCTTATTTCGTAATTGTTACGTTTTATATTATAATACTTTTTTTTATAAAAATCAAGATATAACTAATATATTTTTAATATGTTGATTAGTTCATAGAAAATAAAATTAATTTTAAAATTGTAATTAAATTTCATATAATGGCAATAAATACTTGATTTTTATTTTATCTTCATTTATAATTAATAACGTTGGCTTATTTACACATATAAGTTGATAAAAAATAACACACACAGTATTAGATTAATTGTTTGGTGCATTTGTCTACAATTAATATGAAAATACTGGAGGAAAAAACCAAGGAGGAGAATAACTATGCCAGTTATTTCAATGAAACAATTATTAGAAGCAGGGGTACACTTCGGTCACCAAACTAGAAGATGGAATCCAAAAATGGACAAATATATATTTACAGAAAGAAATGGAATATATATTATTGACTTACAAAAAACAGTTAAAAAAGTTGATGAAGCTTATGAATTTGTAAAATCAATTGCAGATCAAGGTGGAAAAATGCTGTTTGTAGGTACAAAAAAACAAGCTCAAGAAGCTATAAAAGAAGAAGCTGAGCGTTCAGGACAATACTACATCAATCACCGTTGGTTAGGTGGAACTTTAACTAACTATAAAACTATCAAAGGTCGTATTGATAGAATTTCTGAAATTGAAAAAATGGAAGAAGAAGGTGTATTTGAAGTATTACCTAAAAAAGAAGTTATTGAATTAAGAAAAGAATATGATAAATTAAATAAATTCTTAGGTGGAATTAGAGAAATGAGAACTATGCCAGATGCAATGTTCGTAGTTGATCCTAAGAAAGAACACAATGCTATTGCAGAAGCTAAAAAATTAGGAATACCTGTAGTAGGTATCGTTGATACTAACTGTGATCCTGATGATGTAGATTATGTAATTCCAGCTAACGATGATGCTATTCGTGCAGTAAAATTATTAACAGCTAAAATGGCAGATGCATTTGTTTCTTACAACGAAGGAAATATAGAAGAAGTTGTAGAAGAATCAGAAGTAGTAGTTTCAGAAGAAGAATAATTTTAATCATATAAGTAGTATTTCTACATATTACTTGTTAAATAAAAAATATTTATATATGGAGGAACACCTATGGCTATAACAGCTAGTCAAGTTAAAGAATTAAGAGAACGTACTGGTGCTGGAATGATGGATTGTAAGAAAGCACTAGAAGCAACTAATGGAGATATGGAAGCAGCTATTGATTACTTAAGAGAAAATGGTATAGCTAAAGCTGCTAAAAAAGCAGATCGTATTGCTGCTGAAGGTATTACATACTTAGCAACAGAAGGAAACAAAGCATTGGTATTAGAAATCAATTCAGAAACAGATTTCGTAGCTAAGAATGATAAATTTGTTGACTTAGTTAAGGAAGTAGCTAATGCGATATTAGCAAACGAACCAAAAACAGTTGAAGAAGCTTTAGAAGTTAAAGTTGGAGATGGTAATATTGAGAGTGTTATCAACAATGGAATAGCTACAATTGGAGAAAAATTATCATTAAGAAGATTTGAAATTGTAACTAAGACTGATGCAGATGTATTTGGAACTTACTCTCATATGGGGGGAAGAATCGGAGTTCTTACACTTGTAGAAGGAATTAATGATGAAGAAGTAGCAAAAGATGTTGCAATGCATGTAGCAGCACTTAATCCAAAATACTTAGATTCTACAGAAGTTCCACAAGAAGAATTAGAGCACGAGAAAAAAGTTCTTTCAGAGCAAGCTTTAAATGAAGGAAAACCTGCTAATATTGTTGAAAAAATGATAGTTGGTAGATTAAACAAATATTTAGAAGAAATATGTTTAGCTAAGCAAAAATTTGTTAAAGATGATAGTCTTACAGTAGAAAAATTTGTAGCTTCTAAAGGTGGAAAACTTACTAAATTCGTTAGATACGAAGTAGGTGAAGGAATCGAGAAAAAAGAAGATAACTTTGCAGAAGAAGTTATGAGTCAAGTAAGAGGAAACTAATATTAAAAAAGCATACACTTTTTCGTGTGTGCTTTTTTACAAAATAGGAGGATATTACAAATGTCGCATCAGTATAAAAGAGTACTTTTAAAGCTTAGTGGAGAAGCATTAGCAGGAAGTAAAGGATTTGGAATAGATCCATTAGTTGTTAATAAAATAACTGATCAAATAGTTAGAGTTGTAAAGCAAGGTGTTGAAGTAGCCATAGTTGTTGGTGGCGGAAATATATGGAGAGGCAAAACAGGAGAAGAGTTAGGTATGGAACGTCCTACTGCTGATTCTATGGGAATGTTAGCAACTGTGATGAATTCATTGGCACTTCAAGATTCTCTAGAACACAAAAGTGTAGATACTAGAGTATTAACATCAGTAGAAATGAAAGCTATGGCTGAGCCTTATATAAGAAGAAGAGCAATTAGACATTTAGAAAAAGGACGAGTAGTTATTTTTGCTGCTGGAATAGGAAATCCATTTTTCTCAACAGATACAACAGCTGCCTTGAGAGCTAAAGAAATTGATGCAGAAGTTATACTTATGGGTAAAAATGGCGTTGATGGTGTTTATTCTGCAGATCCAAAAATAGAAAAAAATGCAACAAAATACAATGATTTAAAACATATGGATGTTATTAGTAAAGGTTTAGCTGTAATGGATGCTACTGCAATAACTTTCTGTATGGATAATAATTTGCCATTAATAGTATTTTCTATTGATGAAAAAGATAATATAGTAAAAGTTGTAAACAAAGAAAATATAGGAACGATAATAACGAAATAAAAGGAGACAAAAAATGCCTGAGCAAATTTTATTAAGTTTAGAAGAAAAAATGACAAAAGCAATATCAAGTTTGAGAAGAGAACTTGCTTCTATTAGAGCTGGAAAGGCTAATGCTTCTGTTCTTGATAGACTGAATGTTGAGTACTATGGTGTACCAACACCTATTAATCAAGTTGCAGGAATATCTGTACCAGAGCCTAAAATGTTGGTAATATCACCTTACGAAAAAAGTTTATTAAAAGAAATAGAAAAAGCTATTCAATCTTCTGATTTAGGATTAAATCCTGCTAATGATGGGACTGTTATTAGAATAGTTTTCCCCGCTTTGACTGAAGAGCGTAGAAAAGAATTAGCTAAACAAGTTGGAAAAGAATCAGAAAACTCAAAAGTAGCTGTTCGTAATGTACGTAGAGATGCTATGGATTCAATAAAAAAATTAGAAAAAGCTTCTCAAATTACAGAAGATGATTTAAAAGGTTATTCAGATGATATTCAAAAAGCAACTGATAAATTTATAGCTGAAATTGACAAAATAACAAAAGAAAAACAAGAAGAATTGATGAGCGTTTAATTATGGAAATGTCAGAAATAATAGAAAAAGTTAATAGTTTAAATACTATAAAAAAAGAAAGATTATTAACAGAAGATGAATTTGCTGAATTAGAGAAGTATAGAAAGTTATATTTGAAAAATTTTAAAGCAAATATGAGAAATATATTAGATAATACTAGAGTTATTAACGAAGAAGGAGAAGATATTACTCCTCATAAGAAAGGAAATAAATAATGAGTACAGGAATTGTAATAATCATAGCAACATTATGCTTTTTAGCTGGTGCAGTTCTAGGTTTTTTCCTAGCACGTAAAAACTTTATGAGTTATATGGAAAAAAATCCACAACTTAATGAAGAAGTTATTATGAATATGATGACACAAATGGGACAAAAACCATCTAAGAAAAAAATTAATCAAATGATGAGCAATATGCAAAAAGCTCAAAAGCAAGCAGTAAAAAATAAAAAATAGGTATAATATGGAACAAAATAGAGTATATAAAATATTTTATTATTAATATAATTTAATTATAATGCTAACTTTATTTTGCTCCATATTATTTTTGTAATTTTATAGGAGGTAAAAATGGAATTAAAAACAATTGTTTATAATAAAGATGCTAGTATAAGACTTGATAAATTTTTAATATCTGAGCTTAGTGATACATCAAGAACTAATATACAAAATTTAATTAGTCAAGGCTATATTTTAGTAAACGATAATAATACAAAAAGTAATTATAAACTTAAATTTAATGACAAAATTACAATTCAATTCAAAGAACCTGAAGAATTAGATGTAAAAAAAGAAAATATAGAAATTAATATTGTTTATGAAGATGATGATTTATTAATTGTAAATAAAGAAAAAGGAATGGTTGTACATCCTTCTGTAGGGCATAAAAATGGAACTTTAGTTAATGCCTTAATGTACCACGTTGATAAGTTATCAAGTATAAACGGTATAATAAGACCAGGAATAGTACATAGAATAGATAAAGATACATCAGGGTTGTTAATAGTTGCTAAGAATGACAAAACGCACATAAAATTATCTGAAATGATAGCTAATAAAGAAGTAAAAAGAAAATATTACGCATTAGTGCACGGAAATATAAAACATGATTACGGGACAATTGATGCACCAATAGCTAGGAATCCTCGCGAAAGAAAAGAAATGGCTATAATAGATGAAGGAAAAAAAGCAATCACTCATTTTAGAGTAATAGATCGCTTTGAAAAATTTACTTTATTAGAATGTGAGTTAGAAACTGGGCGTACTCATCAAATAAGAGTACATATGAAGTATATAGGATATCCATTAGCAGGAGATTTGGTTTATGGTCCAAGAAAAACATTAGATACTAATGGACAGATGCTTCATTCTAAATCATTAGAATTTGTACATCCAATAAGTAATAAATTAATTAATATAGAAACAGAACTACCTAATTATTTTAATGAAATATTGAAAAGATTAAGTTAATTGAAAATAACTTCATCTTTTTTATAAAATTTATATTTATTTTTTTCTTATTTTGTAGTATTATATATTATATAGTGCTATACACATATTAAGGAGGATATATAAAATGGTATTAGTACCCGCAAAAGACATGCTTGTAAAAGCAAGAAAAGAAGGATATGCAGTAGGTCACTTCAATATTAATAACTTAGAGTGGACAAAAGCTATTTTAGAAGCAGCTGAAGAAGCTAAAAGTCCAGTAATTTTAGGTGTTAGTGAAGGTGCTGCTAAGTACATGACAGGTTTTAAAACTGTAGCTGATATGGTTAAAGCAATGGTAGAAAGTATGAATATTACTGTACCAGTTGCCTTGCACTTAGATCACGGATCATATGAAGGAACAAAAGCAGCTATTGAAGCTGGATTTAGTTCTGTTATGTTTGATGGTTCACATTATCCATTTGAAGAAAATATTGAAAAATCTAAAGAAATGATTGCTTTAGCTCATGAGAAAGGTTTATCAATAGAATGTGAAGTAGGATCAATAGGTGGAGAAGAAGACGGAGTTATCGGAACAGGAGAATTAGCAGATTCTAAAGAATGTCAAATTATGGCAGAATTAGGAATAGACTTCTTAGCTGCTGGTATTGGTAATATTCACGGAAAATATCCAGAAAATTGGGCAGGATTAAGCTTTGAAACTTTAGAAGAAATATCTAAAGTGACAGGAGGTATTCCATTAGTATTACATGGTGGATCAGGTATTCCAACAGAACAAATTCAAAAAGCAATCTCTCTAGGAGTATCAAAAGTTAACGTTAATACAGAGTGTCAATTAGCTTTTGCAGAAGCTACTAGAAAATATATTGAAAATGATGGAGATTTAAAACCTAAAGGATTTGACCCAAGAAATCTACTTAAACCAGGATTTGAAGGAATTAAAGCAATGGTTCATTCAAAAATTGATATTTTTGGATCAAGAAACAAAGCATAATATAATGATTAAATGTAAAAGACTATTCGTAAGAATAGTCTTTTTTATGTTTTACTTAAATAAATATATTTTATATAAGATAATACAGTTAATTTAATAATTACTGTTCCACAGTAAATACATATAGATAAAAATATTTTATTATGATAAAATAAAATTATTAAATAATAAAAGAGGTATTTATGGGAAAAGAAAGAGCAGATATTCTTTGTATAAATCAAGGTTTATTTGAGTCTAGAGAAAAAGCAAAGAGAGCTATAATGGCAGGTATAGTTTATAATGATTGTAATAGAATTGATAAACCAGGTGAAAAAATAGATACTAATGTAGAATTACGTATAAAAGGAAAGAAAATGCCTTACGTAAGTAGAGGAGGATTGAAATTAGAAAAAGCTATAAAAGAATTGAACTTTAATGTAAAAGATAAAGTTATTTTAGATATTGGGTCATCTACGGGAGGATTTACGGATTGTGCTTTGCAAAATGGTGCAAAATATGTTTATGCTCTTGATGTAGGAACAAACCAATTAGTGTGGAAATTGAGAACAGATTCTAGAGTTAAAGTTATGGAAAAGACTAATTTTCGTTATTGTAATAAGGAAATGTTCCCGATGCCTGTAGAAAGAGTATCCATCGATGTTTCATTTATATCATTAACATTAATTTTGCCAACGTTAGCAGAAATTATTGAAGAAAATGGAGAAGTATGTGCACTTATAAAACCTCAATTTGAAGCAGGACGTGAAAAAGTAGGAAAAGGTGGAATAGTTAGAGATAAGCAAGTTCATTTTGACGTAATAGAGAAAATATACCTATTTGCCAATAGTTTAGGTTTTAGTGTGAAAAATCTTACATTCTCTCCTATTACAGGAGGAGAAGGAAATATAGAGTACTTAATGATATTAGAATATACAAAAAATAATATTTCAAATAAAGAAATAGATATAAAAAAAATAATTGAATTATCAAATAAACATTTCAAATAGGAGATTATATGTTAATACAATTAAATATAAAACAATTTGGTATTATAGAGAATGCTACTTTGGAATTGGGAAGAGGATTAACTGTTTTGAGTGGAGAAACTGGAGCAGGAAAATCTATGCTACTAGCTGCTATTTCTCAATTATCAGGACAAAGAACTTCTACTTCATATATAAGGCACGGAGAGGATAAAGCAACTGTAGAAGGTATATTTGATTTTCCAAGTAATGATAACTTGACTAGAATATTAGAAGAGTTAGATATAGAAATAGATGAAGATGTAATTATTATTAGAAGAGATATTTATAGTAGTGGAAAAAGTGTTTGTAGAGTTAACAATACAATAGTAAATTTAACGACATTAAAAAATATCACTTCATACTTATTAGATATTCATGAACAACATGATAATCAAATATTATTAGTTGAAAAAAATCATATAGCATTATTAGATTCTTATGGAAAAGATAATTTATATACTACTATGAGTAGCTATAAAGAAAAGTATAAAGAGTATAAAACTATTACAGAAAAAATAAATATACTTAAGAATCAAGAAAGTGAAGTATTACAAAAAATTGATTTTTTAAAGTATCAATATGAAGAAATAGATTCATTAGAATTAGAAAAAGATGAGGATATTTCACTACAAGAAGAAATAGATTATTTGCAAAACTATGAAAAAATAAATACTATAACATATGCAATATCAGAAGATTTATCTAGCGACTATGGAGTTCTTACATCTTTGTATAATATTAAAGAGAATTTAAACAAATTAAGTAAGTATAATAATAACTTTGAAGAAAAAAGCGAAGAAATAACTAATTTATATTATATTTTAGAAGATTTACAATATGATTTATCTAGATTCAATAATCATATAGAATATGATGAAAACAGGCTAAATGAAGTAGAATTTAGATTATCAAAAATAAAATCATTAGAGAAAAAATATTCAAAATCTTTAAATGAATTAATTTTATTTAAAGAAAACATAAAACAAGAACTTTATGATTTAGAGAATTACGAAGAAAATGTTAGTCACTATATTGAAAATCAATCTAAACTAGAAGCAGAACTTAAATTATTAGCGGATAAATTAACTAATATTAGAAAAGATGTTGCAAAAGAATTAGAAACAAAAATTCAAGAAGAATTGAAATTTTTATGTATGGAAAAAAGTATTATAAAAATTGATTTTAAAGAAAAAGATTATTCTAATGACGGAAAGGATAATATTAAAATACTTATAAGTGCAAATTATGGAGAACCTTTAAAATCATTATCAAAAGTTGCTTCTGGAGGAGAATTGTCTAGAATAATGTTAGCACTAAAAATTATTTTTTCTAGTAGTATAGATGCTATTTCTATAATATTTGATGAAATTGATACAGGAGTTAGTGGTAGAGTTTCGCAACGTATGGCGGAAAAAATGTATCAGTTAGCTGTTAAATCACAAGTTTTATGTATATCTCATTTACCTCAGACAACTTCACTTGCTGATAATAACTTATTAATAATTAAAGAAGTTGTTGATGAAAGAACTATATCTACAATAAAAGTTCTGACTTCCAAAGAAAAAGTAGAAGAAGTAGCTCGTATGATGTCTGGAACTACAAAAACTAAATTATCTTTACAGCATGCTTTGGAAATGGAAGAAATATCTAATTTTACTAGAGAAGAGATAACTAAGAGGGTGCTTAATTATGACTAATTATTTAGATGTATATGACGCTTTAGATGAATTTCTAAAAAAAATATATAAATCTGAATATTATAATGACTATATTAATGCTATGAGAAATTATAATAAAAATAAAGTGGCATTAGAAACTTATAATAAAATTTTGAAAATAAAAAAAAAATTAGAATTAATAAATGCAAAGTATAGTATTTACAGTATAGAATATATAGAGAAAAATAAGCAATATAATGAATTAAAGAAATATTTCTATGACATACCGGAAGTTATTCAATTAAGCAATACAGAAAGAAAATTACAAGATATTTTAGATGATATAATTGACTCAATATCAAGAAATTTTTCTAATAATATAGAGATTAAACAGAGTGATATTTTATCGAGAAATTGTATAGCTTGTAACTGTAATATTAAAGGAGAATAATGATAGAAGAAACAGGAAAAATTATTAAATCGTTAAGTGGTTTTTATTATATATTATTAGAAAATGGAGATATTATTACCAGTAGAGCTAGAGGAAACTTTAGGAATAATAACATTACACCTTTAGTAGGAGATATAGTAAATGTAAAAATTGAAGATGACTCTATTGGCTATATTACGACTATAAAAGAAAGAGATAATGAATTATTAAGACCTAAAGTTGCTAATATAGACTATAATGTAATTGTAACATCTGTAAAAGATCCAGATTTTTCTAGCAAGCTTTTAGATAAAATGGTAGTTTTAGCGGAGTATAGTTCAGTACCTAGTATTATAATCTTTACTAAATTAGACCTTTTGTCTGATGAATATTTGAAAAAATTTAACTCTATTATGGATTATTACAAAGAAATAGGGTATGTTGTACTAACAAACTCTAGTGAAGATATAGCTAAATTTAAAACTATTGTTAGTAATAAATTTATTTCTATTTCAGGGCAATCAGGAAGCGGAAAATCTACATTTATTAATAATTTATCCAATGGTGTACTTAACATAGAAACAGCAAAAATTTCAAAAGCTTTAGGAAGAGGTAAACACACTACAAGACATACAGAATTTCATAAAATAGATGATTTTTACATTGCTGATACACCAGGATTTTCATCTTTAGATATTACTTTTATATATAAAGAAGATATTAAATACTTGTTCAAAGAGTTTAGTGCTACAAATTGTAAATATCAAACTTGTAATCATATTGATGAGCCAAGTTGCCAAATAAAAATAGAGTTAGAAAATGATTGCAATAAATATTTCGATAGATATGAAAATTATAAAAATATGTTTAATGAAAAAAAAGAACAAAAAAGGAGATATTAATTATGAAAAAGATATTACCGTCTATTTTATCAGCAGATTTTGCTAATTTAGAAAGAGATATCAAAAATATGGAAAGCTTAGGAGTAGATTATTTTCATATAGATGTTATGGATGGGAATTTTGTTCCTAATATATCCCTAGGTTTTCCTATTATAGAATCAATAAGAAAAATTTCTAATAGTGTATTTGATGTACATTTAATGATAAATAATCCAGAACTTTATGTAGAAAAGTTCTGTGATATAGGTGCTGATATGGTATCTTTTCATATCGAGACAACAAACCATGCTGATAGAATATTACAATTAATAAAGGACAAAGGGAAAAAAGCTGGAATAGTTTTAAATCCACATACACCTATTAATTCAATAAAATACTTATTACATAAAGTTGATTATGTGTTAATAATGACAGTAAATCCTGGTTTTGGAGGACAAAGGTTTATTCCAGAAATGTTAAATAAGATAAAAGAATTAGATACTATTCGTAAAGAAAGTAACTATACGTTTTTAATAGAAGTAGATGGAGGTATAAATATTCAAACATCTAAAAAATGTAGAGAAGCGGGAGCAGATCTTTTGGTGTGTGGATCGTTTCTATTTGGTGCAGAAAATAAAGAGAATACTTTAAAAGAGTTATTGAAATAGTTATGGATAGATTACAAGTAACAGAATTGAATTTAATGTTTGGTGGCTTAGCTCCTAAATTTTTACCAAAAATGAAAAATTGGTGTGCAGTAGATTCAGGATTAGATTATTTATTACATAATGGTATAACTCCTCTAGCAGTTTATGGAGATTTTGATTCTTTAACTTCTATTTCTATATTTGATAGCAAAAATATTATATTTAGAAAAAAACATAGTCAAAATTTAACAGATGGAGAATTTGCTTTAGAAGAAATTATAAAAGATTTTCCTAATATACAAAAAGTTACAATTTATGGTGCAACAGGGAAACGTCTTGATCATTTTTATGGAAATATGCTATTACTTAATAATCCTAAGTATAAGCAATTAAATTTAACTATAATAGATGACAATAATTATATGTATGTAGTACAAAAAGGTAAACATGTTATTAAAAATAAAATATCTTATAAGTATATATCTTTTGTTCCTATCTATGAAAATACTATTATAAATATAAAAAATGCTAAGTATAATGCAGAAATTTTAACTCTATCACTTATTAGGCCTAGTGCAACGAGTAATGAGTTTGTGGAAAGTAAAGATATTGAATTAATAACTAATAAAGAATGTTTAGTAATTTATGCTAAGGATTAGCAAGGAGAATAGAATGACAGATATAATCTATTTAATAATATTATCGTGTTTTGCAGGATTTATAGGTTCACTAATAGGATTAGGAGGAGGATTGATAATTACTCCTGTTCTAACAATTTTATTTGATATAGACATAAAATATGCTATAGGTGCTAGTATAGTTGCAGTAATTGCAACAAGTAGTGGGGCAGCTGTTGCATTTGTGAAAGATGGTTTATCTAATATGAAAATAGGACTGTTTTTAGAAATATTTACTACGATAGGAGGAGTTATTGGAGCAATAGTTTCTGGAATTTTCTCATCTAAATATCTATATATATTTTTCTCTTTAATTTTAGCTAATGCTTTTTATGGGATGTTGAAGAAATCTGGAATAATAAAAAAAATAAATGTTAAAGATGAAAAAGTAGAAAATGATAAATATTCTGAAAAATTAGGTTTTGCTTCTCATTATTATGATAAAGCAGAAAATAAAAATATAGAATACAATGTAACTAATGTACCGCAAGGTTCATTGGTTATGTTTGGAGCAGGTTTAGCAAGTGGCTTGTTGGGGATAGGTAGTGGAACTTTTAAAGTTATAGCATTAGATAATTATATGAAATTACCTATTAAAGCAAGTACAGCTACTAGTAATTTTATGATGGGAGTAACTGCTTGTGCTAGTGCTTTAATATATTTCTTTAATGGGACTATAGATCCTTATATTGTTGGTCCGGTTGCCCTAGGTTCTTTAATAGGTTCAAGAAGTGGTGCTATAGTTATGCAAAATATTAATGCAAAATATACTAGATTAATATTTCTACCAATTTTATTGTTTACCGTTATAAATATGTTTCTAAAAGGATTGGGGGTAATATAGATGAATAATGATATTATGGCTAAAAGAATATCTTTTGTCTTAGTAACAGGGGTAATAATTAGTTCTATTTGTATAATTATAGGAATAATTTTGTCTATTATAAATAATGATTTTACATATGATTTGGAGCATTATGATTTTAAAATATTAAAATATGATTTAATTAATTTTGATGCTAGAGCATTTTTAATGCTAGGGATATTTATTCTTATTCTTACTCCTATTATTAGAGTATTTTGTATGTTAATACAGTATTATATTGAGAAAAATTATACTTATATTTCTATATGCTTTATAATATTAATAGTACTAGCTATAAGCTTATTTTTAGGGGCAACTCATTTGTAAACAGAAAATGTGTCTAAAGTGTGTCTGTTTGATGATTGTTTTTCTAAAATATACTTAAAATAAGTTATTTTTATTTATTATTACACTACAATATATTACAATTAAAGTGTAATAATTTTTTTATTTATTATTTAATATAAATTGTAAGGAGGAAATTAAAGTGGATTTATTATTACTTTCTAGGTTACAATTTGCTGCAACAACAATATTTCACTTTTTCTTCGTACCAATAACTATCGGTATGGTATTTTTAGTTGCTTTATTTGAAACAATGTACGTTAGAACAGGTGATGAACATTATAAAAGAATAACAAAATTCTTTGGACATTTATTTTTAATTAACTTTGCAGTAGGTGTAGTAACAGGTATTTTACAAGAATTCCAATTCGGTATGAACTGGTCTGAGTATTCTTCATTTGTAGGTGATGTTTTCGGACCTTCATTAGCAGTAGAAGCATTATTAGCATTCTATTTAGAATCTACGTTTATTGGAATTTGGATTTTCTCATGGGAGAAAATTAATAAGAAATTACATGCTATGTGTATATGGCTAGTATCTATAGGTACTATTTTATCAGCATTCTGGATCTTATCAGCGAACTCGTTTATGCAACGTCCAGTAGGGTTTAAAATAGTTGAAAATGATGTAATTGGTAAAAAAGCAGAGATGATTGATTTCTGGGCAATTATTACAAACAGCTACTTGTGGAATCAATTCCCACACGTAATAGCTACATCATTGACTATAGGTGCGTTTTTAATCGCAGGTATAGCATGTTGGAAAATTAGTAGAAAACATGAAGTTACAATGTTTAGAAAAGCTTTTAAAGTTTCTATAGTTGCGGGTCTTATTGGATCTGTAGCATTATTATGGAGTGGACACTCTCAAATGCAATATTTGGTACGTGAATACCCAATGAAAGTTGCTGCAGCTGAGGCACTTTATGAAGATTCTTCTGATCCAGCACCATTTACAGTTTTAGCTAAAATTAATGAAAAACAACAATCATCAGAGCCAATTTTAGAAGTGCCAGGATTGCTAAGCTTTTTATCATATGATAAATTTGAAGGATCTTTAAAAGGAATGAAAACCTTACAAGCAGAAATGGATGAAAAATATTATCCTGTAGTAGGAGAACATTTAAATTACATTCCTGAAGTCACATTAATATTCTATACATTTAGATTAATGTCAGGAGTAGGTACATTATTATTCATATTAGGATTAATTGGTACTTATTATGCATTTAGAAAAAATAAAAATGAAAGCAAATGGTTCTTAAAAGTTATGCCATGGACTATATTATTTGCAGAATTAGCAGCTGCATCAGGATGGATTATGGCAGAGATGGGACGTCAACCATTTATAATATTTGGCTTAATGCCAACTAGTGTAGGAGTTTCTCCTATATCAGCTAATTCAGTACTATTCTCGTTAATTGTATTCTGTGCATTATATACAATTTTAGGGTTAGCACAATTTATCTTATTTAGATATATGATGAAGAAAAAAGAATCAACTGTAGAGGAGGTAATATAGTATGGATTGGTCAGTAGCATTACCCAATATATGGTTTATTTTAATAACAGTATTATTCACTGGATTTTTTATTCTAGAAGGTTATGATTTTGGAGTAGGAGTATTATCTCAATTACTAGGACGTAATGATTTAGAAAAAAGAGTTTATTTTAATACTATAGGTCCTTTCTGGGATGCAAATGAAGTTTGGTTGTTAACAGGTGGAGGAGCTATGTTTGCAGCTTTCCCTATTTGGTATGGAAAGCTATTTAGTGGATATTATATAGCTTTTGTCTTAATGTTGGTAGCTTTAATTCTACGAGGTGTTTCGTTTGAATTTAGAGGGAAATTAGGAGATAATAAAAAGTGGATTAAGGCATTTGATCTGGCGATGCTAATAGGAAGTATTCTTCCTCCAATTTTATGGGGGGTAGCAGTAGCTAATTTTATGACTGGAGCTAAACTTGACGAGAATAAATCTTTAACAGAAGGATTTTTAGGTTTATTATCACCATTTACAGTGTTAGGTGGTATAATGATGTTACTTCTTATGTTAGTTCATGGGGCACAATTCTTAGCTCTAAAAACAGAAGGGGATTTACGTCAAGGAGCTAGAAATGCATCTAGTTTATTATTTCCATTTGCAGCTGTAGTAACTTTAATTTTTGCAGTTTGGGCATTATTTAAAACAGATATATTTACAAGAAATTATTACATAGGATTAGTACTAGCATTAATTGCAGTAGCTTGCTTTGTTTTATCTTTTGTTCAAAATAAACAAGGTAAAGATTTAATGGCATTTTTATCAACAGGAGCTACGTTAGGATTTTTAACAATTAGTGTTTTTGTAGGATTATTTCCAAGAGCTATTATCAATAGTGAAGATGTATCTAAATCATTATTCATATATGATGCGGCTAGTGGTGAATACACATTAAAACTTATGACAATAATTGCATGCTTTATGTTACCTTTTGTTTTAGGGTATCAAGTATGGTCTTACTATGTATTCAGACAAAGACTTAAGAAAGATGATAAATTGGAGTATTAATTAATGATAAAAAAAGCTAGGAAGAAAAAAGTAAAACTTCCTGTGAAAAATAGCTTAAATTTTCTATTATTAATTTTGTCAATACTAGAAGCAGTTTGTATAGTTGTACAAACTGCTTTTTTAGCTAAAGCTATAGTATTTTTATTTGATGGTAATTATAATATAGAAAAAGAAGCATTTTTATTTTTCATAGGTTATATACTGAGAACAGTATTTTTACATTTACAACAATATTTTACAGAATTAGAAGCAGTTAAATTGGAAAAAAAATTAAGATATAATCTTCTTAATAGTTATTTAACTAACGGATTAGATTTTGTTCAAAAAGAAGGAACTGGAAAATCTGTTACATTATCAATTGAGGGTATAGGACAAGTAAAAAATTTTTTTGAGTTAAATGTATCAAAAAGAATTAGAAGTGTAATAATTCCTACTTTTATAGTATTTTTTATTTTTTATACAGATCGTATTTCTGCCATAATGATTTCTTCATTTTTACCAGTTATAGTTATTTTTATGATATTACTTGGAGTTACTGCTAGAGATATGGCAGATAAGCAATATAAGAAATATAGAATGTTATCAAATAATTTTATAGATACCATAAGAGGTATTGAAAGCTTAAAATTTTTAGGTATTAGTAAAAATTATTTACCAGTAATGGAAGAAAAAAATAAAGAATATAGAAAAAGTACAATGACTACATTAAAATATGCATTTTTAAATAGTTTTGCATTGGATATCTTAACTACTTTGGCTATTGCATTTTTGGCAGTTAGATTAGGTATATTGCTATTAGAAGGAGATGTATATTTATTACCATCTCTTACTGTATTGCTTATAGCCCCTGAATTTTTCCTGCCTATGAAGCAAGCTGCAACAGATTATCATGCTTCATTAAATGGTCAGGTAGCATATGAAGAATTACTTAGAATAATAGAAAGTAAACCAAACTTTAAAAATAAATTTAAAGATATTAAAAGTTTTGAATCAATAAGTTTAGAAAATGTAGAAGTAAAAAAAGAAAATAGTATTATACTAAAAGATATTAATTTAACTATAAATAATGGTGATAAGATTTGTATTGTAGGTCATAGTGGTAGTGGAAAAACTACTTTGATTTCGATATTAGCAAGCTTTTTAGAACCTACTGAAGGTATTATAAAATTAAACAATGAAGATATAGAGCTTAAAAATTCTAATTGGATAAGTAATATATCATATATTTCACAATTTCCTTATATATTTCCTATGTCAATTAAAGAAAATATCTTATTTTATGCTAAAAGTAAGGTATCAGAAGAGCGTTTAAAAGAAATATGTAGTATTGTAGGATTAACTGATTTTATTGAGAAATTAGATAATAAATATGATACCTTAATAGGAGAAGGTGGTTTAGAGTTAAGTGGTGGTCAAGCACAAAGAATAGCTATAGCAAGATCATTACTAAGTGATCATAAAATAATTATTTTAGACGAACCAACGAGTCATTTAGATATAGAAACAGAATTTGAAATAAAAGAAAAATTATTGACATTATTTGAAGATAAGACAGTAATTATTGCAACACATAGACTGCATTGGTTGAATAATATGGATTATATAGTTCATATGGATAAAGGAAAAATTGTAGATTTCGAAAAATTAGATATCTATAGAAATTCTTTTAAATATGATAAATTAAAATCTGTATTGATAGGAGGTAAGTAATGAAACAAAATTCATTAATCTTAAAAGATATAAAAAGAAATAAAAGTCAAATGGCTTTAATAATAATTTTAGGCTTACTTTCTGCAATGAGTGGAGCAGCATTAATGTATGTTTCTGGTTTTTTGATAAGTAAATCTTCACTAAAAATAGGTAATATATTGATGTTACAAGTTCCTACAGTACTTACAAGAACATTCTCTTTATCTCAATCAGTATTTTCTTACATTCAAAGATTGGTAAGTCATGATTTAGTTTTAAAAATTATTGAAAAAATGAGAAGTAAAGTATATATAATTTTAGAACCTATGGCATTAAGATTAAAAAGAAGTTATAAATCAGGTGATTTATTGGGGCTTATATCTGAAGATATAGAACATCTACAAAATGTATATTTAAAGAGCATATTTCCTAGTGTTATATCATTATTACTTTATGTAATATTTATTACTGTAATGTTTGGATATGATGTATCATATGCATTATTAGCTACGCTTTTTGGATTATTTATAATATTTATTATTCCTTTTATGTCGTTAATAGTTACTAAAAATAATTTGACTGTTATGAAAAATGCAAAATATGAGTTATATAAAGATTTTACAAATGCTATATTTGGAATATCTGACTTAGTTTCTGCTAGTAAAGAAAAAGAATTTATAAAAGGATATAAAGAAAAAGAAGATGTTTTATTAAAGAAAGAACATAAAACTAAAATTTTTATACATTTAAGAGAAGTATTAGTTCAAATATTGGCAGCTGCAGTTGCATTACTAATGATTTACAGTTGTAAAAATATGATAATAAATAACACAATAGAAAATGTTTATATAGCATCTTTTTGTATGGTTACTTTGTCAGTATTATCAGTAGTAGTTATGACTGGAGATGCTATATCACAAATACCAGCTTATCAAGTTTCTATAGATAGAGTTAAAAATTTTTATAGCGAAGAAAAAAATATAACTGATAATAATTTGAAAAAAGAAGAAAGTGACCACATAATAGAAGTAAATAATGTTAGCTTTTCGTATGACGATAGAACACCAGTGTTAAAAGACTTAAATTTAAGTATTAAATCTGGAGAGAAGGTAGCTATTTTAGGACGTAGCGGAGTAGGAAAGTCTACATTAATAAAATTACTAACAGGAACTTATACTGATTATCAAGGTAAGATATCTATTATGGGTTATGAACCTAACGAAAAATTGTTAGGTAGTAAGATTTCTTTATTAAACCAAAAACCATATTTATTTGATATGTCTATCAAGGAAAATATCGAATTAGCTGTATTAGATGATAATTATGATGAATCCAATATAAAAGATAGTTTAGAGAAAGTTCAGATTAAAAATTTAATTGAGAAATTACCTAATAAATTAGATACAAGTGTGTATGAATCTGGTGGAAGATTTTCTGGTGGTGAACGCCAACGTCTTGCTTTTGCAAGAACGTTAATTCAAAACAATGAGTTACTGTTGTTAGATGAGCCTACTGTTGGATTAGATCCAAAAACGGAAAAAGATTTATTGAAAACTATTTTTGAAAATAGTAAGGATAAAACAATTTTATGGATAACACACCATATGAATTCTATAGAAGATATGGATAAAATCATTTTTATTAAAGATGGTAAAGTTGAAATGGAAGGAAATCATGAAGAGTTATATAGAACGAATAGTAAATATAAAAAACTTTATGATTTAGATATGGGTTATTAATTAAATTTATTTTGTTATTAAAATTTTATACACTCTATTGTTATTTATAACAATAGAGTGTATTTTTGTTGTTTTGATTTAATGAAAAATTAATAGAACTATGTTATTATATAGAAATATAATGTAAGATGGGAAGAGTTATAATATGCAGAAGAAAAATAAAATTGTTATTCAAGGTGCACGAGAAAATAATTTGAAAAATATAAATTTAGAAATACCACGTGATAAATTTGTAGTTATTACAGGGCTTAGTGGTAGTGGAAAAAGTTCTTTAGCATTTGATACTATATATGCAGAGGGACAAAGAAGATATGTAGAAAGTTTGAGTGCTTATGCTAGACAATTTTTAGGTAATGTTGATAAGCCAGATGTTGACTTAATAGAAGGATTATCACCAGCTATATCCATTAATCAAAAAACAACTTCTAAAAATCCTCGTTCTACTGTAGCTACAGTTACAGAGATATATGATTATTTAAGACTATTATATGCACGTATAGGAGAGATATATTGTTCGAATCATAATATAAAAATAGAAAGTAGTTCAGTTAGTCAAATAGTAGATTCTGTTTTAAAATTACCAGAAAAAAGTAGAATTCAAGTAATAGCTCCTATCGTAAAAGAAAAAAAAGGAACTCACAAGAAAGTTTTTGAAAAATTAATAAAAGACGGTTATTTGCGTTTTAAAGTAGATGGAGAAAATTATGAGTCAGATTCATTGCCGAATCTAGAAAAAAATAAAAAACATAGTATAAGTGTAGTAGTTGATAGAATAATAGTAAAAGATGATATTCAAAGTAGATTAGCAGATTCAATAGAAACTTCATTAAATTTATCTGATAATGGATTAGTAGAAATTGAAGATATTAAAGAAAATAAAGTATATTTATATTCTACTAAGCATAGTTGTAAATATTGTGATTTTACAATAGGAGATCTTGAGCCAAGAATATTCTCATTTAATAATCCTCAAGGAGCATGTTCAGAATGTGATGGGTTAGGAATGCATGAAACTGTGGATATTAATAAAATAATAGATTGGGATATATCTATTAACGATGGAGCAATATTATTATTTAATAATGCTACATCAGTTTATTATCCTAGTCTAATTAAGGCAGTTTGTGAAAAATTTAATATTGATATGACAACAACATTTAAAAAGCTTCCTAAAGAACAGCAAGATGTAATTTTTTATGGAGATAAAGAAACAGAAATAATGCATCAATATGTTAGTGATGAGGGTATTACTAGAACAAGAATGACTTATTTTGAAGGAATAGTTAGTATTATATATAGACGTTATACATCGGGAATGACAAGAACTTCACGAGAAGCTATGGCTAAATATATAAAGGAAGATAAATGTAAAACTTGTAAGGGTCAGAGATTGAAATCAGAAATATTATCAGTATACGTTGCTAAAAATAATATAGCAGATATTTGTAAAATGTCTATAAAGGATAGTTATGACTTTTTTACAAATATACAATTAAGTGATAAAGATTTTACAATAGCTAAATTAGTGCTAAAAGAAATAACTTCTCGCTTAAAATTTTTGAATGATGTAGGATTGGATTATTTAACGTTAGATAGATCGTCAGGAACATTATCTGGAGGGGAAGCTCAACGAATTAGATTAGCTACTCAAATAGGATCAAAATTAATGGGAGTAACATATATTTTAGATGAACCATCTATTGGATTACATCAAAGAGATAATGAAAAATTAATTAATACTATGATATCAATGAGAGATTTAGGTAATACTGTTTTGGTTGTTGAACACGACGAGGATACAATGCTAGCGTGTGATTATATTGTAGATATAGGCCCTAAAGCAGGAGATCATGGTGGAGAGGTTATAGCTACTGGGACACCAAAAGAAATAATGGATAATATGAATTCTATAACCGGTGCTTATCTTTCAGGTAGAAAAAAAATAGAAGTTCCTAAAAATAGAAGATTAGGTAATGGTAATTTTATAGAAATAAAAAAAGCTAGTCAAAACAATTTGAAAAATGTTAATGTAAAAATTCCTTTAGGAAAATTTATAGGCGTTACTGGAGTTTCAGGAAGTGGCAAGTCAACATTAGTAAATGAGATATTGTATAAATCAGTTAAAAATATTTTAAATAAGGAAGACATAGATACTAGTGTAGTAAAAAGTGTAAAAGGTGTTACAGAAAATATTGATAAAGTAATAGATATTGATCAAAGTCCAATAGGTAGAACGCCTAGAAGTAATCCTGCAACATATATAGGTGTATTTGATGATATAAGAGATTTATATGCAACTACTAATGAAGCTAAGTTGAGAGGCTATAAAAAAGGTAGATTTAGTTTCAATGTTAAGGGAGGACGTTGTGAAGCTTGTACAGGAGATGGAATTTTGAAAATTGAAATGCATTTTTTACCAGATGTCTATGTTCCTTGTGAAGTTTGTAACGGTAAGAGATATAATAGAGAAACTTTAGAAGTTAAGTACAAAGGGAAAACTATAAGTGACGTCTTAGATATGACAGTAGGAGAGGCAGCAGAATTTTTTAGTAATATACCCAAAATACAAAATAAAATTCAAACAATGGTTGATGTAGGATTAGAATATATTTGTTTAGGTCAAAGTGCTACTACATTATCTGGTGGAGAAGCTCAAAGGGTTAAATTAGCAAGTGAGCTTTATAAAAAATCTACTGGAAAAACATTATATATTTTAGATGAACCCACTACCGGGCTACATATTGATGATATAAGCAGATTAATTAAAATTATTGATAAGTTAGTAGACGGAGGCAATACAGTTGTAGTTATAGAGCATAATTTAGATGTTATAAAATGTTGTGATCATTTAATAGATTTAGGTCCAGAAGGTGGTCAAGGTGGAGGTAAAATATTAGCAGAATGTTCTCCTGAAAAACTAGCTACAATAACAGAGAGTTATACAGGACAATTCCTTAGAAAATTACTATAAATTTTTACAGAAAAATTTATAAAATATGATTATATCAGCTTTGAACAAAATTAATTAATTATAACTGAATTATAATTAATTGTTAAAAATTTTAAAAATATATTGTTAAGAATAAAAAAATATGATAAAATATATTTATAGAACTTGAGTATTCGTAGGGCTTATCTATATTCGGGCCTAACACTTTCTCTAAGGGAATAAGAATCATCTATAAGTATTATATGCTTGGCCTCTTTTTATGACGCTAAGACTAAAGAAAGTAGTGCTATTATACCCACCTGATTATATCAGGACCAAATTTTATAAGTTTCTACGATACTTCGGTCTGATGACTTAGAGCTTGTCTAAGTCATTTTTTAGTTGTAAATTTTTATTACATAATAAATATAAATTTACAATATTTGATAAATAAGTAATAAATTTTCTTTTATAATAACAATAGTATAAAATAAGCAGGAGGTAAAGGTGTTACATCAATTTTCAAGAAATGAATTAGTAATTGGCCAAGAAGGTTTAGATATATTAAAAAAAAGTAGAGTAGCAATTTTAGGAATAGGTGGAGTAGGTTCTTTTGCAGCGGAAGCTTTAGCTAGAAGTGGAATTGGATCTTTAGTACTTATGGATAAAGATGATATTGATATAACTAATGTAAATAGGCAGATACATGCTAATACTCTAACGGTAGGGAATAGTAAAGTAGAAGAAATGAAAAAAAGAATTTTGGCAATAAATCCCGAATGTGAAGTAATAGCTTTAAAAAAATTTTATACTGAAGAAAGCTATAAAGAATTTTATGAAAAACCCCTAGATTTTGTAATAGATGCTTGTGATACTGTAACATATAAAATTCATTTAATTAAGTATTGTTTGAAAAATAAGATAAAATTCATTTCTGTAATGGGTGCAGCTAATAAATTAGATCCTACAAAGTTTCAAATTTCTGATATAAGAAAAACAAAAATATGTCCGTTATCTAAAGTTATTAGATTAAAACTAAAAAAAGATAAAATTTTAGGGAAAGTTCCAGTAATATATTCAACGGAGAGCCCAATGATAGCTAAAGAAGAATATATTTCAAAAATAGGAAATCAAAAGTCAGATATTAGAAAAGTAAAAACACCACCATCATCAAATGCTTTTTGTCCATCTGTAGCAGGGTTGATTGCTGCTGGGTATGTGTATAAAAATTTATTAGAAAATATTACTATTAGAACTATAGAAAAAAATAATTAAATACTCTAAAATTTATTGTTAAAATTAATGGATAATTTTTGGTAGTGCTTTGATTTTTTTTGCTAAACATTATATAATAAAATTGTATGGGGAGGGATAATTATGCAAGCCAAAGATTCTGTATTATCTAACAACTTAAAAAAACTAAGAAAACAACATGGTTATTCAATGGTAGAATTAGCTAACACATTAGGTTTATCATCTCACGGAGTTTATGCTAACTGGGAATATGGAAGAAATGAGCCTAATATAAACACTATTATATCTATAGCTAATTTATATAAGATTACCATTGATCAACTTTTGGGTTATTCTGGTGATAATAGAGATGTTATTGTAGGTGATATTCACGAAGAAGTCATAGAGTTAATAAATGACTTGACTATTGATGATGTTAAATTAATAAAAGATTTAATAGAAAGATTTAGTGGATACTCTTTTTCTAATAAGCGTAATGCACAAAATTAGTTATTCGTTGTTACCAAAAGAGAGTCTATGAAGGCTCTCTTTTTTAGGTAGGTGATATTTATAAATATAAAAAAACAAATGCAAGATATTTTAAATTTTGCTATTGAAAATAAAGCAAGTGATATTCATATTTACCCCACACTAAATGACACTAATAAAATAAAATTTAGAATTCAAGGAGAGTTAATAGAAAATATAAAATTAAGTAATCACGAAATAGAAAGTGTTATTTCCCTTTTAAAATTTAATGCCAATATAGACATAGCTCTAAATAAAACCCCTCAAAGTGGCAAATTCAAATACAACTTTAATAATAAAATATATTATTTAAGAGTTTCAACACTACCTTTATCAGAAATTATGGAAGGTTGTGTTATAAGAGTTTTTACTGATGAGATTGATGATGTTAAGTATAGTTTATTTTCAGAAGATATAGAGAAAATTGATTCATTAAAAAAATATGCTAATGGATTAATTGTATTTTCCGGTCCTACTGGTAGTGGAAAATCAACTTCGATGTATAAATTAGCAAAAGATATCTCTAACTATAATAAACAAATAATATCTATTGAAGATCCTGTCGAGAAAAATATAGACAAGATAGTTCAGATGCAAGTTAACGAAAAAGCAGGAATAAACTATGATAATGCTTTAAAATCAATTTTACGTTGTGATCCTGATGTAATAATGGTAGGTGAAATAAGAGATAAAATAACAGCTAAGTATGTAATAACAGCGAGTTATTCTGGACATCTATTATTAACAACGATACATTCGGAAAATTGTGTAGGTGTTATTAATAGGCTCTTGGATTTAGGAGTGAGCCTTGAAGATTTAAAACAAACTTTATTATGTATTATATCTCAAAGATTAGTAAAAACTAAAAATAATGAAAGACAATTAATAACAGAAATTTTAGATAAAGAATCTCTCTATAACTATTTACATAAAAATGAAGTCAATTTTATTACTATGCAAGAAAAATTTGATATTGCATATAAAGAAAGGATAATATCTCATGAAGAAAAAGAAAAATGGGGATATTAAAAAATTATTATCTAAAGATGATAAAATATATTTTATTAAAAGACTTCACTAATTAATTAAGCATGGATATATGCTAGAAGAATCTATAGAATTTTTGATGATTCAATATGATGTTCCAGATGAACGCATTTTAATACTAAGAGAAGATATGGCGAGAGGGAAAAAATTATCTTATATTTTAGATGAGCTATCTTATCCTCAGTCAGTAGTTAGTAGAATGCAGTTTGCTGAATATTACGGCAAAGTAGAGAGTATGCTTTTAGAAATAGAGAATTATTTATTAATAGAAAAAAATCAGAAAGATAAAATTTTAAAGACTATTCGTTATCCAGCAATTTTAACTACAATGCTCATAATCCTTCTTATAATTTTCAATTTATTAGTTATCCCTCAATTTCAAAACATTTACACAACTTCAAATATAAAAATGGATGTACAAGTTACTATACTTATTAATATCTTATACTATTTGCCTAAAGTACTTGTAGGTTTACTTATTACATTAATTATTTCTATTTGTTATATTTGGTATACTTTTAAATATAAACCAAATATCTTTTTAAAAATTATTCCTAAAATACCTTTAATTAATACTTATTATAAATATTATTTTTCTTATCAATATGCTTCAGAAATTAGTCTATTTTTAATGAGTGGATTTTCTGTAAAAACTTCTTTAGAGGAAATAATAAAAAAAGACTATAATTTTTTCTTTACTGTATTTTCTAAGAAAATTGAAAAGGAACTTATTTTAGGAGAAAATTTTGAAAATGCAGTGAAAAAAGTAGTTTATTTTGATAATAATATTAGTAAATTTATAGTACACGGTATAAGAAATAGTATGTTAGATAAAGAATTGAAACTATACAGTGATATAATGCTAGATTCGTTTATTAAATTAATAGATACGAGATTAAAAAAAGTTCAACCCATACTGTTCTTTTTATTAGCATTTGTCATAATGGGATTATATTTAACGATACTATTACCGATATTTAATATGACGAGTACATTAAAATAGAAAGGAAAAGAATATGAATAAATTAATAAAATTTTCGAAAAAGTTTTCAAAAAAAGACGGTTTTACATTGATAGAAATGTTAATCGTAATTTTTATTATAGCAATATTACTATTATTAATAATCCCTAATATTACTAAGAATCTGGATACTGCAAAAGATAAAAGTTCAGAAGCGTATGTAAAAACAGTACAATCACAAGTTACAGCATATGAAATTAATGAGAATGATGCAGATGTAACTTTTGAAAAACTAGTAAATAAAGGTTATTTAGAAGGTTCTGTCGATGAAGCTAGTAAAGCTCCTAATGGAAAGACAGTGATAATTAGTAATGGGAAAGCAAGTTTACAACAATAAAGGTTTTAGCCTATTAGAAACTATAGGTGTATTATTTATTATAAGTGTGATAATTATAATTTTATCTTATAATCCAGTAAAAATATTTGATAAATATAAAGAAAGACTTGCAGTGAATGAAATTGTATCAGATATTTATAAAGTTCAGACTAGAAGTTTAGTTAGTGATAAAAGCAACTATATTCATTTCTTTGAAGAATCTAATAAGTACATAGTATACTGTGATTCAATAAGAGAAGATAGATATATAAATGCAGATGGTTTATCAGGAACTGGAGATAGAGATTTAAAATTCAGATATAATAGAGGAAATGTTAATATCGCTAATACTATTTTGGTAAAATTTAAAAATAGCACTTATGAAATAATAATACATTTAGAAACGGGGTATATAACTGTAAATGAAAAATAATTCAGGCTTTACATTATTAGAAGTTTTAGTAGGAATATTTATATGCTCTATAATATTAATATTCTTAATACCTAATTTAGTCTTAGAATATGAAAATTTGACTGATATGGAACAAAAATTAGAATTAAAATGTATACTGTATGAAGAAATAACTATTAATGACAATAAAGAGTTCGAACTAATAAGGGATAATTACAAAATAGTTGTTACAGAAAATAGAGCAACTATAGAAAATTTAGTTACGGGTGATTTTCTTGAATACAAATAATAAAGGATTTACTTTTATAGAGGTAATAATTTCAGTGTTATTGTTATCTATTCTGATATTATTGTTATCGTATATTATAAATTTAAGTTCAAATATATCAAAAAGATTTTTAAATTATAGCGATTATGAGTATGCTATGATGCATAAGAAAATTTTTGAAATATATGATAATTCGTCTAAAATGGAGATTATAGGAAAAAACATATACTTCATAAATGAAAAAGATGATACTGAAGACAAAATTGTATTTACTAGCAGGAAGATATATAAACAGAGAAAAAATCCAGATAAATATTCTGCTAGAGGATATAGTCTTCTATTGGAAAATATTAAAGATTTTTCTTTTGATATAAGTGATGAAGTATTAACAGTTAATATTAGAGATAGAGAAAATAAACTTAGAAAATTGAAATTAAAAATAAAAAACGAACAATCCGATGAAAATAAAGAATCCGAAAAAGGAGAGGAAGAAGATTAGTAAAATAGATAATATAAAAACTAATAATAAAGGTAGTGCTATAGTGGTTTCTCTACTTGTTTTAAGCTTAGTTGTCATAATAATCGTCAGTGTATCTAGTATATATGTAAATAAGGTTCAAAGTTTAAAAAATATAAATGATTATTATGATAAATTAATTACTAATAAATTAGATTCTAGATAATGACGATAAGGTCCTGTCTTAATATATTATTTAAGGCGGGACTTTAATAATTTAAAATAATATTCAGCTTATAATATTTATAGTACACAATTAAATATTTTTTTTAAAATTTTTTCACAAGATAAACTTTAAAATATCTAAAAAATGATTAATTTGTTAGTTGAGATTAAGTTACTAATATAGTATAATTAAATGTAAAATAAAAAATGAGGAAGAATAAAAATGAGTAAAGTAAGAGTTAGATATGCCCCATCTCCAACGGGTAATTTGCATATAGGTAATGCACGAACAGCATTGTTTAATTATTTGTTTGCTAAACATTACGGAGGAGAGTTTGTTTTAAGAATTGAAGATACAGACTTTAAACGTAACAAAGAAGAAGGTGAGAGAAGCCAACTTCAATATATGAAATGGCTAGGTTTAGACTACGATGAAGGTATTTATAAAGAAGGTAATTTTGGACCTTACAGACAGTCAGAAAGATTGGATATTTATAAAAAATATGCAGAGCAGTTAATTGCTGAAGACAAGGCTTATAAATGTTATATGACTGCAGAGGAGTTAGAAGCGGAAAGAGAAGAACAAATAAAAAATGGCTTACCTCCTCGTTATAGTGGGAAGCATGCTCATTTAACAAAAGAAGAACAAGAAGCTTTTGAAAAAGAAGGAAGAAAGCCATCTATTCGTATTAGAGTTCCGCAAGATAGAACTTATAGTTTTAATGACATGATTAAAGGTGAATTAAGTTTTGAAGGAAAAGATTTTGGTGATTTTGTTATTTTAAAAAATGACGGAGTAGCTACTTATAATTTCTGTGTTGCAATTGATGATTATTTGATGGAAATTTCCCATGTTTTAAGAGGAGATGATCATATATCAAATACACCTAAGCAATTGGTAGTATATGAAGCTTTAGGATTTAAAGCACCTACTTTTGGTCATATGACACTTATAGTTAACGAAAATAAGAAGAAGTTATCAAAACGAGATGAAAGCATTATTCAATTTATTGAACAATATGATTCTTTAGGATATTTACCAGAAGCTATTTTCAACTTTATAGCGTTGTTAGGATGGTCTCCAGAAGGAGAAGAAGAGATATTTAGTAAATCTGAATTTGAGAAAATATTTGATGAAAGTCGTCTAAGTAAATCTCCAGCATTCTTTGATAATCAAAAATTAACTTGGATAAATAATCAGTATATTAAAAAACAACCTTTAGAAAGAATAGTAGAGTTATCTATACCATTTTTAATTAATAATAATGTTATAACTAAAGAAAAATTTGAAAATAATAAAGAGTGGTTTAATAAATTAATTGCATTGTATCAGCCACAAATGAGTTTTGGTGCAGAAATAGTTGATTTATCTAGTATGTTCTTTAAAGAGGAATTAACATTTGGAGAAGAAGAGAAAGAAATTTTAAGTTTAGATTCTTCTAAAGAGGTATTTAAAACATTAATAGATAAAATATTAGAATTAGAAGAAGAATTTTCATCAGATAATATTAAATCATTAATAAAAGAAGTTCAAAAAGAAACAGGAATAAAAGGTAAGAATTTATTTATGCCGATACGTGTTGCAACTACAGGGCAAATGCACGGTCCCGAATTAAATCTTAGTTTAGAGTTATTAGGAAAAGAAAAAGTGGTTGCTAGATTAAGAGATTCTTTAATTTAATAAAATATTTTATGAAGTAAACAAAAAATATTGACAAGGTATATAAAATAATGTTATCATATTCTGTGATATTGTTTATATATCTTCACGAGTAAGCCCCGGAAAACTTAGTCGTTATGACAGATTAAAACAACATCTTAGGAGGAAATGACATATGCGTCAAACTTATATGGCAAAGCCATCAACTGTAGAAAAAAAATGGTATGTAATCGATGCTGAAGGACAAACTTTAGGTCGTTTATCATCAGAGGTAGCATCAATACTTAGAGGGAAACATAAACCTACTTATACACCTCATATTGATACTGGAGATAATGTAATAATTATCAATGCTGAGAAAATTGTATTGACAGGGAAAAAATTAACTGACAAAGTTTATCGTCGTCATACAATGCACCCAGGTGGATTAAAAGAAAGAACTGCTGGTACTATGTTAGAAAAATATCCAGAAGAACTTTTAGAATTATCTATCAAAGGTATGTTACCAAAAAATACTTTAGGTAGAGCTCAAGGAATGAAACTTCATGTTTATCGTGGAGCTGAGCACCCACATGCAGCACAAAAACCAGAAAAATATGAATTACGTGGATAATTAGGAGGAAAAATTAAATGGCACAAGTAGAATATCGCGGAACAGGACGCCGTAAAAGTTCAGTAGCACGTGTAAGATTAGTACCAGGAACTGGGAAAGTAACTATTAATGATAGAGAAATGCGTGAATACTTACCATTAGAATCTTTAATATTAGATTTAATGCAACCATTAGAAAAAACATCAACTACAGGAAACTATGACGTTTTAGTAAATGTACATGGTGGAGGATATACGGGTCAAGCTCAAGCAATCCGTCACGGAATTGCTCGTGCATTATTAGAAGTAAACCCAGAATATCGTAAAGATTTAAAACCAGCAGGATTGTTAACTCGTGACCCTCGTATGAAAGAACGTAAAAAATACGGTCTTAAAGGAGCTCGTCGCGCGCCACAATTCTCAAAACGTTAATATATTGGCTTTTAACTATGTTAAAAATAAAAAACAACTCATAAAATATGAGTTGTTTTTTATATATTATGATTTAGCTTAGTAATTATTTCTTGCTCTACAATATATTTTTTGAGTATTAATTTTAAAAAATATTATTGATATAATAATGTAATTTTATTAAACTATTATTATATATTAAATAGAAATTTTTAGAAATAGAGACTTATTTTATAAAAGTAAAAACACTTATCTCTTATGAATAAATTTCATAGAGATAAGTGTTTTTTATTTTTTAGTCTTCAAATTTTCTTCCCAAGCTTGCAATCCATTTTTTAGCATATAAATATCATTATATCCATTTTTTTTAAGTGTTAGAGCAGCTCTTGGGGCAAGAGATCCGTTTTTATCACAAAGATATATAGGTTTATCTTTTAATAATGAAGAGTATTTGAATGCAAGCTGTGATAATGGGATATTTCTAGCTCCGTTAATATGAGCATATACAAATTCGTCTTTTTCACGAACATCTACCAATTGTACTTTGCGTATATTTTGTTTAAATTCAGCATATGGTAATTTTTTCACGGCACGATTAACTCTATAATAATTATAGCCACCAACAGAAGCTAAAATTATTAATATTATTAATAAACTTATCAAAAATTGCATAGAATCCTCCTAGATATGATATAATAACTATTGAAAATTATATCATATTATTATTTAATTTACAATGTAATGCCTAGGAGTTTTATTATAATGAAGATAACATCAAGTAGCAATAAAAAAATAAAAGAATTAATAAAGTTAAAAGATATTAAAGAAATAAGAAAGAAAAAAAAATATATTGTAGATGGTTTGCATCTAGTAGAAGAAGCTGTAAAAAACGATGTAGCTTTAGAAATATTTGTATCAGAAAACTTTTCTAAAGATTTAAACTTTGTTAAAGATAATATTGAAATTAATATTATAGATGAAAAGTTAACTGATCTTATTTCTTCTACTGTTAATAATCAAGGAATATTTGCAATTTGTAAGATTGTAGATAAAGAATTATTAATTAATAATTATAGTAATATTATTATTTTAGATAGTATTCAAGATCCTGGGAATCTTGGAACTATAATAAGAACTGCAGATGCTTTTGGTTACGACTGTGTTATTTTAGGAAAAGGTACTACTAATATGTATAGTCAAAAAGTTATAAGGAGTATGCAAGGTAGTAATTTTCATATTGATTGTTTTGATAGTATCAATATTATTGAATTTATGGATAAGTTAGAAGGGTTTGAAATATATGCTACTTCGTTAGAAGGAAGTTGCTATTTGGAAGAGATAAATGAGAAACCTAAAAAATCGGCAATTATTTTTGGTAATGAAGCTAATGGAGTTTCCAAAGAGATTCTAGCTAAGGTAAACAATCCTATTAAAGTAAATATGCCGGGTTTAGCTGAAAGTTTGAATGTAGCTGTAACTTCTGGAATAATTATGCATTATATAAAGAATGTACTAGAATAAGGTTGAATAATTAATTATATCTATGTTATTATAGAATATGTTGGAGGTGGAGTAATGTTAAAAATTATCGCAGTAGATAAATCAGGAAAATTGCATACTGATTTAGTATTAGAAGATTTAAAGAGTAGTAATATTGCTTGGTATTGGGTTGATTTCAGTACACCTAAAAAAGAAGAGATAGAACTATTATCAACTTTTTTCAAATTTCACGAACTTTTAATAGAAGATTGTTTAACATTATTAAAAAGGCCTAAAATTGAGATAACTAGGCAACAAATATTTCTAGTTTCTCATGTTCTAAAAAATATAGATGCAGACTATGAAACATTGAATATGTTTATAGGGCATAATTATATAGTAACATTCCATTTATCGCATATTCAATATATAAGTAGAGTAGTATCAAAAGTTCTTAGACATGGTAAAGAATATACTCCATTACATGTTGTACATATGTTAATTTCAGAAATTGTTGAAGGTTATCAACCTCTAATATCTAAAATAGAAAATAGGTTAGATGAACTTGAAGAAAATGATGCCCATACAAAAGGTAGTAAAATTATGGACGAAGTCTTCGATCTTAGAAGTGATTTGTTAAAACTTAGAAGAGGGCTTATGCCTATGCGTGAATTACTTCATAGATTTTTAGTATCTCGTCGTGTAGAAATGACAGAGAATGATAGAAAGTACTTTCATGATATATATGATGATTTAGTTCAACAAACAGAGATAATAGAGGCTAATAGGGAATTGGCTAGTGATATACGTGAAAATTATATGACATACAACTCTTTTAGATCGAATAATATTATGATGACACTAACAGTTATATCTACAATTTTCTTACCATTAACTTTCTTGGCGGGAGTTTATGGAATGAATTTTACTAATATGCCAGAGTTACATACAACGTATGGATATTATATTTTGTGGATAGTTATGATTTCTATTGCAGGGGGTATGCTTTGGTATTTCAAGAAAAAGGGTTGGTTCGATATTTTTTAGAGAGGTTTTATGAATTATTTAAAGTTAACTGTATTGTTTGTAATTATTTTAGCTGTTAATAAATGTTTGTTAAAATTGGACTACACTAAAATATTTAAAAAGAACAGTGTAAAAGAGATATTTTTTATAAATATGATATTGTCTGTAATTATAGGTTATTTATTTTATCAAGCAATTATACTAATATATGAATTGTCTACTAATTTAGTATGATGTAAAAAAACGATAATAAAGTGCATTTTTATACTTTATTATCGTTTTTTTAGTAGTTTTATATTTCGCGATATACTCCAACACATTCGCCAATAACGAGAACATCTCTAGTAATTATTGGTTCATAGTCTGAATTACAAGGTTGTAATACTACATTGTCTTTTGTTTTGTAGAATTTTTTTAATGAGGCTTCATTTGAATCTGTTAACAAAACTGCAGCAATACGCCCATTTGCAACTATTGATTTTTTTCGAATAAATACTATGTCCCCATCTAATATACCTGCCTCAAGCATACTATCTCCTTTTACTCGTAAAGCAAAATCTGCTTTTGTAGTTTGATCAACATACATATAATATTCGAATTCTTCTTCTGCATAAACACCATCACCAGCACAGATAGTCCCTAATATTGGAATTTTATTAACATTATCAATTAATTCATCATCATTTTCATATATAGGTTGTTCTAAATTACGGTTATCAGTTAGTCCTAGCAACCAATTAGGATCAACTTCTAAGCACGCAGCTATCTTGTATAACTTATCTTGTTTGGGAATGTATTTTCCTTTTAGCCAATCACTAATAGATGAGGGAGTAATGCTTGTCATACGTGATAATTCTATTTGTTTAATATTTTTTGTTTTCATGGATTCTTTTAGTCGTAGATGAAATGCCATTAATTATACAACTCCTATTTTGTCTTTAATATATATTATAAAGTAAACCGTAAGAAAAAACAATGATTTTTATAAAAAATAAAGAAAACTTTATAAAAAACTTGATTTTCGGTTATCCGTATGATAATATATAAATACGGAAAACTTAAAAGATAAAAAGGAGAATTATGGTATGTTTTTATATTGGTTAGTAGCAGTAATAATAATAGTTAGAATTTCAGCATTTTTTGAAGAAAATAAAATTAAAATAGTAAAAAGAAAACCTAAAAAGTTATATGTTAAATAAAAACGTTTTAAACAATAAAGTTATTGAAAAAACTTCTTTAAAAGTTTATAATTAGTTTATAACATTTTAGGAGGAATATTAATAAATGAAATTAGTTTTAACAAGACACGGAGAAAGTCAGTGGAATTTAGAAAATAAATTTACTGGTTGGGTAGATGTAGATATTACGGATAAAGGTCGTCAAGAGGCAGTATCTGGAGGACAAAAACTAAAAGATTTAGGATTCCAATTTGATGTAGCGTATACTTCATATCAAAAACGTGCAATCAAGACATTGAATATTATTTTAGAAGAAATGGGACAATTATGGATTCCAGTTAATAAAAGCTGGCGTTTAAATGAAAGACACTATGGAGCTTTACAAGGTTTAAACAAAGCAGAAACTGCTGAAAAATATGGTGATGAGCAAGTTCATATTTGGAGAAGAAGTTTTGATGTAGCTCCTCCACAAGTAACAAAAGAGGATTCAAACTATCCAGGTAATGATGTAAGATATGCAAATATCCCAGAAAACGAATTACCTACTGGAGAAAGTTTAAAACTTACTATAGATAGAGTTTTACCATATTGGAAAGAAGTAATATCAAAAGATATTAAAGAAGGAAAAAATGTAATTATTTCAGCACATGGTAATAGTCTAAGAGCATTAATTAAATATTTATTGAAAATATCAGATGAGAAGATTTTAGATCTTAACTTACCTACTGGTACACCACTTATATTTGAAATTGATGAGAATTTAAATATAATTTCTGCTCCAGAATTATTTTAATTATGAAAAATATTAAATATTTTGTGATAGCTGTTTTTCTATTAATTTTGCAAGGTTGTTCTAATAATGCAGACAAAATGTCCTCAGAAGAAGCTAACAACATTATATCATCTATAAATGCTGAAACTTTAGAAAAAATAGAAATTGATAGTAACAATTCTCTTTTACTCTATGTAAATAAAGAATTTATTACTAAAGAAGATTTTGATAATATAATTTCTACAATTAAAGTAGGTAATAGTAATGGATTATCTGCTTTTAAAAAAGATAATGTTTCTGAAAAAATTTCAAATATACAAGTAGTTTCTAAAAATGGAAATAAAGCTACTTTTAAAACAGGTAACGTAGATGATATAAAATTTAATATCGAAAATAATAAATACTCTGATAATTATGTAAAAGAAACCTTTAATGAATTATCTCAGATTATTATAAGATTTAATGAATTAGCTGGTAGAATAGAGGTAGATTTAAAGCAAAATAACTTAAATGATGCTAGAGTTGATGAATTTAATAAAACATATACAAAATTAAATAAATCTATTGAGAAAGCTAATCTATTAACAAGTGAAAATACTAATTTTGATAATTTATCTCAAATATTAGATAAAGTTAAAGTTGTAGAAAGTAACATTAATACTATAAAGCAATCTGTGGAAAAAGGAGTGTCTACAGGACAATCTAATTTTATTAATAATAGCTATCTTTATATAAATGATTTAGATAAAATAGCTAGAGAAATTGCTAACTTATAAATAATAAAAGAAAATCCTTAAGCCTTATCAAAAGGTTTAAGGATTTTTTAATTATCTATAAAATCAAAAGGAGTTATATCTTCCATTCCAATCATAGAGTCAATAAAATTAATATTTTTTGGAGTTAAAATAAATTCGTTATCACTTAAATCATAGCTATTTTCATTCTCGAATAAAAAATAATTTTTCAAATAAGATTCTCTAATTATAATATTATTTCCATCGATAGCATAGTAAAAAATACTAGGATTACCACAAAGTATAAGTTTTTTCTTTGTTCTAGTTATAGCAGTATATATTAAATTTTTATTTAACATAAATTTATAATTATCAACAAGAGGAACTATAACATATTCAAACTCGGATCCTTGTGATTTGTGAATAGAACAAGCATATGAAAGAGTAATTTGAGATAAATCTTGTTTTTCGTATGTAACAAAATTATTATCGTAATCTACTACTATTTTATATTTATTATTTTCTTTATATATATCGTATATAATACCTATATCTCCATTAAAAATATTATCTTCGGGTCTATTAACTAATTGCATAACACGATCATCAATTTTATATATTAATTCACCATACTCTACTAAAATATCATTATCATTAAAGTTATTTTGAATCATTTTATTAATTTCAGTAATACCGTAAAAACTTTTATATATTGGAGCAATTATTTGTATTTTATCATTTGTAGTATTTTCTAAAATACCGTTATAAATTTTTGATATATTTTCTAGTAAATCATCTTTTCTAGTTATAATAAATTCTCTATCATTAAAATTTTCTAAAATATCAACATTTATGTTATTCTTTATAGAATGTGATAAATTTATAATGCTAGAATTTTCTGCTTGTCTAAAAATTTTATTTAATTTTGTCGTGGATATTTTTTTACTATTAATTAAATCGTTTAGTACATTACCCGGAGCTATAGAAGGTAATTGATCATTATCACCAACTAAAATAATTTTAGCATCTTTATTTATAGATTTTAGCAAATTACTCATTAGAAAAATATCAATCATACTAGATTCATCAATTATTACTAATTTTGAATTTATTTTTTTATCTGGAGAAAATTCTCTCATATCTGTATCTTCACTAGTCCATCCTATAGCTTTGTGAATAGTTGAGGCACTAAAACCCGTACTTTCTGTCATTCTTTTGGCTGCTTTTCCAGTAGGAGCACATAAAGTTAGAATATTTGATTCATTGTCTAAAATTTGTGCGTAAGAGTAATTATTAAGTTTTTGGAATAATCTTATTATTCCTAATATAATAGTAGTTTTACCAGTCCCGGGACCACCAGTTAATATTGAAAAATTATGATGAACAGAATTTTTTATAGCTTCAATTTGGGTGGTATCATATTTTATGTTTAACTCATTTTCAATTTCTAAAATATATTTGTCCACTAAACTAGGTTTATAATCTTCAACTGAAGATTCATTATTAATTCTATTATTAATATCTTGATATATATAGTATTCTGAATAATGTATTTCTGGCAAAAAAATATCATTTTCGATATTTGATAATTGGCCAGTATCTAAACAATATTCTAATGCATCAATAATTTTATTTTTGTCAATTTGTATATTACGTGCTTTATATAGAGTATTATAAGTATGATACAATAGACTATTTTTCTTTATATAAGTATTTCCGCTTCCATAACAATAGTTACTTATAGTATAAACAAATCCAGCGGCAATTCTCTCTATATCATCAGCTACAATACCTATTTTTTCTGCTATTTTGTCAACTGTTGTAAAATTGATACCTTTTATATTACTAATAATAGAGTACGGATTATTTTTTAGTACTTCTAATGTACGTGACTTATATTGATTATAAATTTTCATAATCATATTATTACTTAAATTAAATTCATTTAATTTTAATATTATATCTTGAGTTTGCTTATTACTAATAATAGTTTCATAAATAATTTCTTTTCTAAGTGTAGGTATACCTTTTATGTTAAATAAAGAATCTTTATTAGCATATATTTTGTCTAAACAATCAACTCCTAGACTATCTACAATTAATTCAGCTGTTTTTTTACCAACCCCTTTAAATGTAGGCCCAGATAAATAAGCAATAACAGTTTCTTTATCTTGTTTTATTATTACTTCAGCAGTTATAGCAGATAACTGCATACCGTATTTTTTATGTTCAACAAGTTCTCCTCTGAATGAGTATAATTCATCTTCTTTAAATTCTATATTTTCAAATGTACCTGTAACTGTTAAATAATCACTATCAGTAAATTCATAATTTTCATTTAGAAATACCGATAAAATATAGTAATTATTATTTTGATTTTGAAAAACTATTTTGTTTAGATAACCTTCTATATTTAACATATACTACCTCTAGACTAATGTAATACATTTATATTATAATAATTGATTGTTATTGTCTAGTATTATAATATTTTATCTTATGTAAATATTATAATTTCATTACAAAAAAGTTTATGTACTACAACTTTTTTTATGATGTGATATAATTACAATAATAAGGAGATATATTATGGTAAAATTGAAAAACATTTATGAAGAAATAGTTAAGTTAGCTGATGAAAATTTAGCTGAAAAATGGGATAATGTGGGAATAATGTTGGGAGATAATGAAAAGAGTGTTAAGAAGATTTTAATATCTCTTGATGTAACAACATCTGTAGTGACAGAAGCTATAGAAAAAAAAGTTGATTTAATAATTTCTCATCATCCTTTAATATTTAGTCCTTTATCAAAAATTAATTATAATGATTTTAAAGGTAGAATTATTAGAGATTTAATAAAAAACGATATAGCAGTTATTTCAGCCCATACTAATTTGGATTCTGCCAAAGAGGGACTTAATAACTATATGGCTAAACTGTTAAATTTACAAAATACTAGTGTACTAGTAAAAAATCCAGAAAATAGTGATGTAGGATTAGGAAGAGTAGGAAATTTACCAAATATGATGTCTCTTGATAATTTCATAACCTACGTCAAAGAAAAATTAAATTTAGATTTTGTAAAATTGGTAAAAGCGAATGATAACAATATTAATACTGTCGCTATTCTTGGTGGTTCTGGAGGAAGTTTTATTTACGGATTACCAAATGTAGATATTTATTTAACAGGTGATATAAAATATCACGAAGCTATTGATGCAAAAGAGATGCAGCAAAATTTATTAGATATAGGTCACTTTGCTGAGAAAGCTAGCAAGAATTTATTGAAATCATATTTAGAAAATATAGATTTATCAAAAGAATACGATGTTTTATTATCAGAAGTAGAGTATGAACCATTTGAAATAAAATAGGAGGACAAAAATATGAGTAAAGCTACTCCTACTATGGAAGATTATATAGAAGTAATTTATTACCTAGTAAAAGAAAAGGGGTATGCAAGATCAGCCGATATTGCATCAAAATTAAACGTATATCCTTCAACAGTGACCAAGATGTTAAAGAAGTTAGACTCTGAAGGTTATATCTTATATGAAAAATATAGGGGTATTGCATTAACTCAAAAAGGAAAAAATATGGGTGATTATGCATTAAGGCGTCACAATATATTGGAGGACTTTTTGAGGGTAATAGGTGTAAAAGAGAAGAATATTTATGATGAAGTTGAAGGAATAGAACATCATTTAGGAAGAGATTCTATTAATAAGATACAACTTTTAACTGAATATTTAAAAGAAAATAAATATAAAATTTAGTAGATTGGAAAACATATATGGCAGATAAAGAATACTTAAATTTATGTAGATACATTTTAGATAACGGTGTATTAAAAGCTGATAGAACAGGGGTAGGTACCAAAAGTATTTTTGGTTATCAGATGAGATTTAATTTATCTAAAGGATTTCCATTACTGACTACCAAAAAAATTAATTTTAATTTGATATGGTCAGAATTATTATGGTTTATAAAAGGAGATACAAATATTAAGTTTCTTTTAGAAAACAACAATAATATTTGGAATGAATGGGCGTTTAAGAAATGGATAGAAAGTTCAGATTACACTGGTCCAGATATGGAAGATTTTGGTCATAAATCGCTATCTGATCCTGAGTTTAATAAAGAATACCAAAAACAAATGAAGAGATTTAAGGAACTTGTTTTAAATGATATTGCTTTTGCTGAAAAATATGGTGATTTAGGTAATGTTTATGGTAAACAATGGAGAGATTTTAATGGTGTAGATCAATTAAAAAATGTTATTAATCAAATTAAGAATAACCCCGCATCAAGAAGAATAATATTATCTGCTTGGAATCCAAATGAAATTGATGATATGGCTTTGCCACCTTGTCATACTATGTTTCAATTCTATGTGTCAGACGGTAAATTGAGTTGTCAATTATACCAACGTAGTGGAGATGTATTTTTAGGAGTACCATTTAATATTGCTTCTTACTCATTATTGACTATTTTAATAGCAAAAGAATGTGGTTTAGAACTTGGAGAGTTTGTCCATACTTTAGGAGATGCTCATATTTATACAAATCATTTCGATCAAGTTCAACAACAACTTGAAAGAAAACCTTATAATTTACCAACGTTATGTATCAATAACTTTGATACTATTTTTAATTTAAATATAGATGATGTGTGGGTAGAAAATTACGAGTGCCACTCGTTTATCAAAGCGCCAATAGCTGTATAAGAATGGAGAATAATTATGATATCTTTAATAGTAGCATATGATAAAAATAGATGTATAGGAAGTAATAACACTATTCCATGGAATTTAAAAGAAGATATGAAAAGAGTTAAGTCATTAACCACTAATCAAACAATATTAATGGGAAGAAAAACATACGAAAGTATAGGGAAACCTCTTCCTAATAGAATTAATAGAGTTTTAACTAATAATAGTGATTATGTTGCTGAAGGAATAGAATTATTTTCTAATATAGATGATGCTTTGAGAAATGTTACTACAGAAAAAATATTTATCTTTGGTGGAAGTACAATATATGAGCAACTTATAGATGTATGTAATGAGATTTATATAACGGAAGTTGATGCAGATATAAATGGAGATAGCTATTTTCCTAAATTAAAAGAAGAAGAATGGCTTTTAATTAGTGAAGAAAGTTTTAAAAAAGATATTAATAATGAATATGATTATAAATTTCTTTATTATAGAAAAAAAGAGGTGTAGTTATAATGGCTAAAATAAAAATAGTTACTGATAGCGCAGCAGATTTAACAAAAGAAGAAATAGAAAAATATAATGTTGAAGTGATTCCTTTAACAGTTACTATAGATGATGAAGAATTTGAAAACATTGATAATAGATTATATATAGAGAAAATGAGAACGACTGATAAATTTTCTACTAGCCAACCAGCTGTAGGAAAATTTTATGAAATATATGAAAAATGGACTAAACAAGGTTACTCTGTTATATCTATTCATATTTCAGATGTAATAAGCGGTACTGTAAATACTGCAATGTCAGTAGCAGCAGAATTTGATAATGTTTATGTGATTAATAGTAAATCGGCATCTAGTGGAACGGCGTATTTTGTAAAAGATTGTGCTAAGTGCATTTCTGAAGGTATGCAAGTATTAGATATAGTTAATTATTTAAATAACAAAGTAAATAAAGTTATTACATATATAACTATAGATAATTTAAACAATTTAGTAAAAGGTGGTCGTATAAAAAAGACAGCAGGTCTTATAGGAAGTTTGCTAAACATTAAAATTTTAGCTAAATCTACCGACAAAGAATTAACACCATTAGAAAAGGTTAGAGGTAAGAAGAAACTCGTTCAAGCATTAATTAGTAATATGAGTGCTGATATTAAAAATCAGACAATAAAAACGATAAGTTTACCACATGCTCTGTCTTTTGAGTATGTAGAGTTAATAAAAACTGCAATATATGAAAATTTTAACTATAAAGTAAAAGATGAAGATATTTTTGTAACGACACCTATAATATCTACTCATACAGGAGAAGGTGCCGTAGGAGTTTTAATAGAGTTAGCATAATTTTTAGGAGGTAACTCATGACAAAATTTGACAATACTGATATTTTTAATAAAGCAGAATATAATAGAGAATTTATTAAGTTAACTTTAGATAATGTTATAGATATTATAGAAAGTAAAGGGTATGATCCTGTTAGTCAACTTATGGGATATATAAAAACAGAGAATCCGGTTTATATACCTAGATACAACGGAGCTAGAGAAAAAATTATTAAAATACCAACTGAGGATTTATTAGAATATTTAATTCATTATTTTGTAAATAATAGAAACTTTGATTAAGGAGATGCGATGATAGGTAAGAGAATTATGGCTCTTGATTACGGAAGTAAAACTATAGGGGTAGCTGTAAGTGATGCTTTACATATTACGGCTCAAGGTGTAGAAACTATACAAATTAATGAAGCCATAAAAGATTTTAAAATAAAAAGAATAAAAGAATTAATAAAAGAGTATGACGTATCCAAAATAATAGTAGGATTGCCTAAAAATATGGATAATAGCATAGGATTTAGAGGAGAAGCTACTCTAGAATTTGTAGAAATTTTGAAAAATAAACTAAAAAATATAGAAGTTATTTTACAAGATGAAAGACTTACTACTATGGGAGCTGAAAGAATTTTAATAGAAGCAGATTTATCTAGAAAAAAACGTAAAAAGGTTATAGATAAAATGGCAGCTGTTTTAATTTTACAGACTTATTTAGATTCAAAATAATATTAATATATAAAGGAGAAAAGAAATGAACGAGAAAGATTTAGATAAAATGAATGTAGGAATGGACGAAGAAGTTTATACATTGAGTGATGAAGAAGGCGTAGAAAAAGAGTATAGAAAAATATTAGAATTTACTAATCCTACGAATAATAATTTATACTATATTTTTACAGAAGAAGCAAATATTGATACTGAGGAACTTCAAATATTCCCTATGGTTTGTATTGAAGAAGGAGATCAAGTTAAATTTGAACCTGTAGAATCTGACGAAGAATTTGACATGATTTCTGAAGTATTGGATATATTATATTCTGATTCTGAGGAGAATTAATAAGCAATGAGAGAAGATAAGTTGAAGCGTCGTGATGAACTACGAGCAAAAAACAGAAGAAAATCTAGAGATATTTTACCTACTATTTTGATAGGAATTATGTTTTTATTGATAGCTATTTTATCATATACATATTATTTAACAACGCCAGTAGATAAAGATAATCAAAATAAAGTTATTGTAGAGATTAAAGAAAGTTATGGAAGTAGTATAATAGCGGACAAGTTGTATGAACAAAAATTAATTAAAAGTTCAAATATGTTCAAAGTATACGCTAGACTACATCCTAATAGTAACTTTTATGTAGGTAATTTTGAACTTAGTCAAGATATGAATATGGCAAACATTTTTGAAAAATTAACAGATAAGAGTAAATCTAATTCAGGTGTTAATTTGTCTATTATAGAGGGAGATAATATAGAAAAAATAGCTGTGAAAGTAGAAAAGGTTACAGATATATCAGCAGATACTTTCTTATCTAAAGTAAATGATGAAAAATTTATTGCAGAATTAAAAAATGAATATCCTGATCTTATAACAGATTCATTAGATAATCCAAATATTAAATATAAATTAGAAGGATATCTATATCCAGCAGCTTATAATATAGATAACTCTAATAAATCTAATGTAGAAACATTAATAAAACAAATGATAAAAACAACTAATGATAGAGTGATTCCTCAATATAATAAAAATAGCAAGGTGTGGAGTATGTCAGGTGTTAATAAAAATATAAATATTCATCAATATGTAACTATGGCAAGTATTTTAGAAAAAGAATCTACAGCAGATACAGATAATAAATCTATAGCTGGAGTTTTCCTGAATAGATTGAAAGTAAACATGCAATTACAAACAGATCCTACCGTATATTATAGTGTAGGTAAAAATACTGGAGCGTTGACTGTACAAGATTTAGCTAATACAAATCCTTATAATACGTATACTAATTTAGGATTACCTCCAGGACCAATTGCAATGCCTAGTCAAAAATCTTATGAAGCCCTTAACAATGCTACACAACACGATTATTTATACTTCTTGACTGATAAACAAGGCAAAGCATATTTTGCAAAAACTTATGCAGAACATGAAGAATTAGCTAGAAAGTATGTAGAAGGATATATTTCAACTAATTAATATGAGTTTAATGTTTTATAAATTTTTAGTAATATATTTAAGTTAATATGGGTAACGAAATAAGCTTGAACAATAATTTTGTTCAAGTTTATTTTGTTGTGTACCACACCTGCATTAATTGACTTTTAATTCAAATTAATTTATAATTAGTTATATTTTGTGAGGTAATAATATGGATAAAAATAACAATGTACAATGCTCATTTTGTGGAAAAAATTCAGATGAAGTTTTTAAAATGATAGCAGGTAGAGAAGTATTTATTTGTGATGAATGTGTTGACTTATGTTATGATATGATAGATCAACAGAAAGTTTTAGAAGATAGTGTAAGCTTAGATAATAATTTTAAATTGCTTAAGCCTAAAGATATTTTTAAAAATCTTAATGAATATATAATTAGTCAAGATAAAGCTAAAAAGTCTGTAGCTGTAGCTGTTTATAATCATTATAAAAGAATAACTTCTAGTAAGGAAAGAGAAGATATTGAGCTTCAGAAGAGTAATATTGCTTTGATAGGTAGTACAGGGTCAGGAAAAACTTTAATAGCCCAAACATTAGCTAAAATGTTAGATGTTCCTTTTGCTATAGCAGATGCTACCACTTTAACAGAAGCTGGATATGTAGGAGAAGACGTAGAAAATATCTTATTGCGACTTATCCAAAATGCGAATTATGATATAGCTCGTGCTGAAAAAGGAATTATATATATAGATGAAATTGATAAAATCGCCAAAAAAGGAGAAAATGTTTCGATAACTCGCGATGTTTCTGGAGAAGGTGTGCAACAAGCATTATTAAAAATTTTAGAGGGCACTATAGCAAGTGTTCCACCTCAAGGTGGCAGAAAGCATCCGGGTGAAGAGATGATAAAAATAAATACAAAAGATATACTTTTTATTATTGGTGGTGCTTTTGCAGGAATTGAAGAAATTATTAAACGCCGTTTAGGTGATAAAATAATAGGATTTTCTAAAACAGATATTGCTGGAGAAGATGATTCAAAAGAATCTATTATTTCTAAAATAAAGCAAGAAGATTTAGTAAAATTTGGAATTATTCCAGAATTTATAGGAAGAATACCTATTATATGTTCTTTAGAGGAATTAACAGAAGAGGATTTAGTTAAAATCTTAATAGAACCTAAGAATTCAGTAGTGAAACAGTACAAATATTTGTTTGAACTAGATGGCATAGAACTAATATTTGAAGAAAAAGCTTTATTAGCTATAGCAAGAGAGTCTATAAAAAGAAAAACAGGAGCAAGAGGATTGCGTTCAATTATAGAGGAAATATTAATGGATGTTATGTTTGAAGTTCCTAGCAAGAAAAATGTTAGTAAGTGTACAGTTACTGAAGAAAATGTAAAAAATAAAACAAGACCGCTATTAACATAAGGAGAATTTATTTTGAATAAATATTATTTATTAGAACATAAAGAGTTTTTTGTTCCAGGTCATAGTTATATTCTGGAAGTTTACGATAAAAACTTTTTGAAAATTTTTGAAAATCTAGAAAAAGACAAAAAAATTAATGTTTTTGTTACTAGTAATAGGAAACCGCTAGATAACTTTAATGAAAATTCAGATGAAGACAGTATTTTTGATGAAAATGGATTTAATAAATATTTTGGAATGTATGGAGATATTAGCTACGATAAAAAAAGTAAATTGTTTACATATGCTTGTGAAGGTGTAGCTGAAATTAAAAGTGGTGTTTATAAGGACAATATAGTAGAGTATTTGGATATAGAAAAATCAAAACTAAGAAATACAGATTTTGATCAAAATGAAACTTTGAAAACATTGAAAATATTGTTTAAAAACTTCCAAAATATTAATAAAACAGATGTAGGATTTCATAATATAAATGATTTAAATAAATTTATTAACAAGAACCTTAAATATTTTCCATTAGATGAGCTTACTATGAAAAAAGTAGCTTTTACACTTGACTTGGAAAAAAAGGTTAAATTTGTTACAGATGCTATTGAGAAATTTTTAGGAATAGCAGAATATAAAAATGAGATAGATACTAAGGTTAGAATAAATATTGATAATCAGCAAAAAGAATACTTCTTAAGAGAACAAATGCGAGTAGTGCAAGAAGAGTTAAAAGAATTGTCTCCCGATGAAGATGATATAGAAAATCTTAAAAAGCAAATTTTAGATTTAAAGCTAAATAAATCGGACGAAGATTTGTTGTTAAAAGAGTTATCTCGATTAGAGAAAACTCCTCCAATGGCACCAGAACACGCAATAATAAGAAGTTACTTAGAAACTGTTCTCTCTCTACCTTGGAATATTTCTACTGATGATCAAATAGACATAAAAAAATCAGAGAAAATATTAAATGCTGATCATTATGGGTTAGAGAAGATAAAAGAAAGAATTTTAGAATTTTTGGCTGTAAAAAAATTACGTGCAGATATGAAATCTCCGATTTTATGTTTGGCAGGACCTCCTGGAGTAGGAAAGAGTTCACTTGTTAAATCTATTTCTTCTGCTATGAATAGAAATTTTATTCGTATATCTTTAGGAGGTGTACGAGATGAGGCAGAAATAAGAGGTCATAGAAGAACTTATGTTGGTGCATTACCAGGTAAGTTGATTCAATCTTTAAAGAAAGTTAAAAGTAAAAATCCCGTTATTTTATTGGATGAAATAGATAAAATGGCATCTGACATAAAAGGAGATCCTGCTGCAGCTATGTTAGAAGTTATAGACCCAGAGCAGAATAATGAATTTGTTGATCATTATTTGGATATACCTTTTGATCTGTCTAATGTATTATTTGTAGCAACAGCAAATAACATTTCTCTAATTCCAGCACCACTTAGAGATAGAATGGAAGTTATTGAATTAGGATCGTATACAGTAAAAGAAAAAGAAAATATTGCAGCTAAATATTTAGTAAAAAAACAATTAAAAGAAAATGGATTAACTAATAAGAATGTATCATTTACAAAACCAGTAATTAATAAAATTATTAATGGTTATACTTATGAAGCAGGAGTTAGAAATCTAGATAGAATAATAGGTAAAGTATGTAGAAAAGCAGCTTTAAGAGTTTTAAGTGGTGAAGAAAAGATAAAGTTAAATGTAGATAAAATCACTGAATTTTTAGGACCAGCCAAGTATGATTTAAAAGATAAGAATGTTACTCCACAAATAGGAATTGTTAATGGTTTAGCATATACCTCTGTAGGTGGAGATACCTTGGAAATAGAAACAAGTATTTCAAAAGGTAATGGTAAAATAATTCTTACTGGTAAGCTAGGAGAAGTAATGAAAGAATCTGCTCAAACAGCTATATCATATTTACGCTCTAATTCAGAAAGTTTAGGTTTAGAGGATATAGATTTTAGTAAGATAGATATTCATATTCACGTGCCAGAAGGTGCAGTTCCTAAAGATGGTCCTTCAGCAGGTATAACTATAACAACTTCTCTTTATTCAAGCTTGACTAAAAAGTATGTTGATAACAATATTGCTATGACTGGAGAAATTACATTACATGGAAGAGTACTACCTATTGGAGGAGTAAAAGAAAAACTACTAAGTTCGGAAAAAATGGGTATTAGAAAAATTATTTTACCTTTGAAAAATAAACCGTATATAACAGAAATACCTACTGAAATCTTAGAAAAGTTAGATATTAATTTTGTGACAAATATTACAGAAGTTTTTGATATAGTTTTTAAAGGGGTTTAATATGGTGAAGTTAAATACAAATAATGTAGAATTAATGATTAGTGCTGTATCAAAGAAGCATTATCCAAAGCATAATATGCCTGAGGTAGCCATGTGTGGTAGATCAAATGTAGGGAAATCATCTTTTATAAATACTATTCTTAATAGAAAAAATTTTGCAAGAGTTTCTTCAAAACCAGGAAAAACAAGAACATTGAATTTTTTCAATGTAGATAATAAAGTTGCATTGGTAGATGTTCCAGGTTACGGATATGCAAAATTATCAAAAAAAGAAAAAGAAAAATTATATGATATGATTGTTGAATATTTTGTTAATAGCGAAAAGTTGAGTTTTGTTCTTCATCTTATAGACAGCAGACACAAACCATCTGAAGATGATATAATGATGAATGAATTTTTAAATTACTATGAAATACCTTTTGTGATAGTTTTAACTAAAGTTGACAAAATATCTAAAAATGATTTAAGTAAAAATCAGAATAAAATAAAAAATAGTCTAGATTTAACTTATAACATAGATATAGTACCTTTTTCTTCTGTAAAAAAATTAAATATTAATAAAATTTTAGATAAGATAAATGAAATTATATAGATAAAAGTGAGAGATTTTCTCTCGCTTTTTTTGTTAGATTTAGAATCTTTATGATGGTAAATGTATATATTGAAATTATTGATAAAAAGAAAAATGTATTATATAAACTAATATAGAGATATATTTATTAAAGTTTGATATTGAATTAAACTAAAATAAAAAGCAATTAAAAAATTAATTTTTTATGAATTAATCAATATAAATAATATTTTTAATTTTGCTTATCATTCTAAAGAAAGAAATCTGAAATTAAATATAATATATTGTAATTTAACTAATATTTTGCTATATTATAAATATCTAGTTTTTTGTAAGGAGATAAAAAGGTGAATATTAACAATTTAAAAGAAAAAATTGGGGAACAAGTTACGTTAGGAGCGTGGATTGCCAATAAAAGAAGTAGCGGAAAAATTGCGTTCTTTCAGTTAAGATATGGAGCAGGATTTATACAAGCAGTAGCTTTAAAAGAAGCATTAGGTGATGATAGATATCAAGTGTTACGTCATCTGACTCAAGAAACTTCTATTAAAGTTACAGGAATTATTAAAGAAAATGAAAGAGAGATTTCTGGAATAGAATTAGAAATTACTGATTTTGAAGTTATTAGTGTAGCAACAGACTATCCTATTACCCCAAAAGATCATGGAGTAGAATTTTTGGCGGATAATCGTCATTTATGGATACGTTCTAAAAAACAACATGCTATTTTGACTATAAGAAATCAAATAATTAAATCAACATATGACTTTTATGAACAAGAAGGATTTTTAAAATTAGATCCTCCTATTTTAACTTCATCAGCTCCAGAAGGGACTACAGAGTTATTTAATACTCAATATTTTGATGAAGAGGCATATTTATCACAGTCAGGACAACTTTATATGGAAGCTTGTGCTATGTCTTTTGGAAAAGTGTATTCGTTTGGTCCAACATTTAGAGCTGAAAAATCAAAAACTCGACGTCATTTAATTGAATTTTGGATGATAGAACCAGAAATGGCTTTTTGTAATCATGATGAAAGTTTAGATATTCAAGAAAAATATGTTAACTATTTAATAAAAGATGTTCTTAAAAAGAATATAACGGAACTAAAAGTACTAGGAAGAGATATAGAGGCGCTAGAATCAGCAACTGGGAAATTTCCACGTATAAAATACAAAGATGCAATAAAATTATTAAAAGATAATGGCTTTGATGACATAGAGTATGGACAAGACTTTGGTTCTCCTCATGAAACTTTTATTGCTAATAGTTATAACAAACCAGTATTTATAACACATTGGCCAAAAGAAATAAAGCCATTTTATATGAAAGAAGATCCTAATGAAAAAGGGGTAGTTCTTTGTGCGGACTTAATTGCTCCAGAAGGATACGGAGAAATAATTGGTGGTTCACAGCGTGAAGATAATTATGATATATTATTATCAAATATAGAAACGCATGATTTAAATATAGAAGCTTATCAATGGTATCTTGACCTTAGAAAATATGGTTCTGTGGAACATTCTGGATTTGGATTAGGATTAGAAAGAACAGTGGCTTGGATTACTGGTAACGGTCATGTTAGAGAAACTATACCATTCCCAAGATTACTTAATAGGCTAACTCCATAATGATGAAAAACTTGAAATTAGAAGGTCTTTATGTAAATAAAGACTTATTACTAAATTTTAATAACTACAAAATAACTGCTGATGAAATGCTTTTTTTGTTACAAATTAGTTATATTTCTGAACAAGGAGATCGTCAATTTGATGCTAAACAATTTTCAAAAGAATTGTCAATAACAGAAGAACAATTGTTATCAAAATTACAATCTCTTTATAAAAAAAATATAATTAAAATTAGTGAAACTAAAAGAATAATATTTTTAATATCAAATCAAGAAGATAATTATTATACTTTGAAAGAGTTACTGTCATTAACTGAAAAGTGGGTGAATAGAATATTAACGCCGCAGGAGATAGATATTATTGGAACGTGGATAGATAATAAGTTCACAAAAAAAGATATTCAAGAAGCATTTAATATTTCTAAAAGTGTCAAAAATATCAAGTATATAAATTCTATATTAAATAATACTACTGCTGAATTAAATGACGACATAAATGAGGATGATATTCTAAATTATGACTGGATTAAATAATAAAAAAAATATCAATAAAATTCAAAGATACTTAGATAAAAATTATCCAAATGTAGAATGTGAATTAAATTTTACTAACAATTTGGAATTGTTGATAGCTGTCCTGTTATCAGCACAATGTAAAGATGAGTATGTTAATAGAGCGACAGTAAATTTATTTCGAGACTTTAAAACTATTGACGATTATGCTGAAGCAAGTGTTAATGATATAGAAGAATATATAAGATCATTGGGGCTATACAAAGCAAAATCTAAAAATATTAAGCTATTAGCAGAAATGTTAAGAGACAATTATAACTATATTATTCCTACAACGAGAGAAGAGTTAATAAAATTACCAGGTGTAGGAAGAAAGACTGCAAATGTTGTGATGTCTGTAGGTTTTGATATTCCAACTATTGCAGTGGATACCCATGTAGAAAGAATTTCAAAACGTTTAGGTCTAGCGGAGGACAAAGATACACCGTTAACTGTTGAGAAAAAATTGATGTCTATTTTTCCTAAGAAAAATTGGTCAAAAATTCACCATCAATTAATTCACTTTGGACGTTATAAGTGTAAGGCTAAGAAACCAGAATGTCTTAATTGTGAATTAAAAGATATTTGTAAATATAATAAACTAGGAGATTAGTATGTTCTTAATTTTTCTTTTTGCAATTATTTTTGTTGCAGTAGATCAAATATCTAAATATTTTATTCTTACAAATATGACTTTAGGAGAAAGTATTACAATAATAAACAACTTTTTCTTTATAACTTCTCATAGAAATAGAGGAGCAGCCTGGGGAATTTTACAAGATAGTAGGTTATTTTTTATAATAACTACTATTTTGTTTCTTGTGGCAATATTTATCTATATTTTAAAATCAAAGAAAAATTTTAATAAATTTGATTACATTATTTTTTCTCTAATAATAGGAGGAGCTATAGGTAATTTTATAGATAGATTGAGATTAAGAGAAGTAGTTGATTTTTTGGATTTTAATATATTAGGATATAATTTTCCAATATTTAACTTTGCAGATACTTTTATTTGTATAGGAGCATTATTGTTAGCGATAAAAATATATAGAGAAGAATAGTTAAAGAAGTAGGATAAAATATAAACGTATTAGTATAATATATTTTATTTTACTTCTTCTTTATTTGCTATTACATATACAAATTAAAGACACTGTGGTAAAATATTAAAAAGGTATTTATATTTTTGATGGAGATAATTATGGAATTAGATAAAATAATTAAAATATCGCAACTATATGACTTTTATGGTGATTTACTTAGTGATAAACAAAGCTTGTATATGAAAAATTATTTTTTTGATGATTTATCTTTAGCAGAGATATCAGAGAATTATGGTATTTCTAAACAAGCTATATCTAACAACATCAAAAGAACTATAAATGAGTTAGAACAATTTGAACAAAAGTTAAATTTAATAAAAATAAGTAATGAAAGATTGTTTTTACTTAATGAAATAAAAAAAATAAATAATGATAAAGATATTGATATTTTTGTAGAGCAACTAATAAAATTAGAAGATTAGGAGAAAATTTATGGCATTTGAAAATTTATCAGAAAGATTACAAAATACAATTGCGAAAATAACTGGTAAAGGAAAAGTTACAGAATCAGATGTAAAAGAAATGATGCGAGAAGTCAGATTGGCTTTGTTAGAGGCTGATGTAAACTTCAAGGTCGTAAAAGATTTTGTAAAAAGAATTAGTGAAAGAGCTGTAGGTAGTGATGTTATGAAATCATTAACTCCTGCTCAACAAATAGTTAAGATAGTTAATGAAGAGTTAATAGAACTTTTGGGCGGAGAATCATCAGAATTAACTCAAGGGAAAAAAATGACTACTGTTATGATGGTAGGATTGCAAGGTGCAGGAAAGACTACTACTGCTGGGAAATTAGCATTAAAGGTTAAGAAAACATTAAAGAAAAAACCTTTGTTAATTGCAGCAGATGTTTACAGACCAGCAGCTGTTCAGCAATTACAAACATTAGGAAAACAACTAGATATTCCAGTATTTTATGTAGATAAGGATCCCGTAGATATAGTAAAAGACGGGTTAAAATATGCTGAAGAAAATTACTTTAATTATGTGATAATAGATACAGCAGGTCGTTTACATATAGATGAGCTATTAATGGAAGAGTTACAAAATATTAAAAATGTCACTAATCCAAATGAAATACTTTTGGTTGTGGATTCAATGATAGGACAAGAAGCTGTAAATATAGCAACATCATTTAATGAACAGTTAGATATTACAGGTTTAGTATTAACTAAATTAGATGGAGATACTAGAGGTGGTGCGGCTCTATCAATAAAATCTATAACTGATAAACCTATAAAACTTGTTGGTATGGGAGAAAAAATGAATGATTTGGAATACTTCCATCCAGAAAGAATGGCATCTAGAATTTTGGGTATGGGTGATGTTCTAACTCTTATAGAAAAAGCTCAATCTAGTATAGATGAAGATGAAGCAAAGAAAATGCAAGAAAAAATGCTTAATCAAACATTTACATTTGAAGACTTTCTTACACAGCTTAATCAAATTAAAAAATTAGGCTCATTAAAAGATATACTAGGAATGATTCCTGGAATGGGGAAACAACTTAAAGGTATAGATATGTCACAAATAGATGAGAAACAATTTATCTATATAGAGGCAATAATAAAATCTATGACTATAGAAGAACGTCAAAATCCAGATATTATTAATGTACCTAGAAGAAAAAGAATTGCTCAAGGTAGTGGAAGACCTATAAGTGAAGTTCATAAACTTATCAAACAGTTTGAAGAAATGAGAAAAATGATGAAACAGTTCGGTGGTATGATGAATGATAAATCAAAAAGAAAGGGATTAGGAAGAATGTTTGGAGGGAAGCTTCCTTTTTAAATAATTATGAATAATATAGTACTTTTTCAACCAGAAATTCCTGCTAATACAGGAAATATTGCTAGAACTTGCGTAGGTACAGGAACAAGATTACATTTAATTATGCCTATAGGTTTTTCTATTGATGACAAGCACTTAAAAAGAGCGGGTCTTGACTATTGGGAACACTTAGATTTAGTTATTTGGGATAGTTTGGATCATTTTTTAGAAAATACGGATAGTAAAAATTATTTTTTAATCACTAAGTTTGGTAACAAGGTATATTCTGATTTTGATTTTTCTAATGAAAATAATGAAGAATTATATTTTATTTTTGGACGAGAGACAAAAGGTCTTCCAGAAAGCTTTAGAGAGAAGTATAAAAATCAAACTTTAAAAATCCCTATGACAGATAAAGTACGCTCTTTGAACTTGTCAAATACTGCAGCTATGCTAATATATGAAGCATTACGACAACAAAATTTCAAAAATTTGATTTAATTTATAATTAATTAGGAGAGTAGTATGAAGACTGATTTTCAAATTTCAACAGAAAGTAATAAGAAAAATATAATAGATATTGCTAATAAGATAGGTATTAAAGAAGAAGATTTAATATTGTATGGTAATTATAAAGCAAAAATAAAAGTAGATAATTTAGAATACAGTAATAGTAATTTGATTCTTGTTACAGCAATTAATCCAACTGCTGGTGGCGAAGGAAAATCTACTGTTACTATAGGATTATCAGACGGACTAAATAGAATAGGGAAAAAATCATGTGTAGCACTTAGAGAGCCTTCTTTAGGTCCAGTTTTAGGAATGAAAGGAGGAGCCGCTGGAGGAGGATATGCTCAAGTAGTACCTATGGAAGATATTAACTTACACTTTACTGGAGATATGCACGCAATTACTACTGCTAATAATGCAATTTCTGCAGTTATTGATAATCATATTTTTCAAGGTAATGAGTTAGATATTGCTAATGTTGTATTTAACAGAGTACTAGATATGAATGATAGAGCTTTAAGAAATATTGAAATATCAGTTAATAATGATTTTAAAAGAGAAGATAACTTTGATATTACAGTAGCTAGTGAAATAATGGCAATTTTATGTCTTTCAGAAAATATACAAGATTTAAAAAATAAAATATCTAACATGATAGTAGCATATACATCAAAAAAAGAACCGTTATATATAAAAGACTTTAAAATAGAAGGTGTAATTACAGCTATTTTAAAAGATGCTATTAAACCTAATATAGTTCAAACTTTAGAAAATAATCCGGCTATTATTCATGGTGGACCGTTTGCTAATATAGCACATGGTTGTAATTCTATTATAGCAACTAAAACTGCTCTTAAATATGCAGATTATGTAGTTACAGAGGCAGGATTTGGTGCTGATCTTGGGGCAGAAAAATTTTTCAATATAAAATGTAGAAAAGCTAATTTAAAACCTAAGGCAACAGTAATTGTAGCTACTATAAGAGCATTAAAATTACATGGTGGAACTTCAGGTGAAGATTTAACAGCAGAAAATATAGAAGCATTAAATAGAGGATTATCTAATTTAGAAAAGCATATAGAAAATATTAAAAAATTTAATGTTCCTGTAGTAGTTGCTTTGAATGTTTTTGCTACAGATACGGTAAATGAATTATCATTTATAGAAAAGTGGACAAAAAATAATAAAATTATATATTCTAGAGTAGAGGTCTTTTCTAAAGGAGGAGAAGGAGCTACAGATTTAGCTAATAAAGTAGTTAAATTAATAGAAAGTAATAATCAAAAATTTAGATACCTTTATAATGATGATCAATCTATTTTAGAAAAAATAGAGACAGTATGCAAGGAAATATATGGTGCAACTGCAGTAGAATTAACTCCAGAATGTCTAGAAGAGATAAATAATATTAACAAATTAGGATTTTCAGAATTACCTATATGTATGGCAAAAACACCGCTATCTCTATCGGATAATCCAAATTTAAAAGGGAGACCTGAAAATTTCACAGTTAAAATCACAGATATTAAGTTAAAAAGCGGAGCTGGATTTATAGTTGTGTACACTAATAAAATATTAACAATGCCAGGATTACCTAAAACCCCAAATGCACTAAATATTGATATAGATGAAAATGAAAATATCGTGAATATTTTTTAAATATAATTAAAACTATATAATGAAGTCTAGTATTGTCATTATATAGTTTTTAAATTTAATATGTGTTATAATAAGATGATATACTTTAGAGAGGGGCTATTTATGCTAGAATTTAGAGATGTATCTTTTAGATACACTAGCACAGATGACTATATATTAAAAAATATTAATTTTAAAATTAACACAGGAGAATGGCTGACTATTTTGGGAAGTAATGGTAGTGGTAAAACAACTTTGCTAAAATTAATTTACGGTCAAGTAAAGCAAAATTCAGGTAGTATTTATTATAATAACGAAGAACTTACAGATGATAATTTCTCAAATATTATTAATGATTTAGCAGTAGTTTTTCAAAATCCTGACAGTCAATTTGTAGGTAACACTGTAGAAGAAGATATTGCCTTTGGTCTTGAAAACAGAAACTTTTCAAGAGATGATATGGAAAAGATAATAACCGAAATGCTCATTGCTGTTGATATGGAAAATCTAAGAAAAAAAGAACCGAAAGATTTATCTGGAGGTCAAAAGCAACGTGTAGCTATAGCTTCTGCATTAGCTCTATATCCTAAAATATTGATCCTAGATGAGGCAACGAGTATGTTAGATCCTAAAGCAAGAAAACAATTATTAAAGTACATAAAGAAACTACAACTTGAAAGAAATATTACTGTAATATCAATTACTCATGATGTTGATGAAATAAAATATAGTGATAGCATTATATTACTTAATAAAGGAAATATAGTAATTAACGATAAATCTGCTAACTTGTATAATTTAGTATATTTATTAGAAAAATATGATATAGCAATCCCTTTTTTAGAAAAATTAAAAAAAGATATTAATCAAATTTGTAATAAAGATATTTTTATTGAAAAAGATAGTAAGGAGGATATAATTGAGAAGTTATGCAAGTTAATTTCGAAGAAGTAAATTTTGTTTATAATCCAGAAACTCCTTATGAAAATAAAGTTTTAAAAAATGTTAGTTTAGAAATTCCTAGTGGAAGTTTCACTGCAATAATAGGAAAGACTGGTAGTGGTAAGTCAACTTTGATAGAGCACATTAATGGAATATTAATAGCTAATAGTGGGTCTGTTAAACTAAATAACTTTACAATAGAAAAGAAAAAAACTAGAAAAGAAAATAAATTATTAGAGAAAAATTTAGTTAAAATAAGAGAAAAAGTAGCAATGCTGTTTCAATTTTCAGAACAACAACTTTTTGCTAATACAGTCTTAGAAGATATAATGTTTGCTCCAATAAATTATGGAATTTCTAAAGAAGATTCTGAAAAAAGAGCTTATGAACTAATAGAAATGATAGGATTAAACAAAGAGTATTTAAAAAAATCTCCTTTTGAATTATCTGGAGGAGAGATGAGAAAAGTTGCTTTATGTGGTGTTTTGGCACAAAGTCCAGATATTTTGATTCTGGATGAACCTTTTATAGGATTAGATTTTAAAAGTAAAAATGAATTAATGAACCTTATAAATAAAATATATAGAGAACAAAATATAACTATTGTATTTATAACGCATGATATGGAGTTTGTATTAAAATATGCTACAGACATTGTTATAATGAAAAATGGAGAAGTTGTAGTAAAAACAAAAGATAAAGATGAATTTGTTGATATCCTTTCTAAGGAGGAGTACAACTTATCATTGCCTGAAATAATAGATTTTCAAAATGCTTTAAAAGAAAGAGGAGTAGTTTTATCAAAACTACATTATGATTACGAAAGCTTACTAAAAGATATTATGAGTAGATTGGAGCAAAAAAATGAATAATTCTCTTTTTAGTAAGTATATAGCAGCAAATACTATCATTCATAATTTAGATCCTAGAGTTAAATTAATTGGAACGATTGTTTATTTAATAAATATTTTTATAGCTAGAACGATAGCAGAATTCATTATTTTATTTATTTTTTTATTTGTAGTAGAGTATTTAGCACAAATTAATTTAAAATACCTACTGTCTGGATTTAAGTCAATATTATTTATAGTATTTTTCACAGGGATAATTCATATTATTTTTAACAAATCAGGAGATATAATACTAACTATTTCAAGCTTCAATCTTTATAGTGGAGCAATATATAACATTATATTAATATGTATTAGGTTTTTCTTAGTTGTAGCTATAATGATTATATTTATGATAACTACTTCTCCTACAGAACTAATGTCATCAGTAGATAAGGGACTCGAGCCATTAAATAAATTAGGTATTAATGTAGCTACGTTTTCTTTGCTGTTATCTATATCAATAAGGTTTATTCCAACTATAGGGGAAGAAACTAACAGAATAATAAATGCACAAGTTTCAAGAGGAGCTAATATACGTGCTTCAGGAATTATTGAAAAAGTAAAGAATTTTATTCCTATATTAATTCCTATATTTATCGCTACTTTAAAAAGAGCAGATGAATTAGCTACAGCTATGGAAGTAAGAGGATATAATCCTGATATGAAGAGAACAAAATATAGAAAACTAGAGTATACCAATTATGATTATTTAGGATATTTTATAATATTACTATTAACATTATTTATTGTTATATAAAATTAGGAGTATAGATGAGTATAAAAACAGAAATAATAGAAATAAATATAGATGATAATCAAATTTTTGAAAAATTAAAAGATTACTATAAAAAAGGTAAACTGGTAGCCATCCCGACAGAAACTGTTTATGGACTCAGTGCTGATGCTACTAATGACAAAGGTACTAAAAATATCTATAAAGCTAAGGGCAGACCTAGCGATAATCCTTTAATAGTTCATTTTGCTAAGTTAGAACAATTAGACAATATTGTCAGTCTTGACAATGAGAATGTAAAAAAATTAATAAGTGCTTTTTGGCCAGGTCCTATGACTGTAATTTTACCTATTATAAATAAAGGAATAATATCAAAAAATGTTACAGCAGGATTAGATACTTTAGCGGTTAGAATGCCTAAAAATAAAGTAGCTAGATTAATTTTAGAAAAAACTAATGTTTTACTAGCTGCACCTAGTGCTAATACTAGTGGAAAGCCTTCTCCAACAAAATTTGAACATGTCTATAATGATTTGAATGGAAAAATAGATGTAATAATAAAATCAGAAATATCAGAATTAGGATTAGAAAGCACCGTTATTGATTGTACCAAGTATCCTTTTGCTATAGTTCGTCCAGGTAGTATAACAAAAGATGACATTGAAAAAGTATTAGGAGAAGGATCGATTTATTATAACAATCAAGAAGATGTAACAAAGATAATATCCCCAGGTATGAAGTATAGACATTATTCTCCTGATGCTGACTTAATAATTTATACAGGTAGTGAAGATAGTTTATTAGATATTTTAAAAAACAAAGGTTCAGAAATAGGGTTTATAACTTATGAAAATATGAAAAATAAATTAGAAAACTTTAGTGTGAATATAAAATATTTAGCTGACAGTGAAGAAAATATTGAAGAATGTAATAAAAATCTGTATAATATTCTAAGGGAGTATGATAATGAAAATGTAGAGAAAATATATATCCTAGATATATTAGAAACAGATAAATCAAAAGCACTTGTAAATAGACTAAGAAAAGCAAGTAGTAAAAAATAATAATTAGAGGTTAAATTTATGTCGAAAAAATTGTATGTCGTTATACCTTGCTATAACGAAGAAGAAGTTTTGTTTGAGACAGCTAAAAGAATAAAAACGAAAATGAACAGTATGATGGATGATAATTTAATTTCATCTGATAGTAGAGTTGTCTTTGTAAATGATGGTTCCAAAGATAAAACTTGGGAAATGATAGAAGAATTACATAATCAAGATGATATTTTTAGTGGAATTAATCTAAGTAGAAATAGAGGTCACCAGAATGCTCTTTTAGCAGGACTTATGACTGTAAAAGATTATTGCGATGTGTCAATTTCTATGGATGCTGACTTACAAGATGATATTAATGCTATGGACAAAATGATGAAAAAGTATTTGTCAGGTAAAGATATAGTTTATGGAGTACGTTCTGCTCGTAAAACAGATACATTTTTCAAGAGATTTACTGCTGAAGGTTTTTATAAAGTAATGGAAAAACTAGGAGCAAATACAGTATTTAATCATGCTGATTATCGCTTAATGAGTAAAAGAGCTTTAGAAGGTTTAGCAGAATTTAAAGAAGTTAATTTATTCTTACGTGGATTAGTTCCTATGATAGGATATCCTACGGATATTGTAACTTATGAAAGATCAGAACGTTTTGCTGGAGAAAGTAAATATCCATTATCAAAAATGCTATCTTTTGCATTTGAAGGAATAACATCATTATCTGTTAAATTGATTAGATTTATTACTATAGCAGGATTTTTAATGATTTTTGTATCTATTATATTCTTTGTTTATAGCATATTGAGCTATTTATTTGGTAATGTAAGTAAGGGTTGGTCTAGTTTAATGATTTCTATATGGTTTATAGGAGGAATGATTATGATGTCATTAGGTATTGTTGGAGAATACATAGGAAAAATATATCTAGAAACAAAAGAAAGACCAAGGTTTATTGTTGAAAAATTTTTAAATAAATAATTTGCTAAGGAGCCTTATGAAAAAAGAATTAATTTCAAAATTTCTAGTATCATTAGTAGCCATTTTATTTTTTATATTAATGGCATTAAATTCTTTTTTAGTATTGACTAAAACAGCAATATTTCCTAGTGATTATCAAGAAACACTTTATTATTCACACGATAATACTATACTGAACATTGTATTAGTTATATTGTTCAGTATAGCACTATTTTTTTTGTCTAAATATATCAAAAAGATAATAGGAATAAAAAGATTTGTTTTGTTAGCAATGATTTATTTATTCATTGTGAGTTTATTGTTTGCAATACTAAGACGAGATTATGTTCAATATGATCCTTTTAATGTTATAGACCAAGCTAGCAATTTTTTAAGAGGTAATTATACTGGCTTAGAAAAAGGTAATAATTATTTATACATTTATTCTCATCAAATAACTACAGTATTTATGTTTCAAATATTGTTTGCAATATTTGGACGAGTTACATTTATATTATATTTACTGCAATGTTTTTCAATAAGTTATATATTATTTATGTTATACAAAATATCAAATATTTTATTTAATAATGAAGATACTGCTTATATAACAGTTATCTTAACATTATTTAGTTTTCCATTAGTATTTTATGTAGCATTCATATATGGTACATTACCAGGAATGTTTTTAACTCTTTTGGCATTTTATCATTTTATAAAATATTATAAAACAAAAAATTGGTATGATTTAGTAATAGTACTACTTTCTATAAATGTTGCTATTTTATTAATTGGTAACAATCTTATAAATATGCTAGCTATATTTTCTGTTGCAGTAATTCTACTAATAAAGAAATTTGATAAAAAGATTTTATTATTTATGATATGTACTCTTATATTTATGACTGGAGCAAAGAGTACTATAGAAAATTATTATTCAGTAGCGTCTCAAAAAGATATTCCCAAAGGAGTTAATAAGATATCTTGGATAGCGATGGGAATGCAAGAAGGAGATAGAGAAGCAGGATGGTGGAATAAATTTAATTATGATATTATGACAGAAGAAGACTATGATAATGATAAAGTAGTTGAAATTTCGAAAAAATCAATTATGCAAAGAGTTGATGTTTTTCAAAAAAATCCTAAATATGCACTTGATTTTTATGTTAGAAAATATGAAAATCAATTTATAGAACCTACTTTTCAGAGTTTAGTTATAACAGTGCCACAAAAAGATGTTGAAGAAGGAAATATATTAATAGCAATAAAAAATAAAATATTAAAAGAGTTATATTTTGGTACTACTAATAAGATTTTGTTTTTTATAATGAAGATTATGCAAATCTTTATTTATGTATTTACAATGGCTTTTGCTCTAATAACTTTTAAAAAGAAAAAAGAAAATTACCTGATTATTCCTATATCATTTATAGGTGGAACTATATTTCATATGGTTTGGGAAGCAAAAAGTAGATATATATTCCCTTATTTTATTTTTTTAATACCATTGGCTGCTTATGGATTTAATATTACTAAAGATATAGTTGTAAAATATTATAATAAGAAAAGAGGAAAAAATTATGTTGAAAAAATTTCTTAAATCTATAACAAGTATAGGACTTCTTATTTGCTTGGTTAGTCCTAGTATTAATGCAACAGATATCTACGTACCATTTCCTCAAAAAGAAGAAGTAGACCAAACAGAAGAAATATATTTTCGTGATTTAAATTTAAAAGAAGCAATATTAGAATATTATAAGTTTCATATAGATAAAGAATATAGAGATGACAAAATTACAAAAGGTATGATGAGTAAATTTACAACTCTATATTTGCCATGGGCTAATATTTTCTCTCTAGAAGGCTTAGAAAATGCAGTTAATTTGAAAAATCTTAATTTGGCGAATAACTTTATAGAAGATATAACTCCTATATCGAAAATTACTACATTAGAAGATTTAAATATAAATAATAATAAAATAAAAGATGCAAATAGCTTAAGTAAGTTGACAAATTTGAAAAAATTGTCAATAAGAAAGAATATAATAACTAACTTAGAATTTTTGAATAATATACCTGTTGAAGAATTAGACATATCATATAATGGGATATTAAAAAATTCAATAGCAGAAGAAGTAGATTTATCTAAAATTAGAACTTTAAAAATAACAGGTTTAGGTATAGAAAATATTAATTTTTTAAAAACAGCTACAAAATTAGAAAGCTTATTCGCAGAGGAAAATAAAATAAAAGATTTATCTCCTATAGCTAATTTAACAAACTTGAGAATGTTATTTCTTGATAAAAATAATATAGATGATTTATCTGCGTTAAAAAATTTAGAAAAACTAGCAGAGTTAAGTCTTGCAAAAAATAATGTTACGGATATAACTTCTCTTGAACATAAAAACGAATTGTACAGATTAATATTAGATGGAAATAAATCACTTAGTAATATTTCTATTTTATCAACGGCAACAAACTTATCTAGCTTGTCTATTAGTGATACTATAGTTTCTGATATAAGTTCATTAAATAACTTAAAATATATTTTTTATGTATCACTTATAAACACTAATGTTTCCAAAGATAGTCAAGACAATTTCAGAGAATATAATGAAGATTATAAAAAGACTCAAAATATTGATAAAAAGGTAGAAATTGTAGGAAATACAGTAGGCAAATATTTCACAATAAAAAATTATAT
>NZ_JACBYC010000025.1 GCF_013415425.1 Gemella sp. GH3 | reverse complement strand
CTAATATATTATTTAAAAACATGTAGAGAATTTTTAAAATACTCTAATCCTGATGCTATTGTTAAAATAGTAGATATCCATAAAACTATTTTATCTAGTGGAATTTGCCAGTAGCTAAAAATAGGATTTCCTAATAAAATTAAAATTATAGCTACTAATTGTGTAATAGTTTTTAATTTTCCTAATAATCCTGCTGCAATAACTTCTCCTTGTTCTACGGCTAATAATCTAAGACCTGTCACTGCAAATTCTCGAGCTATAACACATACTACCATCCAACTAGGAATTAATCCTAGTTCGACCATAACAATAAATGCACTTCCTACTAACAATTTATCTGCAAGTGGATCAAGAAATTTTCCCATATTGGTAATAAGATTATATTTTCTAGCTATATATCCATCTATAAAATCAGTTATAGAAGCAAAGATAAATAGTAATGCTGCAAGAAAAACATTATACTTTATAGGATTTCCATAAGCAATAGTTACTGTTGTATCTATATTAAACAATAATAAAAATACAAAGACAGGTATAAGAATAACTCTAAACAACGTAATTCTATTAGGTAAATTCATGTTCATACTTTAATCCTCACAAAATATAATTTAATACTACTTAATAAATACTACCAAGATTATAACATATATTAAATAACGTAACAATATTTAATTTCAACTTTATTCATTATTCTCTGCAAATTCAGGTTCTAAAAATACTTTTCTTGGTTTACTTCCTTCTGCTGGACCAATATAACCATCTTCCTCTAACATTTCTACAATTCTAGCGGCTCTATTATAACCAATCTTAAAACGACGCTGTAATAAAGAGGCCGAAGCTTTTTGAGTTTTAGCTATAAATAATAGAACTTCCTTATACAGAGGATCTACTTCTTCACTATTATTAGAACTATCTCTTGAAATATTGTCAGATGGTTGCATATTAGGATCATATTGAGTTTCTGCTTGATTTTTAATAAAATCAACAATATTTTCTACCTCTTGATCTGACAAGAATGCTCCTTGTACACGAATAGGTTTACTTGCATCTATTGATTGGAAGAGCATATCACCTCTACCTAACAATTTTTCGGCTCCTGTTTGATCAAGTATTGTCCTTGAATCCACACTAGAACTTACTGCGAATGCTATTCTAGAAGGAATATTTGTTTTAATAACTCCTGTAATAACATCTACAGAAGGTCTTTGTGTAGCAATAATTAAATGAATACCAGCAGCTCTAGCCATCTGTGAAATACGTGCTATAGATTCCTCTACTTCTTTAGAAGCAACCATCATTAAGTCTGCTAATTCATCTATAATAACTACTATATATGGAAACTCCTTATATTCTTCATCTTTTGATGCTAATTTGTTATAACTTTCAATATTTTTAACTCTAGCTATAGAAAATTCTCTATATCTTTTTTCCATTTCTAAAACAACTTTGTGTAAAACATCAGCTGCTTTTATTGGATCTGTAACAACCGGAGTTAATAAATGAGGTATCCCATCATAAATAGATAATTCTACCATTTTAGGATCTATCATTATTAATTTTACTTTATCAGGATTATTTTTCAATAATAAACTAGTTATGATAGTATTTATACATACAGATTTTCCACTTCCTGTCGAACCTGCTACTAAAAGATGAGGCATTTTATCAAGTCTTGCAAAAATAGAATCACCTGATACATCTTTTCCTAAAACTACAGATAAAGGAGAATTATCTTCGTTATTAATAAATACTTCTTTAATAGTTACTAATTGAGTTGAATTATTCGGTATTTCTATACCTATAAAAGAAGTTCCAGGTATAGGAGCCTCTATTCTTATATCTTTTGCCGCTAAATTCAAAGCAATATCATTACTTAAATTAACTATCTTACTTACCTTTGTTCCAGGTGTTGGAGATATTTGAAATTGTATAATAGAAGGTCCCACTTTAGCCTTTTTAATTTTTACGTCTATACCAAAATCTTTAAAAGTTCCTTCAACTATCTTACATTTATCCATTATTTCTTTATTCGATATTTTTTTGTTTTCTATAGGGTCTCTAAGTAAAGATAATGGTGGTAAAATATAGTTGTCATAGCTTTTAATATCTTGATAATCAGAAACTATGTCATTATTAGAGTTGTCCTTATCGTTTTCTAAAATATTAAAATTATTGTTATTATTATCTATATCAATTAGAATATCCTCAGAATATGTATTTTCAACTTCCTGCAATTTTTCTTTAAAATTATTATTTTGTTTTTCTTTAACATCTTTTATTTTCTTAACAGTAATCCCGCTACTATTAAATTTATTTTTTATATATTCAAATTGATTTGGATAGTGTTTATTAAATAATACCAATAAAATAACTAACACTAATGATATAAAAATTATTAACGCTCCGTAATAAGATAATAATTGTATTATAATTTTCGTAGGATATTTAGCAATTAATCCCCCACCCCAAAAATTAAAATTATCATTGTTTATATTTTTATATGTGAAAAATTCATAATTGCTATGTTTTACGAAAATAATTTCTAATAAAATATCAACTATAAAAATAAGGGCAATAGATATAGGAGTAAACATTATCTTTTTTTTAAAAATAATTAATATAGGAATACTAAGTAACATAATATAAATTATGTAACTAAAACATCCAGTAAATAATTTTATAGTATTATCTAAAAATTCTCCTATTAAACCCATTCTCAATAAAGATATTATTGAGATAATAAAAATAAAGATAGCTACAATTAAATCTTTTAGCTCTTTAGGAAGTTTGTTAATATTTAACTTTTGAGATTTTTTTTGTTTTTTCTTATTAGTCTTCTTTTTCTTTTGTTTTGTAGACAAATTATACCTCCTTAGTTATTTTCTAAAACTACTGAATTAGTAGGACAGCATTCAAAAGCATCTACTACTGATTTATATAATGTTAAATCAATATCCTTTGTCATTGTATTATTGTCCAAGCTACAGTAAGCTATACCATCATTATCACAATCATAAACTTCTGGACATATTGCATAGCAATTTCCGCAAGCTATACAAGTATCTCTATTAATTTTGCTCTTCATTTTATTTACCTAAAAAATCTACTAATAATTTTAATGCTTCTTTACGATGACTAATACTATTTTTTTCTAAAGCAGATAATTCTGCAAATGTTTTTTTAAAACTTGGAACATAGAATATTGGATCATAGCCAAAACCATTATCTCCCAAACGTTCAGTAATAATTTCTCCTGAACATTCTCCTCTAAAGCTATGCTCTTCTCCATTTTTTGTAACCAAAGATATTACAGAAACAAATACTGCTTTAGAAGTTCTTCCATTTAATTTATCCAATACTTTATCTATATTAGCTTCATCTGTACCTTTATCAGAATACCTAGCAGAATAAACACCTGGATCTCCGTTTAATAATTCTATACATAATCCACTATCATCTGCTATTGTATCTTTACCACTAAATTGTGCTACTATTCTTGCTTTCTTTAATGAGTTACCTTCAAAAGTTGTTTCATCTTCTACTATTTCATCGAAAAAGCCTATATCTTCTAAAGTTAATATTTTATAACCTGTCAAAATACTTTGGATTTCATCTTTTTTATGCTTATTATTAGAAGCTAATACTAGTTCTTTCATATAAATTCCCCCCTATTTTACTACTTCTAAGTCAATATTTTCATTAAGCCATTTGTTAGCAGTAATTTCAAACTCTGTACTTTCTTTTGAAATAAAAAATTTATGATTATTAGTCTTTTTATTATTTAGCATATTATTATCTTTTAATATGTTATAAACCTTCTTCGTAGTTTCAACTGCAGAAGATATTACTTTTATCTTATTATCATAATATTTTTCAATATAATTTTGAATAATCGGATAGTGTGTGCAACCTAATATCAATGTATCCATATCATAATCTTTTGTAACAGCAAGTTCATTATCAATTACTTGAAATGCTTTATCTTCATTATTATAATCATTGTTTTCAATAAATGGAACAAAAGATGGACAAGATTTTTCATAAACAATAGTATTTTCATCAATATTAGAAATAACTTTTGAATATGCTTTAGAATTTATAGTAAAGTTTGTACCTAAAACTAGAATTCTTTTATTTATTGTAGTTTCAAGAGCTGTTGTAGCGCCTGATTTTATTACACCTATAATAGGAATATCATACTTATATTTTAAAAACTCCAATGCTGCAGCAGTAGCAGTATTACAAGCTAATATTATAATTTTCACGTCTTTTTTTATTAAAAAATTTATTGCTTTTTCTGTATAATTTATGATTTCAGTTTGAGTTTTCTCTCCGTAAGGACAATTTTCTACATCACCAAAAAAATAAATAGTTTCATTGGGAAGTTTCTTTAATATTTCTCTTGCAACAGTTAGTCCTCCAACGCCACTGTCAAATATACCAATAGGTTTATTCATATCTCCTATTATCCTCCTTAAAAGAATTAAACATTTCTTCTAATTCTAATATTTTTTTATAAGATTTCGTTTCTAATCCTAAGTATTCTCTTATTAATAAATTAATAAAATTTAATAATTGTATTGTTTCATCGTTTTCTAAAAATACTTTTTCCAATATATCAACATCATAATTACTTAATATATATATTAATTTTGTTAGCTTGTTATCTATCATATATGAGCTAGATGAATCAACAAAATCTATAAACATATTTAATTTAAAACTATAACATGCATATTCATCGACATCTTTTTTATATTTAAAATTAAAACCCTCTAGTTTTAATATATTGATAATAAAATAAATATTTGCCAACTTAACATCTATCTTACTATCATTAACTAAGTTGATTAACTCTACTAATAATTTATAATATTTATGTGGTATATGATTTAAATAAGAAATAATTTCTAATATGTTCCCTATGTAACTACTCAACATAACATCATATATGATATTACTGAAATAATCATCTATATCTATTGTTATAATTTTATTCATACCACTAGTATAAAAATATTGTGCAGTAACTGTACAAGGAATAGAAAGTTTTTGTAGTTTTTTATTTTTATTGACATTCTCATAAAAAAAACTTTCTATTTCGCCCGATTCAGTTAGAATATGAACTATCTCGTGATAATCTCTATAAGGAATTTTCTTTAAAACTATTCCCTTTGTTATTCCTTTTCTAATCAAAAATATCGTCCCTATATCCTAAATCTTTTATTAGATTTGGTTTTGTTCTCCAACCTTCTATAACTTTTACCCATAATTCTAAATATATTTTTTCTGATAACAACTCTTCTATATCTCTACGAGCTCTTTTTCCAATCTCTCGTATCATTTTCCCTTGTTTTCCAATAATCATTCCTTTTTGTGACTTTCTTTCTACTATTATTGATGCTATTATCAACTTTTTAGAATTTTCTTCTTTTTCTATCTTGTCAATTACTACAGCAATAGAATGTGGGATTTCTTGTTCAGTAAGTTGTAAAACTTTTTCACGAATAAATTCAGAAATAATAAAGTATTCTGGAGAATCAGTAATTACATCATCAGGATACATTTTTATACTAGACACAAGATATTTTTTAGTAACGTTTAATAAATTATTAACATTAATTGATTTTAATGCTGATATTGGAACTATTTCTTTAAAATCATACAAATCTTTATAAAAATCTATTGTTTTAATTAGTTGTTCTGGGGTAATTAAATCTATTTTATTTAATAACAAAAATGTTGGAACATTTAATTCTTTTACTATTTTTAATATTCTCTCGTCTCCACTACCAAACTTTTCAGAAGCATTAACAATTAAATAAACAATCTCTGATTCTTTTATTGCACTATTGGCTATTTTCATCATATAGTCACCTAATTTATGTTTAGGTTTATGTATCCCAGGTGTGTCTATAAAAACTATTTGAGAGTCAGCATCCGTATAAACACCATTTATAATATTTCTCGTAGTTTGTGGTTTATCCGACATAATGGCTATTTTTTGTTGTAATATATTATTTAACAGAGTAGATTTTCCTGCATTAGGTCTTCCTATAATAGTAATAAAGCCTGTTTTTATTAATTCGTTATACATTTAATCCTCTTTTCTATCGTAACAATCCATATTCATTTAAAATATAATCTTGCTTACCGAACATTTCTTTTTCATCTTCTTCGGTCATATGATCATAACCTAATAAATGTAAAAATCCGTGCAAGGCTAAAAATCCTAATTCTCTTTCATAAGAATGATTGTACTCTTTCGCTTGTTCTTTAGCCACATCTACACAAATAATTATATCCCCTAAATAATCTATTTGATTACCGCCTATAATCTCTAATTCTCCTTCTACTTCATCGTTCAAAGCAAAAGAGATAACATCTGTAGGTCTATCAATTCCACGATATTCTCTATTAATGTTTTTTATTTCTTCTTTATCTACAAAAGTTATTGCTAATTCTGTGTTATCAATATCAACTTTTTCAATATTCGCCGCTAACTCTAATAAATTAACAATCAAATTTCTAGATTTTTCGTCTACATAATTTTGTTCATCTATTATTTCTAAAAATGTCATAATTCTCCTTAAAACTGCAATCATATAATAATTTATTATAGCACATGAAATATAAAAATCAAAATAACCTTACTAATAAAGTATTAAGATTTATAATGAATTATTATGAAAAAATTATTAAAATAAAAATACTTATTAATTATAAATCTAAATTTAAATTTTATTAACTTATGTATTAATCATTTTCTATATTATTTTATTAATTTTTATAATAAAAAATATTCAGTATAGAGAATTTTTTACTCTACACTGAATATTATATACATTAAATTATTTATTTTTTCTCCAATAACTAACTACTCCACTAAGTGTAATAACAATCATTATTAACATAAAAATATAATTTTTTATTGTGAAATATTTGCC
>NZ_JACBYC010000074.1 GCF_013415425.1 Gemella sp. GH3 | reverse complement strand
TAATGATGTATTAATTATATAATTGTTATTAGGACGTAAATTTTTGCTTTCTAAAAATATACGTGTACATGCCCCATGACAAACCACTAAAATAGTTTCTTCTTTGTGCTGATTATATTTTTCTTTAATAAAGCTCTCTACTCTTTTGGCTATATCACTATCAAGTTCTACCGATGAAATATTACCATCTCTTTGTCCTTTATGCCATTCTTCGTAAGTTGCTTCTTCATAAATTCCGTAGTTTTTTTCTATTATACGATTATCTTTCTCTATAACTATATTTTTATTTTGGGGTATAGAATTATCCAACATATAACGGCATGTATCATACGCTCTACTCATAGGGCTACTATAAGCGGCATTTACATTATATGGTAATAATTTTTTCCCTGCTTCTATAGCTTGATTAATTCCTATTTCATTTAAAGGTATATCTGTGTGTCCTTGGACTAAATGATTTTTATTATAGTCCGTTTCTCCATGTCTTACCATTAAAATTTTCATTCTTTTCTCCTATTCAAATATAAAGTCTTCATCTTCTAAAGCTTCTACATTCATACTAACAACATATCCATCACCTTTAACACTAAAGAAATCATGGTTTTTAGTAGATGTATTCATAGCATTTTCAATAATAGGATTTAATTCTTTATGTTCAAAATACCCTGGATATCCTAAATTTGCCAAAGCCCTATTAGCATTGTATTCCACATAATCTTTAACTTGATCAGCCAATCCTATTTGTGTATATAAATCATTTGTATACTTAATTTCATTATTATATAAATCCAACATAAGTTCATACATTTCTTTTTCTGCACGACTTTGCTCTTCCTTAGTTAAAGTTTTAAACATCTCCTGTGCATCAAAACCCGTAAAGCTACCATGAATAGTCTCATCTAACAAAATCTTACGAATAATTTCTCCAGAAGTAGTAACTTTTCCTTGCCCTGCTAAATACAAAGGATAGAAAAATCCACTGTAGAACAAGTAGCTTTCTAAAAATACAGACGCTACTCTCGCCATATATAAATCATATGTACTAACTTCTGTTTTAAACAATTTTAAGTAATAATCTTCAATACGTTTCGCTTTGTATTGTAATTCCTTATTCTCTATTACCCACTCATCTAATAAATAATCTGTTTCTTGACTAGAAATTAATGATGTAAAGATAGTAGAATAACTTTTAGCATGAATTTGTTCCATCATTCCCATAAAGCTATATACAGCTTGTTTTCTCATATCTTCTGTATGCAAAGATACAAGTGGCATTCCCACATCTCCTTGTTGAGTATCAAGTCCTGTTAATCCTGCCAAAACTTTTTTATATGTATCTCGCTCTGCATCATTTAAATCTTCATTCCAGCTTTTTATATCTTTTGACACTTTAAACTCTGTATCAACCCAAAACTGTGCTATATTTTGACGCCAGTACATAAATGTTAAATCGTCTTGTTTGTTCCAATTTACTGCTTTCATATCTTATCCTTTCTAAACTGCACAAGAAGTACACTCTTCTACTGACAATAATTTATTTCTAGTGTAGTATAGTGATTTTAATCCTTTGTGATGTGCATAAACATAATACTTCGCTAATTCACGAGTTGATATATCTGAATTTACATATAAAATTATAGAAATACCTTGATCAATATGCTCTTGAATTACTGACATTAAATCTATCAATTTCATTTGATCAATTGTAAACGCAGATTTGTAATACCACTGAGTTTTTGCACTCAAATACGGCATAGGATAAAAAGTTTCCGCATTACCATAAGTACGTCTTTCTATCTTATCTACTATAGGTAAAACACTGGATGTAGAATTTTGTACATACGAGATACTTTGAGTAGGCGCTATTGCCATTCTATACGCATGGTAAACTCCATGTTCTCTTACTTTATTTTTTAATCTTAGCCAGTTATCTTTCGTTGGAATTTCTATTCCTTCAAACAATGCTTTTACCTTTTCTGTTTTTGGAAGATAACTATTAGTTATATATTTATCAAAGTATTTACCATTATAGTAATCTGATTTTTCAAAATCTTTAAATGTTTCTTTACGCTCTTTAGCAATTAACATTGATTTTTCTAATGTATAATAATTCATCATCATAAAGAAAACATTAGCAAAATCCTTAGCTTCTTCACTTTCATAAGCTATTAAATTTTTAGCTAAATAACCATGTAAATTCATAGCACCTAAGCCTACAGAGTGAAATTCATCATTAGCTTTGACTACACCCGGAGCATTCTTAATTTTTGTAGAATTACTAACAAAAGTTAAAGCGTCCATACCTGAATAAACAGACTCTTTTATTTTCTTACTTTCCATAACATTAACGATATTCAATGATGCCAAATTACAAGAAATATCTCTTTTAATTATATCTCCTTCTCCGTAATCTTTGATTACAGAAGTTTCTTGCAGTTGGAAAATTTCTGTACACAAGTTACTCATTTTCACTTGACCAATATCTTGTAATGCATGATTTTTATTAGCATTATCCTTAAACATTAAATAAGGGTACCCTGATTGTAATTGTGTAGAAGCTATTAAGCTAAGCATATCTCTAGCACCATAAGCTCTCTTAATTATATTTTCATTAGCTACAAATTCATCGTAATATTTTTCTATATCTATATCATCTAAAACTAATCCATACTCTTCCCAAATAGAATGTGGACCAAACATATAGAAATCTTTATTTTCTTTAGCTAGTTTGAAAAATAGAGACGGAACAATTAATCCAGTAGAAATTGTAGGAAGTCTTAATTCTTCATCTGCATTAACCTTTTTAGTATCTAAAAACTCTAAAACGTCATAATGGAAAATATTTAAATATACCGCTCCTGCTCCAGGTCTTTGTCCTAACTGATCTGCATAAGCAAATCCTTGCTCTAAAGATTTGGCAACTGGAATAACACCTTTTGCTACACCTTTTATTCCTTTGATACTTTCTCCTCTAGCACGTAATTTAGAAAGATTAATCGCAACTCCACCACCTATTTTAGATAGTTGCTTAGCCGTTGAATCTATATAATTAATAGAGTTTAGAGAATCTCCTACTTCTAGTAAGAAACAAGAAACTAACTCTCCTCTACGGCTTCTTCCTGCATTTAAAAAAGTAGGCGTTGCTGGCTGCACACGTTGCTCCAACATAGCTATAATTAATTCCTTAGCCAAATTAACATCTCCATTAGCTAGATAAAGAGCAACTATAAATACATGTTGGTTATAATTTTCTAAATATTGCTTTTTATCATTAGTTTTTAAAGCATAATCTTTATAAAATTTACTAGCTGCCATATAACTTTGAAATTCAAATTTATAATTATTTGCTAATTCTATACATTCTAAAATTTCCTCTTCAATATATTTATCAAATATATTATAATAGAAGTTTTCTTCTACAAGGTATTTTAATCTTTTTAATTCCGAACTAAATTTTACAGTCTTATCATCTACCTCACGTAAAAACTCCGATATAGCTTCTTTATCTTTATATAACATGAAAAAACCAGTATCATCTCTTTTGGTAACTTCATTATTTAGCTCTATATGTCTATATTCTGTCATACTAACAACTCATCTCCTCATAGATTTTCTTAAACTTCTCTATATCTTGCATATTTCCTAATAATTCAAACTTCATTAGTACAGGGATATTATAATCACGAGAGATAATATCTGCTGCTACCGCGAAATTAACTCCCCAATTCCTATTACCACTAGATACTACTCCTCGCGCAAATTTACTATTTTTATCCAAAAATTTTTTGACAGGCAGAGGCACTTCTCCAAATCCTATAGTAGGTGTCATAACTATATATTCATAGTCAACATAATCTACATCTTTTAAAAATATAACATCTTTTTCTGGTATTTTACAAAACGATAAAAATTTTTTACAATTTCCTGTCAAAGAAAAATATACTATTTTCATAATATTCCTGCTTTCTTTATATGCAAAATAAAATTATTTCCGAGTTTTTTATTTCCCGGAAATTCAAGATGATTATATTATACACTTTTATTTTTTCTTTTTCAAATATTTTTCTCTGGTATATTCTTGCTTTTAAAACTATTATACAATTTTTTTTATGTATCTTAATTCGATAGTCCTTAGTTACTAGATTTGTTTAAAATTTTTTTACTAAATATATTTCTAATTAAAAATATTTAATTTTTATAAGTTAATTTTTCGATAATATTTTTGGAATCTGGATAAATGTCTAATAACTCTTCTTGAGTAAACAATTCAAAATCATCATAATGAAATGCTGGCGTTACTACACAACCTACCAAAGAAAAATCGTCACCTTCCCCACAGACAGTAGATCCAAAAATTACACCTTTAGGAACAGTGTACTGAAATAACTCACCTGCTCCTCTTCCTAATTTAACTTTATGATATTCTCCACTTGGAAAAATCATATGAATAGTTAGAGATTTTCCTGTATGATAAAACCACAATTCATCAGATTTTAATCTATGAAAACGAGAGGGATTATTAGCCGTTAACAAAAATAAAATATTTGAAGACAGACTTCTTACACGTCCATCTTCCAATTTAATCTTTTCATCTGATAAATAAGTCTCCTTATAATAGCCTCCCTCTTGATGTTCTTGCAGCCCTAAATTATCTATATAAAATTTATAATCTTTTTCCATACATTCTCCTATATATTATTAATTCATATGTTTCACCCTTGAAACAATCTCTTTGTGACGTCCTTTTATCATCGGTCGTGCTTGTGGATTACCTAAATATCCACACGTTCTTTTTACAACATCACAAGTTTTCGGATTATTATTTCCACAATTTGGACATTTAAAGCCTTTCTTAGTAGGTTCAAAATCACCTTCATAATCACATTCATAACATCTATCTATAGGCGTATTAGTCCCTAAATATCCTACTTTATCATAAGCATAATCCCAGACTGCTTCTAGAGCTTTAGGATTTTGCTTTAATACCGGATATTCACAATAATGAATAAATCCTCCACTAGCATAATAAGGATAATCTTTTTCAAAATCTAACTTTTCAAAAGGAGTTGGTTTCTTACGAACATCATAATGGTACGAATTAGTATAATAATCCTTGTCTGTTACATTTTTTATACTTCCATACTTTTCTTTGTCAAGTCGACAAAATCTATCGGTCAAACTCTCTGATGGTGTTGAGTAAATACTAAACCAATAATCATATTCTTCTGTCCATAAATCTACATTTCGTTTTAATTCTTTCATTATATCAAGCGTAAATTGTTTTGCTTCTTTATTAGTTTCCCACTCACCACCATAAAATAGTGTGGCTACTTCATAAAGACCTATATACCCTAAAGACAATGTTGAGCGTTTATTTTTAAATAACTGATTTACACTATCAGTAGAATCTAATCTTTTACCAAATGCACCATGCATATAAAGTATAGGTGCATTTTCTGGTTTAGCCTCTCCGCATCGTTTAGCACGATATACTAACGCATCTTTGCAAATTTCTAAACGATCTCTAAGTAATTGCCAAAATTTATCTTTAATTCCATTAGATTCTATAGCTATTCTTGGCAAATTCAAAGTTACTACACCCAAATTCATACGACCACTTTCTACATTGTTACCTAATTCATCTTTCCAAGCAGGAAGAAATGATCTACATCCCATAGGAGTTTTACAACTTCCTGTTATCTTTACTAATGTATCATACATAATCACATCTGGATACATTCTTTTTGTTGAACATTCTAACGCTAATTTTTTTATATCATAATTAGGGTCGGTAGACTTCAAATTAACTCCATCTTTAATAGTAAAAATCAATTTTGGGAATATTGCTGTTCTTTTTTCTATACCTAACCCTTCAATTCTAACTTTCAAAATAGCTTTCTGTATTTCTCTAGAAAAAAAGTCTTCTCCTAAGCCAAATCCTAATGAAGTAAATGGAGTTTGTCCTTGTGATGAATAAAGAGTATTTATTTCGTACTCTAAAGATTGCATAGCATCATATATATCCTTAATAGTTTTCTCTTTAGCAAACTGTTCTTGCTTTTCTTTACCATCTATCCACTCCTTTGCTAACTCTAAATTTTTTTTATAATTTAACTTAGCAAACGGAGCTAATACTTCATCAATTCTATCTGCACTGCATCCTCCATATTGACTAGATGCAACATTAGCTATTATTTGAGCCATTTGTGCAGTAGATGTAGTTATACTCTTAGGGCTTTCAACATCTGCATTTCCTATTTTAAAGCCTTTAGTTAGCATCTCTTGGAAATCAATCAAACAGCAGTTAGTTAACGGTTGATAAGGAGAATAATCTAAATCGTGATAATGAAGTTCCCCTTTTTGATGTGCATTTGCAACGTGTGTCGGTAACATTTTTAGACCTATTGTCTTAGCAACAACTCCACTAGTTAAATCTCTATGTGTGTTAAATACTAAACTATCTTTGTTCGCATTTTCATTAACTAAATTTTCATCTCTATTTACCAATTTTTTTATTGCAAAATTTATATCTAAATTTTTATCTCTTTCTATATCTTTTTTTGTTCTATAAGATATATAAGATTCTGCTAATACTTCTTCCCCTAATTTAATTAAAGTATGTTCAACAACACTCTGTATTTCATATATTTTTATATCATTAGAAAATCTAGTAGTTATCTCAGATAATATTTCTTTCATAATCTTAGAAATATCATAAGTACTAATATTTCCATCAATAGATAAAATTGCTTTCGATATAGCAGCATATATCTTGTCACATTCAAACTCAACTCTTCTACCATCTCGCTTTATTACTATAAAATTATTTAATTTATTTCTCAAATTTTCTTCAACAAATTCTAATTTTTTCATTTTACCCTCCTAATATAATAGGTTATTATTTATTGTATACCTTATTTAAGGTATTGTCTACCTAAAATATAACCGGGAAATTTTAAAACAGCTATAATATCTATTTTCTAAATTGTGAATTTTTTGTCACAATTAAAAAAAAGGAAGAAATAATTCTTCCTATTGATATAATATAACTAAATGCTTAAAATACAATTTAAAGATATAAAATAAGAAATGTTTTTATTTTATATCTATATTAC
>NZ_JACBYC010000114.1 GCF_013415425.1 Gemella sp. GH3 | reverse complement strand
ACTTAGCTCATTTCTAAATGAATTATAAAATTCCGTACTATTTAATACTTTATCTGTAAATCCTGTATATTTCAAAATACATAAAAATATAGCTACAAATAATAGTAAAATGTTAGCAATCCAAGCTTGATTCCCATTGCTATCATCAGTATTATTTTGATTAGGATCTTTTCTTACAAATAGCATTATTGCTACTATAAAGTAAGGTAAGTAGATTAAAATTGCCGCTCCGAAAGAAGCTATAAATACAAATAGTGCCACTATTATAAACAAAATACCTGACATAATTCTCTTTTTCATAGTTAGAGAAGCCACTATAGCGACAATTGTAGCAATAATTGCAAGTATTGCGTAAGTATCTACTACTGTTACCAACAAGTCTATAACTGTTTTCATTTCTGCATCTGTATAACGAACTCCATTATTACTTAGCTCATTTCTAAATGAATTATAAAATTCCGTACTATTTAATACTTTATCTGTAAATCCTGTATATTTCAAAATACATAAAAATATAGCTACAAATAATAGTAAAATGTTAGCAATCCAAGCTAGTACTTTTTCTACTGTTCTTTTAAATGGTTTCATAAATATCCTCCTATAAAAGTTTTATAATAGAGTAATTATATCATAAATTAATATTTTTACAAAAAAATAATTTGAGAAAAATAAAAAATAACTACTCTTATTTATTAATATCATTTAAATTAATAGTATATTATTATATAAGAATTATGTTTTAAATAATATTATTTAACTGCATTTGTTACTAATGTTATTTTTACAGCATCTCCTATAATATTTTATTGTTAAATATTTATACATTATAATTATACAAAAATTAATTTTATAAATTACACTCACTATTGATTTTAAATATAATTTGTTTTAAAATTAATTAGTATTTTGAAATAAATTTATGGAGATGGTACTATTATGAAAGATATGACAAAAGGGCCTATTTTATCTCAAATTTTGAGTTTCGCTATTTTTATATTTATAGGAGGTATGTTACAAAATTTATACTTGATTGTTGATTCTATTATTTTAGGTCAATATGTCGGAGAAAATGCTATAGCTGCGGTTGGGATTGCTTCTCCTATAAATTTTGTAGTTATAGGTTTTTTAATAGGTGTTACACAAGGTTTTAGTATTAATATGGCAAAAAGTTTTGGTGAAAACAACCTAGCTAAATTTAGACAATACCTTTATAACTCTATTATTTTATGTATAATTATAGGAATAATATTTACTGTTGTGTTATCTTGGACTAATGGTTATATTCTCCAAATAATAAATACACCTGCTCATCTATTTGATATGACGCACAACTTTTTATTTATACTATATTTGGGTTGTATCGCTAACTTATTTTATAATTTATTTGCAGGAGTATTACGTAGTATAGGAAATAGTTTTGCTCCATTAATATTTTTGGCTATATCTGTAATATCTAATGTTACTATAGCTTATATTTTTGTAGCAATATTTAATCTAGGTATTATAGGAACTGGTTGGGCGACTGTAATTAGTCAAATTATCGCAGCAACTAGTTGTTATTTCTACATTAGAAAAAAATATCCTGAATTAACTATTAACAAGAATGAAAATAATTTAGAAAAGAGTTTTATAGAGAAGTTAATTAAACAAGGTATTCCTATGGGAATGCAATTTTCATTTACAGGAATAGGTATTATAATAGTTCAAACATTTTTGAATGATTTTTCTACCAATCATATTGCCGGATTTAGTGTAGCAAGTAGAATTCAAAATATTATAATATATGTTTTTGTTGCATTGGGATCAGGTCTTTCTACATTTATAAGTCAAAACTACGGAGCATTAAAGTTTAATAGAATTGACAAAGCTGTGAAAATGAGTACCATATTAACAATTTTCTTGAGTATATTCACAATAGCATTTGTTTATTTTCTAGGAACTCCTATAGCTAAATTATTTACAAAAGAAGAAAATTTAGATTTTATAGGAGCATCTCAAACATATTTTAATTCTGTAATGTGGGCATATCCTATCTTAGGCCTTCTAATAGTATACAGAAATGCTCTTCAAGGATATGGATTCCCTATATCTGCAATGTTTGCAGGAATTGTAGAACTTGTTATGCGTGTATTAGTAGTAATAATATTTACAGGATCTTACGGATTCTTAGCTATATGTTTCTCAGATTCAATTACTTGGACAGTTACAGGTATAGTTTTAATTTTCGCTTACTACTATCTAGCAAAACACAAACGAAAAATTTAATATAAATACAAAAAGGATAATCAATATTATTTGATTATCCTTTTTTGTATAATTTTATTTTAAATAACTGAGGTTAAAATTCTATTATACCTTTTATTTTGCTTGTGTGTTTTTTATGTTTTTATGTTTATCATTGTAAACTTTTTTCATAATACCTATAACTATAGATAGAGCGAATAGTGACATTAATCCTAAGAACAGTTTTTGTGCTCCTCCAGTTAATGTTCCTCCTACGTAAGAATATACTATAGTCGCTGGAAGTTGCCCTATACCTGTAGCTACAAAGAATGACCAGAATTTCATATTTGTTAATCCTGCTCCGTAACTAACAAAGTCAAATGATACGAAAGGCAATAAACGACAAATAAGTATAGTTGATTTTCCATATCTTTCAAAGAAGACGTCTACCGATTCCATAGCTCCTTTACTCGTAAGTTTTTCTACTGGTCCTCTTCCTAAAGCACGTGCTAAATAAAAACATACAGCAGCTCCTACCATAGCAGATGACCAAGAAAGCACAGCTCCCCACACCCAGCCAAAGATTGCCGCATTAGATAGGGTTATAAGAAAAGCTGGAATAGGTGCAGCTATAGATTGTAATATCATTAGTATAAATGATACCACCGCAGCCCAAGCTCCATAAGATCTTAAATACTCTATTACTATTTTTGTATCTAATTGTGAGATTGTAGCAAAAGCATTATTCAAATTACTTCTTACACTTGGCACCGCAAAATAAACAATTAGGGAGATTGCTATTAATATTAATGCTATTGTGCGCTGTTTTCTTCGAATTTGTTTTCTTTTTGCTATTTCTTCTTCTGATAAAGTCTCTCTTAAATCTTTAAGCTTAATTTCTTTTTCTTTAATAGCTTTTAATTCTTCTTTTGTATAAACTTTCTGATATTTGCTTAATGTAGCTATTATATAAACATTTATTAAATTTATAACTGCTACTACTATAACAAATGGTAATACTAATTTTTTGGCAGGTATATTAATTAGAAATGCTTCTTTAGTAATAAAAATTATTTGCATAATCCTTCCAGTAAATAGAGCTGTTAGTAAAGTTAATGCCTCTATACAAAAAAACAGATACTTATAACCTATTCTATCATAAGCTATTCCTAACATTATACCAAATCCTATAAAGATATAAATAATAAGAGCAAGACTTATCATCATCTCATATTTAGTATGAAAAGTTAGTAGTAAAGATAAAAAATATCCTATAGCTAAACCTGTAGATAAATAATAAAATAATGTTCTTAATCTTTGCATAATACTACCTCTATATTCTATCTTTATCTATACTATAAACAGTAGCTACGTATGTCCCGTCTTCAGGAAGCAAGTCAGAATTACCAGTAAACTTAACTTCACCTGTACTTTCTACTGCTCCGTAAGTATATGTTTCATTAGATATTATTCCTACTGGACAACTATCTAAACAACTTAGACAACCTGTATTTTTTTCATTTGCTCGGTCTTTATTTCCTCCAAAACGAAAAGCTATTTTTTTGCCATTGCTATCTTTTATAATATCGTTAATATCATATAATCTATCCGCTCCGTTCCAAGTAACTTCCATTTTAATTGGAGTACCCTCAACGTGTGTATTTGCTGCATTGGCTGGTGTCATATTTCCACCTTCTTTTGCACTTATTTCGTTAAGAGCATTATAAAATTCTTCCGGTTTTGCAAAAGCTGTAAGCACTGATTTAGCTCCGTTACTTCCGCTTTGTTCTACTGAAGCGTGTCTTGTTGTTTGATTAAAATATTTTCCGTTAACTTGAGATAATACTGTAACCGTTCCTTTTTCTTTATCCACTTTTATTGGATTAGATAATGAAACGCCAAGAACTTGATCAGGGGACTTTTGTTCACTATTAGATTTAGATGAATCTTGCGAACTACAACCTACCGTTGTCAATGTTAGTACTGAAATTATAGCTAAAGGTATCATTCTAAAAAGTTTCATATATTTAACCTCCTAAGATATTTTATTTACACTTACATTATAACAATAAAACTGAGATAATACAATACTATTTATAAATTTTATATAAATTTTAGTGTTCGTTTCATCTTATTATTACCAATATTTTTAAATACAATATCTGTTATTATACACAACCTTAAAATTATTATGATGATTTTTATAGATATATTTTTATGTATATTTAAACTTATTTTTGATATAATATAAACCAATAACAATTATATTCTTAAAAGGAGGATATAACATGAAATTTTTGGAAAAAGTAAAAATTGTATTATCAACACTATTAAAAATTGTCGGAGTGTATAAATCTGATAAAGGTTATATTACTGGAGTTTGTAGCGGAATTGCAGAAAGATTTAATATAAATCCAACTATTGTTAGATTATTATGGTTAATCTCTATTCCTGTATCATTAACTGGAACATTGTTAGTTTATATAATATTATCTATAATTATGCCAAGAAAAGATAATTACCAACAAAATAATTATTATGGCAATGATTATATAGACGTAAACTCAAGAGAAATATAAAAAAAGCTACTGAATATTTCAGTAGCTTTTTTTATATTTTATTATTTAGCTAAATATGCATTTAACATCCAAACATTTTTTTCTAATTCTGTTTTGATTCCAAGTGCCATATCAGCAGTTCCTTGATCACTTACTTCTTCAGAAGATTCCATAAGTTCTGATAAATCAGCAATCAAAAGTTTAAAATCTGCTAAAACAGATTGTACCATTTCTTCTGTAGTTTCTTTTTCTGTTGCTTCTTGTATAGTTGCAATAGCTAGAGATCCTTTAAGAGTTGATACTGGACGTCCTCCAATAGCTAAAAATCTCTCTGCAACTTCATCTAAACTCTCAGTAGTGTTGTCATAGTATTTTTCAAACACTGAGTGTAGTGTATAAAAAGATGTTCCTTTTACATACCAATGGAAACTATGCAACTTTGTATATAGTACTGTTAAATTTGCAACTAATTTATTTAATTGTTCATGTTGTTTTGTCATAACAATTCTCCCCTCTAGTTTATAACTACATTATACTATTTTGATTTAATAAAAGTCAAACTATCGAACTCAATATATCGAATAATTGTAGAATTTTCTAGTTATTTATTATATAATTTTATACATATAAAAATTTAGGATTGGAGCTATTATGTCTAAAATATTAATTTTTCTAATAAATTGTTATAGAAAGTATATTTCTCCTTATACAAAGCCTAGATGTAGATTTTCTCCTACTTGTTCTTCGTATGCATTAGAAAGCTACGAAAAATTCGGATTTTTCTTGGGAACTTACTTAACAATAAAAAGATTATTAAAATGCCACCCTTTCTATAGAGGAGAATACTTTGATAATGTTCCTCTCTTTAAAGAAGATATTTTCAAGAAAAAGAAATAAAATCTTTTTCAATCAAAGTTAAACTAATTCATAATAGCTAATATAAAATAAATATATTTTTTGCTTTTCTTATAAAATTTTTATAAAACTTATAAACAAAATAACTATTTATAAAAGAATAGTTATCTGTTTTCAATTAATATTATTTTAAATCTTCTTTAATTTTATTTAATAATCCTGTACAGCCTTTTACGACGTCTTCATAAGTTATATCAAAGTCACCAGTATACCAAGGATCTGCTATTTCCCTTTGTTCTCCAGCATATTCTAATAACATTTTTAATTCACCATTATATCTACCATTTAAAAACTTTTTAATATTAATTATATTACTTTCGTCCATAGCTACTATATAGTCGTTATCCAAATCTTTATCTTCCAAAGTTCTAGAATACATTCCATCTACTGATATATTTTCTTTGGCTAATCTTTGTCTAGTACCTTTATGTACAGGATTTCCTTGTTCCCATGTACTTGTCGCAGCAGAATCTATTTGTATTTTATCTTCCAATCTCTCATCAAGCACCATTTTACGAAAAATCGCTTCTGCCATAGGAGAGCGACAAATATTTCCTAAACAAACAAATAATACTTTTACCATAATATTTTCTCCTTATAATATTGATATAATTTAAAAATTTTCAATAATTTTCATTTAAAATTTTAAAAGACTTTCATTCTTTACCGTTCTTTATTCAATAACTAAAATTTTATAACGAGTACTAGGTATTGTCAATATTTCTATATACAACAATAATGAAGAAAATATACTTTCAATAACTTTCTATATTTTTCTTATTGATTTCACTGTATTTTTATGCTACTTTAAAAGTACAAGAATATTTTTATTATATTTAGTTCAAAAGTTATATTATTAAAAAAATCAGTTAATTTGTAGTTGAACACTCTCAAATAGGAGGTTGGTAAAATGAAATCTTTTATAAGTCAATATATAGATTCAGCATATTTTATAGTTATATTTCTAGCTATACAGCTAGCGACAATGCATAAATCTACTAAAAAAACTCTATAAATATCTTTTGGTACAGTTACAATAATTTATTTTGTAATAATACTATTTACAAAAAATATATCTAACTTTAAAACTTATATATTTTACGTTATCTCTGTAATAATTATGTGGACATATCTACATATAAAAAAAAGAAAAAACAAATAAAGGTGACTTATATGATACGCATACTACTATCTATTCTCGAAATTTTAATGTTATTACAAATAATTAATAATTATAAGAAACTAAAAGCAAAAAATAAAGGCGACGTTTAGTCGTCTTTTTTATTTTGCCCTTACTAATTATTATTGTTTAAGTATAATATCATACATTATAAGTTATAACTTTTTGCTAACACACTTTTATATTAGCTATTTTAAAATTTCTTTTGTGACAAAATATTGACGCATAAAATATTTTTTTTTAAGAATTGTATTTATACTTATATATATAAGTATAAAAATCTGT
>NZ_JACBYC010000111.1 GCF_013415425.1 Gemella sp. GH3 | reverse complement strand
GCTCTTCATTCAAGTTAACTGATTGGTCTTTTCCTACTGGTTCGTTTTTATCTGCGTCTGTTCTGTTGTCTACAACTTTTACTGTTACTTCTAGTTCGTCTGTTGTTCCATCTGGATATGTTACTACTACTGTTGCTGGTTTGTCTCCTGCTGAACTTGTGTCAACTGGTGTTTTGAATGACGCTGTTGTTCCTGTTGGTAAATCTCCAAAGTTCTCTACTGAATCTTCTGCTTTTGGCTCTTCGTTCAAGTTAACTGATTGGTCTTTTCCTACTGGTTCGTATGTATCAGCATTTGGTTCTGTTACTGTAATTGTTACTGGAACACGTTCAGTAATTGTTTTTCCTGTTTCAGAATCTGTGTAAGTTACAACAACTGTCGCTTTCACTTCTCCAGCAGAAGTTGTATCAACTGGTGTTTCCCATTCAAATGTCGTATTATCTGGTAAATCTCCAACATTAGAAATGCTATCTTTCGGTGTTACTGCTGTATTTTTAGCAATTGTACTGTCTTGACCTTTTGCTTTATTTATTTTAATCGTTTGAGTTGGTGTTAATGTATCGTCAACCGGTGTACCTATTGGCAGAATATAGTAAATATAACCTAATTTCAACCCATCAACCGGATCCTCAGGGTCTATCCCTAATTTCTGAATATAAGCCATAACCTCTTCTTCAGTTGCATCTTCTCTATATCCCATTGCTGAACCTTCTGGGTAAGATACCGTTACTGATCCGTCATTGGCAACAGTTATTTTTGTTCCCTCTGGTAAATCAGGGTTCGCTTTACGCACATTTTCTTCAACCATTGCTTTTTCTGCATCGGTTAAGTTTTGTGGATCTGCAACTGGTTCTAATTCCGGCACTTTTAATATATAAATATTCTCTTCTCGTGACCAAGGTTGTGTAAAGCCATTATTTCCTATAAGAAAACTTGAACCGTCATTATTGACATAATTTGTACTTACATAACTATATAAACCAACATCTTTGTCAAGCTCACGCATCTCTCCCAAAGCTTCTCCTGTTACATACGTTGTATGAATATATTGGATAGTGGCAATACCCATTTTTTCAGCATCTGTTAAGTTATTAGGATCTACTACTCTTATTTTTTGATGTGGCTGTAAACCGTAAAATTCAATCATATGACGTATCCACTGTCCATTAGACACAACGTTCAATACTTTGTCATGCGAAACAGTTATCGGATCACTACCATCAGTAAAGTATACTGTAAAGATTACTTCCCCATTGCGATTATCAGTTTCTTCTACTCTTCCTGTTGGATCGTCTGCATCATTACCTGATGCTGGTTGAATCATATAATAATCATTCTTTGTCAATTCTACACGATCAATTGGTAATGTAGGATTTTCAGCTTTGATTGCTTCTGTTACTTCTTTTATAACACGTTCATTCACAACTGCAACACTGCTAGAACTCCACGTCGTTTTCACTTTATTTTGTAATTCTGCAACTTCGTGTGTTTGTGCTGCTTGCGCATATTGAGTATTTAAAATAATATCTTGCGGTATCATAGCACCAAATAATGCTAATCCGATAAGAACCGAACCGGCACCATTTTTAAATTTTTTAATTGAAAAACGTTGTTTTACTTTTTCGATTTGATTTTTTTTCTTTTTGGTATTCATTAAATTTTCCTCCTTTTCTACTATAGAGATATAGTATTATAAATTAAAAATAATTATCCAAATTATACCCCTACCCCGTATATTTTGTCAAATTAATTGATCACAAAAATAAGAATAAATTAAAGTAAATTCTACCCTCTGATTAAGCCTATAAAAAACAAAAAAACAACATTATAAATAGCTATTAAAATCATAGAAATATGATTTTATCTACTATATAATGTCGTTTTTATTTTAAGCCAATTAAATTAATTATACCAGAAATATATTAATTATGATGCTAAAATATTTACCAATAATTTTCTATAAATTTATCTTAATTTAAAGTGTATATTGCGTTTTATGATGCTTTAAAATATAAATTATAACCTATTTAAATGTTATTTTCTTTCTCGGTTCTTTTCTTGTATATTTAGCTAAATATTCCTTATAATAATTATTTTCATTACGCTCGTCTATAAGAGTAGCTAACTCCAACGCACATTCATAAGATTCTTCATCAAAAGGTGATGTCGCTATAAAATATCTTAGTTGTGGCATATGTTCTGTCGTATCAAATATTTCTTCTTTATACTTCTCTGCTAATTGTTTTGCATATTCTATATCATTTAACTTAACAGCTACTTCAATAAAATCTGGAATCATAGCGTATACTAAGTCCAGATCTCTCTCAACGTGTTCTACCGCTTCTGGAAATAACTTTTTGGCTTTCTCGTACTCTCCTAAAGCTACCAAACTTTTTAAAACTGGAGCATAAGTAATATGAGGAACTTCTGCACAACTTAATTTCCCAGCTAATATCGGTTCTGCTAAAAATAACGCTTCTTCGTATTCTCCCACAAAACAAGCATAATTTACTTGTTCAGTTACTTCGCAAGCTTCACAGTCATTCATTGCGTCACTATCACTTTCTTGCCACAACTTGTAATTTTCTTTCGCTTTTTCTATCTGTCCCATAATTATATTTTGAAGCATCATAGATTTGTAATACATAGCCAAACTAATATTAAGGTTTGTATAATAAAAATACATCATATCATTTGCTGAATCAATCATTTCTTTGGATACAGCCAAAGAATTTGGTATTTCTGGTATTATCCATTTGAAATACCACATATAATTATACAGATTATAATATAAATCATCTTTTTCTTCTTCGTCTTCTGTACTATCTATTTTATTCGCTGTATTATCTATTAATTGATACAATAATCTCATTCTAAGATCCGCAGCATATTTCGTACTAGAATAATCATCATCAATTATTAGCATTTCTGATAATGTCAACAATAATTCAATGTCTTCTTTTTCTTGTATTTCCCTAACTATATTATAAATGTATTCTTCCTTTTCTATTTTAGTATTTAAACCCTTTATAAAATCAACTATACCTGATGCTTTATCTACATATTCAGACATAAAAATCCCTCCTTTTTTAGTAAATTATACCACAAAAGGAGGGGAATTATTTATTTTTTTAATAATTTTAAAAATTTTCTTCTAAGAGGTAAACCATAGTCATACATAAATTTATATAATTTACTAATACTATAATCAAATTCTCCGTAATGCTCTACTATATCCGGATTAAACTTAGATTTAAACAATAATAAATTATCATTCAAACTACCTTCAATTCCACCAGTAGAAAAATTCTTAACTCCTAAACTATAAGCTTTTTGCATAGTTTCTGCATATACTTTGTACTGAGCAGGCAACTTAGAAAGTCTAGCATCCATACCAGCATATATCATCTCCGCACTACTTCCATAAACCAAAGTGAAAGAAGAGCTTATTATTCTCTCGCCAGTCAAACCTTCATCATATAACTCTGTAAATAAATCCAATAATTTATTTACACTAACTTTTTGTTCTTCTAACTGTCTTTTTTTCTTAGGAGATTTCTCTTTCAACATTATAATTTCATTGTCTAAATTAGAAATATTTTTCTTACAATTAATGATAGCTTCGTCAATATTTATATACGACACAAAAACTAAACAGTTATCTTTATATAGCCTAAAAAGTTTCTCAAAATATTCTCTATTACGCAAAGATATTCCTTTTCTTTTTTCTGTACATTCGATTGCATACAAAAAATCATCTATTTTGTCTATACCTATTTGCTTAACTTTAACAAATTTTTTGTCAGCATCACGAATTAATCTACGTGTATCCTTTGGAAACTTGTCTACAATATTATCTTCTAATTGTGTTACAACCTCAAATCTCGGCTGTATAGTATCACTCATATTAAGCGTAAACCCTTGATGAGTAAATCCTTGACTAGCAAAGATATTCAAAATATCATCTTTTTTTAAGTTATAGTCTTCCTCTTTAAAAGATATTAACGTAGCTCTTTTGGCAATTTCAGGAATATCAATTTTTACTAATTTTGCTCCTTTACTATGAGCATACTTTTTTAGCTCTTCTAAAAATTGCCTAAGCAATAATTCATTACTATAATCTAAAATAGGTCCTCTTGCTATGTACCAAAGACCATTTCTTACTAATATTTGAGCAGTAGCACAAATATTACCATTATCAACTAGTGCCACTCTTTTAAAATTCCAAGTTTCACTCTTAACTTCTGCCCACTCGGTAGTTTGAAAAATATTACAGTACTCACTACTTTTTAAAAAGTTATTATATTTTTCTACATCTACATTATCTATAAAATTCATTATATTATCCTCTTATTAATATTTAACGTATTACTAGAGATTTACTACCATACGCTTCATATTTACTATAAAATGTTTTTTTATCTAGTTTTCTTTCTCCCAAGGAAGGATCATTTATATACCAATTTTGATTATCATACCCTACGACTAATACCGCGTGCAAGCCTGAGCTAGAATATAGAGGCTCACTATCTGTTAGTATAGCTATATTGACTGGCTCCCATGAATACCAAACTAGAACAGGATTACCAAAAAGTAATTCTCGCTCTATATCTTCTAATGTTAATTTGCTACCTACATAAGAATTAGATTTGTAACTCTGCACTCTATCAATAAGAGCTTCCGGCCATATAGTAGGAACCGTTCCATTATAATACTTAATAGAATACATATCTCCCATAAAACCTTTGCGTGGATCAAAAACCGTAGGTATATCTTTAATAAAGTTATTTACATTAGTATCTATACCACTATAACTCAAAGCCATATTGATACTAACACATTCACAACCCATAGGTATAAAGTCAGGATATAACTGACTAAAAATTGGTACTGATAATTTATAATTATCTGGTTGTATATAAAAACTATCCAAAGGAGTAAAAAACTGTTTATAATTAGCATTACTATCTTTGGAATTAAAAAATATTAATAAAAATAGTATACATAATATTTTTTTCTTAGTCACTAATTTCTCCTATACAATACAAACAAAAAGGGTATAAATTTATAATTAATTATACCCTCATATTTTTAATAATTTTATTTGAATCCGTCTGGATGTTTACTTTGCCATCTCCAAGAATCGACACACATACGCTCAATATCAAACTCTGCTCGCCAACCTAGTTCACGAAAAGCCAAAGAAGAATCAGCATAACAAGTAGCTATATCTCCTGGACGTCTAGGTGCCAAAACAAAAGGCAATTCTCTTCCAACTGCTTTATTCATATTTTTCACTATATCTAAAACTGAGTATCCGTTACCTGTTCCTAAGTTATAAACAGAAACACCTGATTGTGGTTCTAATTTTTTTAGAGCAGATACGTGTCCTTTTGCCAAATCAACTACGTGAATATAGTCACGTACCCCGGTTCCATCGTGAGTATCATAATCAGATCCAAAAACATTAACTTTTTCTAGTTTCCCTACAGCAACTTGCAAGATATACGGCACCAAATTGTTAGGTATTCCGTTAGGATCTTCTCCTAAATCTCCACTTTCATGAGCTCCAATAGGGTTAAAATAACGTAATAACACTACATTCCAATTATTATCAGATGTATAAACATCTTTTAATATTTCTTCTAACATCAATTTAGTACGACCATAAGGGTTTGTCGCTGACAGTGGGAAATCTTCTTTAATAGGTACTTTATGAGGATCTCCATATACCGTAGCAGATGAGCTAAAAATTATATTTTTACAGTTATTTTTCGCCATAACTTCACACAAAGTTACTGTTCCTGCTACATTGTTATCGTAATAAGTAAGTGGTATTTGGCACGACTCACCTACTGCTTTTAGCCCTGCGAAATGTATTACTCCAAAAATGTTTTTTTCTTTTTTAAATATTTCATCCATTTTACTAGCATCTCTAATATCAGCTTTATAAAATGTCAAATTTTTCCCTGTGATTTCTTGAACTATTTGTAAACTTTTTTCACTAGCGTTATATAGATTATCCACCACCACTACCTCATATCCAGAGTTTAATAGCTCTACGCAAGTGTGAGAACCGATATATCCTGCTCCCCCAGTTACTAAAATTTTTCTAGTCATTATAAAATATTCTCCTTAATTACAAATACTTTTTTCAACTATTTTATATAATAAATAAAATCTAATACATTAATTTTATAGCATTATGCACCTACTGTCAAATTTTATTGGCTATTACTAAGGGAACAGTACAACTATAATACAAAGTTTTTTCAATATATAATTAATTAAAAAATATACGCTAACAAGTATTTATAGTTTATAAATAAATGTAAAAAAAGACGGCTAATTACCGTCTTTTATCTTGGTTTTATATGAATAAGTAAGATTGGTACTATAATTTTGATATATTATAATTCATTTGTTAAGATACGTATATTTACTTGCATTATATTTTCATCTAAAATTAATTGACTATTATGTATAGCAGCATACTCTCTAATCATTTTTTTAAATTCATCATCAAGATTAGTTATATCTATCTTGATATAACCTATTATTTGATTCAAACTTTTATCGTTACAATCAAAACTTTCGCTAATTTTACTTAACTCTATATCATTTTCTACAACTTTAATTTTTTCATTAGTTGATATTGAATAATATCTAGTAGCTATATCGTTATTTTCATTAACTACCGTCTCTAATGAAATTTATAATAAATTTCCTAATCTCAATGTTGATTCTAACTTTATATTTTTATTTACAAAATGTTTTTCTATAGCTTCTTTACTCAAATATCCATTGTCACCTACAATAAAAATTTTATTATTTGTTGACTTATTTAATTCGTCATTAATATTTTCTGTTGTTAAAATAATTTTTTTATTATTTTCTAAATAAGATTTCGTAAAGAAATCTTGATAATCTTGACTTAAAGCTACATTTGTTCTTAGGTTAATATAGGTTTTATAGTTGTAAACACCAACAGCTAATAACACAACTGACAATACTATTAATATGACTGAAAAATATTTTTTTTCGCAGTTAACCTACTTATTATTTTGAGAAACAGGAACTTAAAAAATTTTTAAATAAAATTTAGTAAACATTTTTTAATATATAATTATTAATACCGTATGCTTTAAGTATAATGTGGAAAACGTTTGTAATCAATATGAAAAACAGTTAATTAAATAAAGATAGCTATGAATAAATATTCTTCTCTTATTTACTGTATAAATTAGTTAACAGATAAATAT
>NZ_JACBYC010000103.1 GCF_013415425.1 Gemella sp. GH3 | reverse complement strand
ATATTTAATTGTGTCTGTATGATTATACCATAGTATACTAAAAAAAAAAAGGGAAAGTTAGTTTTGAAAGTTTAGTATTTATAAACTTTAGAAACCAAAATAATAAGAGAAACTAATAAATATTAGAATAATAAGTACAGTATTTAGCGTTAAAAGTAATAAATATTATAATAACTTTAGTAGAATACTTGCTTTTTTTTTTATAGTGTGATAATATTTTATAGTTATTACATCTATCTTTATAAAAATACTCGAGGAGGAATAAAATGAAACGTACGTATCAACCTAATAAAAGAAAACATTCAAAAGTTCACGGATTTAGAGCTCGTATGAGTACTAAAAACGGGAGAAATGTTTTAGCAAGACGTAGAGCAAAAGGTAGAAAAGTTCTATCAGCATAAAATATAAGTAATAAAGAGGGTTTTAATTTCGGTTAAAGCCTTCTTTTTATTTTTGTTGTAATTATATTAATAAACTGATAAAATATATTCATAGAATTAGAAAGGTATACTAATGAAAAAAGAATATCGAGTAAAAAAAGAAGGAGATTTCCATAGAATTATAAAAGAAAAAAATTCTTTTGCTAATCGACATTTTGTGATGTACTATAGTGCTAATAAAGATAATCATATGAAATTAGGGATTTCTGTTAGTAAAAAATTAGGTAAAGCGCATGTAAGAAATAAATTAAAAAGATATGTAAGAGAATTTATTAATCAAAATAAAGATAATATAAAATCATACGATATAATTATTATAGTTAGAAAATCTGCTATAGATATAGAATTTTCTGAATTTAGTAAATCTATAAATCATTTATTATTTAAAACAAAATTATATAAAAAGAGGTGTAAATAAGTGAAAGTTTATACATATAAAGAAAAAACGGTTGACTTGGCTATAAAAAAAGGGTTAAAAGAGCTAGGTTTAGAGGAAAGTCAAGTAAAGATAGAAGTAGAAGAAGCAGGAAGCAATGGTATATTAGGCTTATTTAAAAAAGAAGCTATAGTGAAATTGACTCCCTTAGATATTGAATATAAAGAAAATCAAGAATTAAATAAAGAAGATAATAAAGACATTTTAATAGAAGAAAAAGAATCTAAAGAAAATATTAAAAATGACTTAGTTGAAAATAATATATCAACCCCTACTACAGAAGAAAAGATATTTTCAAAAAAAGAAAAAGAAGATGAAATTATAAACAATAAAGAAAAAATAGTAGATTATATGACAAAAATAGTTCATTCTATGGGATTTGATACAGCTAATCTTAAATTTATAGATGAAGGAAATAAAAATTATACTATAAAAATATTAGGTGTAGAAAATACTAGTCTTCTTATAGGAAAAAGAGGAAATACATTAAATAGTTTGCAAGTTTTGGCAAATAATTATGGAAAAAAATTTAGTAAAAAATATTTTAGAATAAATATTGACTGTGATGAGTATCGTGATAGTAGAAAAGAAACTTTGGAGGAATTAGCACTAAATATGGCTAAAAAATCTAAAAAACTAGGAAAACCTATTGAATTAGAACCTATGACTAGTTTTGAAAGAAAGATTATCCACAATGCTCTTAGCAATATACAAAACGTAGAAACAGAATCAAAAGGAAAAGAGCCTTATAGATATTTAGTTATAACAGCCAAATAGGAGTTACAATGAAAAAAGTATTAATAGTAGAGGATAGTCCTTTTTATAGTGATAGGGCAAAAGAAATAGTTGAAGAATTAAATTTTAAATCTTTATTAGCTTTCGACGGGAAGTCTGGTGTAGAAATTTATGAAAAAGAATTACCAGATTATGTTATAATGGATATTTGTATGCCTATTATGGACGGTTTAGAAGCTACAAAGGTTATAAATAATAAATATTCTAATGCAAAAATAATCATATGTAGTAGTGTAGGACATGTACCTATCTATAGAAAACAAGCTATTAAAAATGGAGCAAAGGCTTTTTTATCTAAACATTTTATAAAAAAAGAATTAGAGCAAGTTTTAGAAGAACTAAATTTCTATGATAATTAAATAATAAAACAGATTAAAACTGTATAATGTGGAAATATCTTTGTAATTATCTATTTCCACATTTTTATTTTACTAAGAAAGAGAGAATATTATGAGTGAAACAATAGCAGCAATATCAACAGCTTTAGGAGAAGGAGCAATAGGAATAGTTAGATTAAGTGGAGATGATGCTTTTTTGATAGCAGATAAAATAATAAGATTACCTAAAAATAAAACTATTAATAGTGTAGATAGTCACACTATTAATTATGGACATATAGTAGATCCTAAGAGTAATGAAAAGATAGAAGAAGTAATGGTAGTAAAAATGGCTTCACCTAGAACGTATACTTGTGAAAATGTAGTAGAAATAAATTGTCATGGAGGGCTGATAACTATCCAAAAAATATTAGGATTATGTTTGAACAACGGTGCAAGATTAGCAGAACCGGGTGAATTCACAAAAAGAGCTTTTTTGAATGGGAGAATAGACCTATCACAAGCAGAAGCAGTAATAGATTTTATAAAAAGTAAAACAGAAGAAGCAAGTTTGTTAGCTAATAATCAAATACAAGGAAGATTATCAAAATTAATAAAAAGATTACGTGCAGAAATATTAGATATTTTAGCAGTAGTAGAAGTAAATATAGATTATCCTGAATATGATGATTTAGAAGTAGAAACAACAAAAACTATTTTAGAAAAATCTAAAAGTATAAAAAATAGTTTAGAAAATTTATTAGCAACTTCAAAACAAGGAAAAATAATAAAAGAAGGATTAAATACAGCAATAATAGGAAGACCAAATGTAGGGAAAAGTTCATTGCTAAATAACTTATTACAAGAAAATAAAGCGATAGTAACAGATATAGCTGGTACTACAAGAGATGTCTTAGAAGAATATGTTAATATAAAAGGAGTACCAATAAAATTAATAGACACTGCAGGGATAAGAGAAACAAATGATATAGTAGAACGAATAGGAGTAGAAAGAAGTAAAAAAGAACTAGAACAAGCAGATTTAGTATTATTTTTATTAAATAGTAGTGAAGAATTAACTGACAAAGATAGAGAGTTAATAAAACTTACAGAACATAAACAAACTATAGTGATATTAAATAAACTAGATTTAGAAACAAAAATAGATTTAGAAGAAGTTAAAAAAATAGCTTACAATCACCCCATTATTAAAACTTCTATGACAACGTATGAAGGAATAGAACTTTTAGAAAAAAATATTAGAGATATGTTCTTTGATGGAAAAGCCAAACCTAAAGACGCTACTTATTTATCTAACACTAGACAAGTTAATCTAATAACTAGAGCTTTAGAAAGTTTAAATGAAGCCATAAATGCTGCAGAATTAGGGTTAGAAGTAGATATGGTATTAATAGATTATACTAATACATTTAATTTACTAGGAGAAGTTATTGGAGAAAATAGTAGCGATGAGCTAATAAATGAATTATTTAGTCGTTTTTGTTTAGGAAAATAACAACTGTTACACGTGAAACAAAAAATAATATTTAAGGGGGATATTATGTATAAAATATTAGTTGTAGAAGATGATTATACTATTGCAAATGGAATTAAAGAGTATTTAACAAAGTGGAATTTTCAAACAAAGATTATAGAAAATTTTAATAGCATAATAGAAAAATTTATTGAATTCAAACCTGATTTAGTACTAATGGATATAAATTTACCTCATTATGATGGATATTATTATTGCGAGGAGATAAGAAAGTTAGCAAAAACACCTATTATATTTATTTCATCAACTTCTGATGATATGAATATAGTAATGGCGGTAACAGTAGGAGCAGATGACTTTGTTGTAAAACCTTTTAAATTAGTAGTTTTAAAAGCAAAAATAGATGCTATTTTGAGAAGAGTCTATAATTTTAATACAGAGCATAATTTGGTTGTATATAAAGATGTTATTTTTGATAATTTAAAAGATAATGTAAGTTATAAAGGAAAAAATATAGAATTAACAAAAAATGAGAGTAAAATCTTAGAATTGCTTTTTGAACATAGAGAAAACATTGTATCAAGAGATGATTTAATGAGATATTTATGGGAATCTGATACTTTTGTCGACGAAAATACACTATCTGTTAATATAAATAGATTAAGAAAAAAACTAGAAACTATAGGATTAGTTGATTTTATAATAACGAAAAAAGGTAGAGGATATATGATATGATTAAATTGATTATAGATTATATAAAAACTAATAAATATTTTTTGCTGACGTTATTAACAATTTTATGTTTTGTAACTTATATGCCAATATATTTGTATAGAATAGAATTTGAAAAAATATTTTATCCACTATTTTTATCAACATTAATTAGTTTTATATATATTTATTTTGATATAAAACGATATATACGAAAATATAATCAACTTAAAATTTCCCAAAAAAATAAATTGTTGGATATTTCTGAAATAAATAAAAATAATGATATGATAGATAAAACATATATAGATATTATAGAAAATCTAAAAAAAGAAAATATAAAAATAATTAATGATAATAAAAAAGAACTAGAATCTATTACGGACTACTATACTATGTGGGTACATCAAATAAAAATACCTATAGCAGCATTAAATTTTTTAATAGATAGCAATATTGATAAAAAAAATAAATTAGAGATAGAATTATTTAAAATAGAACAATATGTAGATATGGTTCTTAGTTATTTGCGCTTAGACAGTGAAAAAACAGATTTTTTAGCAGAACGTATTAATGTAGACTTATTATTGAAATCTGTCATAAGAAAGCAATCTTTAATTTTTATTGAGAAGAAAATTATATTAGATTACACACCATTAGATTTTAAAATTTTGAGTGATAGAAAATGGTTAGAATTTGCATTGGAACAAATATTAAGTAATGCTTTGAAATATAGCAATCCTAACGGAAAAATAAGTATTTATATAGAAGGAAATGCTATTTGTATAAAAGATGAAGGTATAGGAATTAGTAGTGATAATTTGCCGAGAATTTTTGACAAAGGATATACTGGCTTTAATGGTAGGAAAAATAAAAAATCTAGTGGTTTAGGGTTATATTTAACACAAAAAATATTGCAAAAATTAGGACAACAGATTGTAATAGAATCAGATTTGAATAAAGGGACTATTGTTAAAGTTGTTATAGAAGAAAGAAGTATTATAAAAGAAGATATTATTAATGATAAGGGATAGTAGATATTAAAATTTATTAATATATAATAAAAAAAGGTAGTATTTGCTATCTTTTTTCTTTTATCTTACAAAAATGTAAGATAAATATAAAAATAGTAAGAAAAATCTATAGATTACCGTATAGACTTTATATAAAATATAAGTATAGAATTAATTACCAAATATATAAAAGAAATATAATATAAGGAGAAAAATATGATATTAGATGTTAAAAATTTGAAAAAAGTATATACCAACAAGTTAGGAGGAAATAGTACAACTGCATTAAAAGACGTTAGCTTTAGCATAAATGAAGAAGAATATGTGGCTATAATGGGAGAAAGTGGTAGCGGAAAAACTACGTTATTAAATATTATAGCAACGTTTGATAAGGGAACTAGTGGAACGGTAGATTTAAAAGGAGTAAACTTAAATTCTTTGAAAGATAAGGATTTAGCAGAATTTAGACGAAATAATTTAGGATTTGTTTTCCAAGATTTTAATTTGTTAGATAATTTTTCTGTAAGAGATAATATTGTGTTACCGTTAGTTTTAGCAAAGAAACATCATAAAGAAATGCTTAGGAAAGCAGAGAGATTAGCAAAATCGTTAGGCATATTTGAACTGTTAGATAAGTATCCTTATCAAATATCTGGTGGACAAAAACAACGAGTAGCTATAGCAAGAGCATTAATAACTAATCCAAAATTGTTACTTGCAGATGAGCCAACAGGAGCATTAGATTCAAAATCTACAGAGCAACTTTTAAATGTCTTCGACGCCATAAATAGAGCGGGTCAAACTATTATAATGGTAACTCACTCTGTAAAAACAGCAAGTAGAGCAAGCAGAGTTTTATTTATAAAAGATGGTGTAGTTTTTCACGAAATATATAAAGGAAATAGTACAAACAATGAAATGTATCAAAAAATAACAGAAGCATTAACACTGGTTCAAGCAGGTGGTGATCAAAATGAATAGATTTTTTTATAGTAGATTTGCGCTAAAAAATATAAAAACTAATCAAAAATTGACAGTACCGTATATGATATCTTCGATATTTTCAATAGCTATATTTTATATATTGTCATCATTAGCAAATAATAGCAATTTATCTAATATTAAACAAGGAGCTGAGGCAATAAAAGAATTATTAAAATATGGCATGATAGTAATAGCAATATTTATTGTAATATTTATATTTTATAGTTACAGTTTCCTGGTGAAAAAAAGATATAGTGAATTTGGACTATATTCCGTATTAGGTATGACAAAAAAACAAATATCTAAAATAATATTAATGGAAAATATTATATTGGCATTTGTTACAGTATTTGTCGGAATATTAGTAGGTATAGTTTTTGATAAATTAGCTTACTTGTTCTTGTTAAAACTAATGCAAGCAAAGGTTGAATTAGGTTTCTACATATCATTTACAGCAATAAAATTAACAGTATTACTATTTTCGTTAATATATATTCTAACTATAATTAGTTCATTAATAAAGATTTATAGACTAAATATTATAAAATTACTAAAATCAGACAATGTAGGAGAAAAAGAACCTAAAACTAGGTGGCTATTATCTCTAGTAGGGATTGCTCTTATAGGATATGGTTATTATACAGCTTTAATTATAAAAACTCCTTTGCAAGCTTTAACAAATTTTTTCTATGCAGTAGTTTCTGTAATAATAGGAACATATTTGTTATTTATAGCAATATCTATTTTCGTGTTAAAATTATTAAAAAACAACAAAAAATTATATTATAAAACTCAAAATTTTATAAGTATTTCAAATATGATTTATAGAATGAAGAGAAATGCAGTAGGTTTAGCAAATATTTGTATATTATCAACAATGATTTTAATAACTCTAGGATCAACAGCTAGCCTATACTTTGGAAAAGAGGCTCTTGTAAAATCAATATATCCAAGAAGTGTTACAATAGAGGCAATGAGATATGATGAAAAATCATTTTCGAAATTACAGTCTAATATAGACAATGTTATAAAAAAAGAAGGTGTTAAGAAAGAAAACATTATTGCCCATAGATATATATCTATATATGCAAAGAAAACAGATAATGGGTTAATTATACAGAATGATACTTCAAATTTATCAACCTTAACATCAGCGATAGTAATACCTTTAGAAGATTATAACAAAACTTATAATACTAATATTACACTAAAAGATAATGAAATATTGCTATTAAATTCACGCTCAAAAGAGCAGACATCACAGCTAAAAATAAATAATCAAGAATTTAGTGTGAAAGATACAGTTAATATAGACAGCTTAAAAACAGAATCTTCTAGTGTATTAGATACATATCATAT
>NZ_JACBYC010000125.1 GCF_013415425.1 Gemella sp. GH3 | reverse complement strand
GTATAATAAGAAAAAACTATATGGGGTTTTTAAATGATAAATTATCCTAACAAAAGAAATACAAATTTTGTAAATAATATTAATTACTCTAACAGAGGTATGCAGTTAGAAAGTGATATAAACTTTGCTAACAAATATTATTTAAATAACAATATAGCTATTATCCATAAAAAACCTGTTCCTATTCAAATAGTAGAAGTCGATTATCCTAGCAGAAAAAATGCAATGATAAAAAAGGCATTTTATCAAACTCCTTCTACTACAGATTACAACGGTATTTTTAATGGTAAACATATAGATTTTGAAGCTAAAGAAACTACCTCTTTAACTTCATTTTCTCTAAGAAATATTCATGAACATCAAATAAAACATATGCAACTAGTTATGGAACATGGTGGTATAACATTTATTATAATACGTTTTAAAAAATTAAATCGTACATTCCTTATGCCACTAAAAAATTTTTTAATATTTCATAACCGTGCTAAAGAAGGTGGCCGTAAATCAATTAAATTAGAAGAATTTTGTAACTATAGTTTTGAATTATCTTTTAATTTTAAAGTAAGATTAGACTACCTAACAATTATAAAAGAATATGAAAGTGAGTTTTTATAATGAATAAATGGAAAACTGTTATTAAATATGTAAGTGCCACATTTTTCTTCATTATAACTGTTTTTTCTATAGTTTTCTCAATGTTTTTATTAAACGAATTTAGAAATTCTCCTGAGTTAACTAAAGAAAATTTAGTTGATGCACTTAGTTCACGTATTTATGACAAAAATAATAATTTAATTGCTACTGTAGGTAATGAACGCAGAGAATTTGTATCTGTTGAAGAAATTCCAAAAGAAGTTAAAGACGCAGTCTTATCTGTTGAAGATTCTCGTTTCTACTCTCACGTTGGTGTAGATCCTAAGCGTATAGCTAAGGCTTTTATTGTTAACCTATCAGCTGGGTCTTCTCTAGAAGGTGGAAGTACTATAACTCAACAAGTTGTTAAAACATCATTGCTTACTTCTTCAAAAACTTATGAACGTAAAATTCAAGAAGCATTTTTATCTCTAAAATTAGAGAGTAAGTACACAAAAGATGACATATTAGAAATGTACCTTAATAAAATATTTTATTCTGATCATCAATACGGGATAAAATCAGCAGCTAAATATTTTTATAATAAAGAGTTATCTGAACTAACAACTCCTCAAATAGCTTTATTAGCGGGAATACCACAACAACCGGTAGCATATAACCCTTATGATAATCCTTCTAGTGCTTTAGAAAGAAGAAATACTGTTTTGTACGCTATGTATAACAATGATAAAATAACTAGAGCTCAATACGAAGAATATATTAACACACCTATTGAAGAAGGATTAGTTCAAAAATCGAAAGAAGATAGACAACTACAAAACATTTCTAATCCTAAGTATGCTGCATACGTAGACATGGTTGTTAATGAAGTAAAAAATTCAAAACTATTTGCAGAAGAAAAAGATCCATTCGCTCTGGGATTACATATATATACTAACTTAGATCCAGAGCTACAAGAATATGTTCAAGATATGCTTGACACACAAAGTGCACCAATGGTAAAACACGCATCACAAGCTGCAGTAACTGTGTTAAATACAAAAAATGGACTTGTTGATGCTATAGGTGGTGGTAAAAATTATAAATATGGAGGATTTAATTTTGCTACAGATGCAAAAGTTCAAGCAGGTTCTTCTATAAAACCTATACTTGATTATGCTCCAGGTATAGAGTACTATGGCTGGGATTCTTTAACTACATTTTCTGATACACCATATTTAATAGCTGGTACCAATCACTATATTCAAAACTGGGATAGAGCTTATCATGGTAATGTAACTATGCGTCGTGCATTAGCTATGTCTTACAATGTTCCAGCAGTTCGTGCATTCGAAAGTGTAGGATTCGAAAGAAGTAAACATTTTGCTAGCAAGCTAGGTATAGAGCTATCGTCAGAAGCCCCAACTTCTGCTATAGGAGGAAATGTGGATACTGTTTCCCCAATAAATATGGCAGGGGCGTTTGCAGCATTTGGTAATGAAGGTATATATAATAAACCTTCTGGTATAGTAAAAATATTAGATAAGTACAATAATGAAATAAATAATTTCAAGGAACAACCTATTCGCGCTATGAATGCTTCTACAGCATTTATTATGACAGATATTTTAAAAGATGTAGTAACTACAAACGGTACTTCTCCTAATGGTAAGGTAGATGGCTTTGATTTAGCTGCAAAATCTGGTTCAAGTACATTTGATGAAAGTGCATCTAGAATGTATGGAATTGACGTCGTAAACTCTACAAAAGATAGTTGGATGGTCGGCTACACTACTGAACACACAGTAGCAGTTTGGCAAGGAGCTGATAGCGTAGACTCTGCTAGTAAAGCTTTAAGTTCAAATCAAGCTCAAACCACACAACTAATAATGGCAGATATAATTAAAAAAGCCCATAAAAACGTTGCTCCTCCTTCATTCCAAGTACCTAGTACAGTAGCAAAATCCGGAAATGCATACTATGCTACAGATAGAAATACAGAAACAGATAATATGTACGTAGGAACAATTCGTGACTCTGTATACCAAGCAAAAATTTCTGAAAGAAATAGAGAAACAAGAAATAACGATAGGCCTACGGTAAATAACAATACAAATAACAATAATAATACAAACAATAATAGAAATAATACAACTACAAATAATACAAACTCCAACAATAATAGTACTGCCAACAATAGAAATAGAAGCTCTACTCAAAACAATTCAAATTCCAATAATAGATAAATTAAAAAACTCTTATTTATGTTTAAATAAGAGTTTTTTAATTTATAATTTTTATTAACTTCTATTTTTATGGTATAATATGGATAATATGTTCGTAATTAAAGGAGCAATAACAGTGAAAAATAATAAAAAATATATAACGTGGAAAAATTTTTTCTTAACGTTAGCATTACTATTTACATTAATAATATCTATTATTACTGGATTTGTAGCTAACTTAGTAAAAGATCAACCCGTATTATCAAAAGAAGAGTTAACTCAACAATTAAATGATATAAGTGAAAATAGTGACATATTTTTTTCTAATGGAGAGAAAGTAGCAACTATTAACTCCGAAATGATGAGAAAAACAATACCTTTAGATGATATGGGAGATAATATTAAAAATGCTATAATCGCTAGTGAAGATGATAACTTCTATAGTAATAGCGGAATAGAGCCATTTTCGATAATCAGAGCTTCTGTTTACGAAGCCGCTGGAAAGTCTTCTACTGGTGGTAGTACAATAACTCAACAATTAGTAAAGAATCAATTGCTAGATAATTCTCGTTCTTACGAAAGAAAAGCAAAAGAAATTCTTTTAGCTATAAGATTAAATAACACATTATCGAAAAGCGAAATATTAGAAACATACCTTAACATAGCTCCTTTTGGAAAAAATAGACTAGGACAAAATATTAGTGGTATAGAAACTGCTGCATTAGGTGTATTCAATGTTCACGCTAATGAGTTGAATATTGCTCAAGCAGCTTATCTAGCCGGATTTGTACAACTCCCTTATAAATATACACCATTCGATAACTCAGGAAATATACGTAGTGACGAAGAACTTCAGGCAGGATTTAATAGACAAAAGTACGTTTTGAACAGAATGTTAGAAGAAGATTTTATTACTAAAGAAGAATATAATCAAGCTCTAGAATTTGATATAAAGTCATCATTCAATAACAATAGAATTAACGAATCTGAAAAATATCCTTATATTACTAACGAAGTAATTACAGCTGCATCAGAAATTTTGGCAGAAGATACAGCTAAAAAGAATAACCAACTTAATAAATATCAAAATGATGCTAACTTCAAAAATGACTTATTAGAAAAAAGCAAAGTAAAATTTTTAACTGGTGGTTACAAAGTTAGAACTACTATAAACAAAGAATTATACGATACTTTACAAGAAGCTAAAGAAAATTACTCAAGATTTATTTCAAAAAATATTGATGGGCAAAATTATCCAATGGAAATAGGTGCTACTCTAATAGAAAATAATACAGGACGTGTTCTTGCATTTATAGGAGGCCGTGATTTTAATAACCAACAACTAAATCATGCTACTAGAACAACTAGATCTCCTGGATCTACAATTAAACCTCTATTAGTATTTGCTCCTGCAATAGACAAAGGATATATAACTCCGAATTCTATGCTATTAGATAGAAAATTCAATTACAATGGCTGGTCACCAGATAACTTTTCAAAAACAGAATTTGGTGTTATATCAGCTAGAAATGCGTTAGCAAAATCATTAAACTTATCAACTATTAGACTATATTCTGCATTTTCTAATGAAGATCCAGTGAAAGAATATTTAGAAAAAATGAACTTCAAAAGTTTAGTTGAATCTGATCATACTAATTTATCTGCATCAATAGGGGGGCTTTCTTATGGTGTTACTGTCCTAGAAAATACTAATGCATTCTCTACTCTAGCAAATAAAGGAAAATTCCAACAAGCTTATATTATAGAGTCAATAGAAGATAATACAGGAAAAACTATATACACTGCTAATTTTAATCCTGTACAAGTATATTCAGAATCTACCAGCTATCTTACAATAAATATGTTAAACGATGTTATCACTGGTGGAACTGCTGGAAATATGAAATCAACATTAAAATTCAGTACTGATAATCTATTTGTAAAAACGGGTACATCTGAATACAATCATGACTTATGGACAGTCGGAGGTACAAAAAATATAACATTTGGTCTTTGGACAGGTTATGATAAACCTTCTGAATTACCAGGTTTTGATCATGCACATAATCAATGGGCTTACTTTATGAACGCTATATATAATTACAATCCCTCGTTAATAGGTGCTGATAATAAATTTGAACAACCTGCATCAGTCAAAAAAGAAAATATTAACCCATATAATAATTCTAAAGGATCAGTTACAGATATTGTTCCAAATTCCTTCCAAGAACTTAATAATGACAAAGTTATGAAAAAATTCGGATCAACTATTGATAAAAATGTTCTTGAAAAATTAAGACCCCCTTCTCCTAAAAAAGAAGATGATGATGACGAAGATGACAAAAAAGAAAATAATGATAAAAGAAAAGAAGAAGATATTACAGATTTAAACAATATAGAAGCAGAAGTAGTTAATGATGAAGATGAATAAAAAAAATAGAACCGATATTATTTATCGGTTCTATTTTTTAATATATCAAATTTTTTCAACATAAGCAGTATATTATTTATTCCATACATAGCACAAATTATAAATATAGGTACATTACTAAACAAATATCTTCCTCTAGCTTCAAATAACGTTAAGAATATAAAAAGTCCTATTAATGTCATATAAATTATTATTTTGTAATTACTAGCTGTTTCTTCATCATTTTTATTAAACTTAATACTAAATAATGATAAAAATAATATAATTAACCAAGAAGATTGTTGGAGAAAATTAAAATACTTATAATATTTTCCATCTGAATAATAAATATTTCTTGTAATTTTTGATATCTTTATATTTTCTGGTAAAATTTCTTTATAAAAATTACCTTCTTTTCCCCAAGAAAATGTTCCATCGCTATAATTTAGTAATGTTTTTTTCGTATAATGCTCTAAAAAACTGCTTACAGTAAAATTATTAATTCTTTCTTTTATTACTAAAATATTAGCATAATCTCTATCATCTTTTAAAGGAATTGACTGTGAGAAGACAACATCATCATAATTCCATTCACCACTTGTATTTTCATTTAATCCCATTTTTAAATAATGTATATAACTAGTATGTAATTCTTTATCAAGCTTAGCTTTAATATCTTTATTCATTAAATTGATAATATTAAAAGATACTATTATAACAATAAACAATGTAAAACACTTCTTAAAAAACAATTTAATACTATTCGTATTAAACAGAAAATCAAATATTATTATCGCTATAAAAATAATTGCTGCTTGAGGCTTTATACTTATTGATACTGCAAAAATAAAACATAATAATACCCATTTTAAATAATATTTTTCTAGAGAAATATAAATATATAACATCAAAATAGGTAATATTAAAGATAAAGAATCAGAATATGGTATTGCAATCCAAGGAGATATATAAATCAATAAAATATAATAAGCATATCCAATCAATGCTATTACATTATTTTGAAATATCTTAATTAAGATTTTATACATTAATATGCCTGAAACATTACATATTAATATAATACATACTAGTAGTATAAAATAAGCATATTCTCCTAATTTAATAAAATTAATGAATGATATAAAATAATAATAAATATTAACTATTGAAATATTGTTGGGATAAACCGAAAAATAATATTCAGATTCTAATTCACCATTAATAAATAAACTAAAACTGTTATCAATAATAATACCTGCATCCCAACCTGGAATAAAATAATATGAATAAACCAAAATTATTTGAATTAGTGTTAATATTACAGTTATAAAATAAACATTGATAAATTTGTATAAATATCGTTTTATAATAAAACTCAATATAAACAATATAAAAGAACCAAATATCAATGCATAAATATTAATATTTGATACATAATTTTTTTTACTATATTCCAAATGATTAAAAAACAATAATGCAATCATAATTAACATTAACATCAAAGAGAACATTATCGTAATAATTTTATTAAAATTCCTTTTCATAAATAATATAATCCTACCATAAAAAATCTCCAAATAAAAAAGACGAGCTATTTACTCGTCTTATTATGACCCGTACGGGATTCGAACCCGTGTTACCGCCGTGAAAGGGCGGTGTCTTAACCACTTGACCAACGGGCCAAAATAAAATGCCAATTATGGCATTTAAAAAATGAGCCATGAAGGACTCGAACCTTCGACCCTTTGATTAAAAGTCAAATGCTCTACCAACTGAGCTAATGGCTCATGGCTGGGATATCTGGATTCGAACCAGAGCATGACGGAGTCAAAGACCGTTGCCTTACCGCTTGGCTATATCCCAATAACATAAATTTAAAAGTGGTGGGGAGAAGTGGATTCGAACCACTGAACCCGAAGGAACGGATTTACAGTCCGTCGCGTTTAGCCTCTTCGCTACCTCCCCTAAATTAAATGGTGGAGGTTAACGGGATCGAACCGCTGACCCCTTGCTTGTAAGGCAAGTGCTCTCCCAGCTGAGCTAAACCTCCTATAAGTGATGACCCGTACGGGATTCGAACCCGTGTTACCGCCGTGAAAGGGCGGTGTCTTAACCACTTGACCAACGGGCCAAAAAATGGCTCCACAGGCAGGACTCGAACCTGCGACCCTCTGATTAACAGTCAGATGCTACTACCAACTGAGCTACTGTGGATCAATAAGCCTAAAGCAAAAGCCAAAGACTTAACGCCTGGCAACGTTCTAATCTCGCAGGTCGTAAGACCAACTACATTCGACGCTAAAGAGCTTAACTTCTGTGTTCGGTATGGGTACAGGTGTGTCCTCCTTGCTATCGCCACCAGACGAAAACTTATA
>NZ_JACBYC010000153.1 GCF_013415425.1 Gemella sp. GH3 | reverse complement strand
CAATAGGAGGCTAAATATGAGTAATAATAATTTCATTTGGGAGAATATCTTAAAGAATATTAAAGATGAAGTATCTCCTGAGGTATATGAAGGTTGGCTTCATAACAGTTATACTGATAATGTTGATTTAAAAAATAAAACTATTACAATTATATGTAGTAATTCTTTTTTGTCTGATCTTTTTAAAAATGTCTATGATGAAAAATTCAAATCTATTATAAAAAATTTAATGAATGTAGATTTTTCTTTTTATTATAATTATCTTGATGAAGAAAAAGTTATAGAAGATAATAGAAAAAAAGAAGAAGATAATAACTCTGCAGGACAACTTATTATGAATAATTTTCTAGCAAAGGAGAAACCTTCTGGATCACAAAATTTCTTTCAAGCACAATCTTTTCCACTAGATGAATATAAAAGTCCAGTAAAAAAAGCACAACTTTCTTCTTCCAAAAACAATCCTTCCTTGAACAAGAATTTCACTTTTGATAATTTTATTGTTGGAGAAGGGAATCAATATGCAGTAACACTTGCAAGGACAGTTGCTTCTTATCCTGGAGAAAGTTCGCCTGCATTTATATACGGAGGAGTAGGTCTTGGAAAAACTCACTTACTTCATGCTATAGGTAATGAATTGGAAGAACACAACCCTGATTTTAAAATAAAATGTATCTCTTCAGAAAAATTTTTAAATGATTTTATGCGTTTAATACAACCTGGATCTAAATCTAATTTTTCTAATGACGAGTTTAATAGAATATATCGTAATGTTGATGCTTTATTGATTGATGATATTCAATTTTTATCAGGAAAACAAGAAACTTTAAAAAACTTTTTCCACGTTTTTAATGAATTGCAAGAAAATCAAAAACAAATAGTTTTAATAAGTGATAGACCTCCTCATCTATTAGATGGTATTGAAGATAGATTAGTTTCAAGATTTGAATCTGGAGTTACTGCAGATATAACCCCACCTGAATATGAAACTATAGCTACTATTTTAAAATTAAAATGTGGAGAGGCTAGTATTTCTATAGATGAATCAATTGTTGCTTATATTTCAGGTCATATTCATCAAAATACTAATAGAAATATTCGTGAATTAGAAGGTATAGTTAAAGAACTAAAATTCATGGTTCCTAAAAATGAAAAAATTACTATGGAAATGGTAGAAAGAATAGTCAAAAAACGTATTAATACTACGAAAAAAACTATTGAACCTAGTAATATTATTAATACTGTTGCTAGCTTTTATAATATTTCTGTAGATGATATTTATTCACCTAAACGTAATAAAGAAATCGCTAATGCAAGACAAATAGCTATATACCTTTGTCGAGAACTTACAGATCTTTCTTTGCCAGCAATAGGTAAAATTTTCAAAAAAGATCATTCTTCTATTTTTTATGCTAATAACAAAGTTGTTACTTTAAAAGAAGAAAATGAAGATGTAGCAACAGACATAGAAAATATAAAAAATAAAATAAAAAATATATAATAACAAGTAATAAACACTTTTTAACAAAGTTTTCCACAATAAGAAAATCTAAAATTTTAAAGTATACTTAGTTTTTCTGGACTTTTCCACAAATTTTACAAGGCTTATTACTATTACTATATTATTATATATATAATTAAGGAGAAAAATAATGAAATTTAATATAATCAAAAAAAATTTTTTGGAAGGATTAAATACTGTTTCTAAAATAATTGTTCAAAATACAGTTAATGAATCACAAAAAGGTATAAAAATAGAATTGTATAAAGACAAAATGATTTTAAAAGGTAGTGATTCTATGGTATTTATGGAATATTCTTTGGCAGCATTTGATGAAGATAAGGAAATAATAACTATAATAGAAGAAGGACAAGCAGTAGTTCCTACTAATTATTTCTTAGATATTATAAGAAAAGCACCTACAGAAATTATTGAAATAGAGAGTAATAATCAAACTATAAAAATTAAATCAGGCAAAAGTGAATTTAATATTCAAGGTTATGATATAGACGAATATCCTGATTTTCCTATAATAGACAAATCAAATAAATTTAATATGAATACTAAAGTTTTCAATGATATTATAAGAGAAACTTTATTTTGTACGGCTGTAAATGATCAACGACCTATATTAGAAGGAGTTAATGTTATTTTAGAAAATAAATTTTTAACAGCTACTTCTACAGACTCTCATAGACTTAGTAAAAGAAGATTACTATTAGAAAATATAGACGAAAGTCAAAATTTCAATATAATAATTCCTAGGAAATCTTTACAATCAATTCAAAAAATTATAGAAAATACAGATGAAGATTTAGAAATCTATTATGAAGAAAATAGAATAGTATTCGTTTATAGAAATATTATTTATTCTGCTATATTAATTAGTGGAAAATATCCTAATACTGAAAAATTAGTTCCTTCAATTTTTGAATGTACAGTAGTAGCTAATAGTAAAGAAATGTATTATGCTGTTGATAGGGTGGCGTTAGTTAGTAAAGATGAAAAAAATGATATAGTAAAATTAGCTATAAATGACGGTATAGTTAATTTATATGCATATTCTAAAGAATTAGGAACAGCTGAAGAAGAATTTTTTGCAGAAACTTATAATGAAGAAGGTAAATTTGAAATAGCTGTTTCAGCTAAATTTTTGAAAGAAGCTATATCAGCTATAAATTCTGAAAATGTTATTGTTAAGTTTTCAGGGGAACTAACAGCTTTTATTATTCAACCTAGTGATTATCATAGAGATATAATAGAGGTATTATTACCTGTTAGAACTTATTAATTAATCAATAAATATTTGGAAGATATTTGAGAGGAAAAAATATGATAAAAAAAAATAAATGGCTAGTTTTGTTAGCTATAGTTTTATTGGGATCTGTACTTAGAACACCAATAACAGGAATAGGGGCTATAATAGGTATAGTAAAAGAAAATTTACATATTAATAATACATTGGCAGGATTAATAACTACAATTCCGTTAGTAGCATTTGCGTTAATAAGTCCTTTCGCATCGAAATATTCTAATAAATATGGTTTAGAAAAAACTTTATTTTATTCAACTATAATAATAACTGTAGGTTTATTACTAAGATTTTATATTAATGTGTATGTTTTGTTTATTACCACTTTTATAATAGGTGTTGGTATAGCATTAGGTAATGTTTTGTTACCAGCAGTAGTAAAAAAATATTATCCTACTAAACTAGGGATTATGACAGGATTTTTCTCAGTAATAATGACTGTAACGGCTTCTATATCAGCAGCAGTAAGTTATCCTATAGCTAGTTCTAATATCTTTGGAGAAACTTTCAGTTTGGGATTAGCATTAAATATATGGGTTATAGTAGCATTTTGTTGTGTTGTAGTTTATTATTGTATGTCAAAAAATAATAGCGTATCAACAGGAAAAGTTACTAATTTTGAAAAAACTAATATTTTTAGAAGTCCTAAATTATACACTTTAACTATGTCTATGGGATTACAATCAGCTTTATACTACAGTAGTGTTTCTTGGTTTGGGCAAATTATGATTGATAAAGGATTTTTTAATGCAGAAGCAGGCTTATTACTTTCTGTAAGTCAGTTTGCACAATTTCCAGCAACATTTTTGATGCCAATATTAGCTGATAAAGTAAAAAATAAATTAATAATTCCTTTATTTATAGTTTTGAGTTATTTTATTTCTTTAGTAGGTCTATTATATATAAATACTAATATGGCTATTATGGTAGTTATAATGATATTATTTGCTTTAGCAGGTGGTGGATCATTCTCTTACGTAATGTATTTGTTCTCAGTAAAAACTAGAAATGCTGATGAGGCTTCTAAAGTATCTGGAGTAGCACAATCTGGAGGCTATGTACTAGCTGCAATATTTCCTCCGTTATTAGGATATGTAAAAGATGTGTCAAATTGGAATAGTGCGATGTACATTCTAGTTATGGCAGCAGTTGTATTATTTTTTGCTATGATTCATTGTAGTCGTGAAGGAAATATTATAGAAAATTAATATTATTTGTTAAAAATAGATGCTCATAGTAATTTTAACGGGTATATAATATTTAGTGTAAAGGTTAAAATCTTTATGCTAAATATTTTTTATTTTAATCGATAAATAAAAATATATATTAATTAATTGGAAGTATAATATATATGTTGGTATATTGTGTGAGCATAGCCAAAAATATTTTACTATTGATAGAAAACTAATATAAAGTTGTTTAAGGTTGTATACTGGATAATAAAAAGTCAAAGGTAATCGAAAGATGTATCCAAATAAAAAGAAATCCCACTGATAAAAAGTTAATTTTAAGTAATGTAGAAAGTAAATTTATATAAGGGATTTATTTTTTAGTTAATTTGCTTACATAGTTATTAATGAAGTTCTTATATATAATTGTTTGAAGTTTTTTTCAGACAAGCAATCCCACTGTAAAAGTGGGCTTTTTTAGTGCTCAAAAAGTGCCGATTTTTAGAAAAAGTATTAAAATTTTGTAATATACAAATAGTATTATCTTTGATTATATTGTAACGGAAATATTATTATATCAATACTTTGTTGATATTATTTTGAATTATGTTGAACTATGTTTAATGATAATGCTGATAATTAATTATTCTAAAAGGTTAATAATAGTATGTTTAATATCTAGTTTGTTATTAAATTTAATATAAAAATTAAGCACGTATGGAAGATTATAAATATTAAAAAAAGACTGTTGAATTTATTATCAACAGTCTTTAATAATATAATTTTTTAGTTTTCTAAAGCAGCGTAAGCATTGTTTAATGTATCTTTAAGTACGTCTGCTGAATGTTTCATTTTAGCTAATTCTTCAGTAGATAAATCCATTTCTACAATTTCACGAATACCTTCTCTACCAATTATAGCAGGCACTCCGATATATAAATCTTCTACTCCATATTGACCTTCACAGTATCCACTTACAGCTAATTCAGTATTTTCATCACGTAAAATAGCTTTTACTATAGTGAATAATGAAATACCTATAGCATAGTAAGTAGCACGTTTACGGTTAATTACTTCGTATGCTGCACGCATAACTCTTTCTTCAATTTGCTCGAAATCAGCAGCAGTATACTTGTCAGTAGATGCTAAGAATTTATCAAATTGTTTACCATAAACATAAACATTACTCCAAGCAGCAAATTGAGTATCTCCGTGTTCTCCTAAAATATATCCTCTAACACTGTTAGGTGCTACGTCAAGAACTTCTCCTAACATATAACGGAATCTTGATGTATCAAGAGTTGTTCCAGAACCGATAATTTTGTTTTTAGGGAATCCAGTGAATTTTTGTAACGCATTAGTTAATACGTCTACTGGATTAGATGCTATAACTATAACTCCGTCAAATCCAGATGCAACTATTTGATCAGACATATCTTTAACAACTTTCATATTTTTGTCAACTAAGTCTAAACGAGTTTCACCTGGTTTTTGAGGAAGTCCTCCACAAATTACTATAACATCAGCATCAGAGCATTGCTCGTATCCACCTGAAGTAACTTTAATAGGTGGAACTAAAGCTCCAGCATGATTTAAGTCCATTGCTTCTCCTTCAGCTTTTTCTGCAAAGAAATCAATTATACCTAATTCTTCACATAAACCACTTGAGTAAAGTTGGTATGCAAAACTCATACCTACCATCCCAGCACCGATTAAAACAACTTTTCTGTTTTTTGCTTTCATAGAAAAATCCTCCATGTAATTATATTAATTTAATTTTTATTTTAGTAACGAAATTATTACTAAAAAAATTATAGCACATTTTTTTTTCAAAAGAAAGCGAAATCAGTATTTTTTCTTTTTATATCTAAAAAATGTAAAAATTATAATTTAATTATACAGAATAAACAAATTTTTGTAATCATTATCTTTACTTATAAATTAATATTTATATAAAGTAAAATAATAAGAAATTTAATAAAAAATACTAGACTTTACATAATATTTTTGATAAAATAAACATATGTAAAGGATTTAAAATATAAGAATAAGGAGTGGACTTATGACGGCGACTATTTATGATGTAGCAAGAGAAGCAAAAGTATCTATGGCAACAGTTTCGAGAGTTGTAAATGATAATCCAAATGTAAAAGAAGCTACAAGAGCTAAAGTAAAAGAAGTAATAGAAAGATTACAATATACACCTAATGCAGTAGCAAGAGGATTAGCAAGCAAAAAAACTACAACTATAGGAATAGTATTACCAGATATTTCTGATTTAGCATCTGCAGAAACAGTAAGTGGAATAGAATCAGTTGCTAATATGTATAAATATAACGTTATATTAGCGAATTCTTGTAATGATAAAGATATAGAACGAGATATATTTAATTCCTTTATGAGTAAACAAGTAGATGGAATTATATATTTAGGACATTCTATGACAGAAAGTACAAGAAATTATTTAGAGGGAATAAATATTCCATTAGTACTATCAAGTAATATAGATATAGATGATCGTTACTATTCAATAAATATTAATTATGAAAAAGCAGGATATGATGCTACTAAAGAATTTTTAGAAAAAGGTGTAAAAAGAGTATCTTTAGTGATTAGTTCTTATGAATCACAAAAAGCTCAAAGAATTATAAGTGGTTATAAAAAAGCATTAAATGAGTTTAAACTAGACTTTGATTCTAGTCTGATAATAGATGGATATAAAACTTACAAGGAAAGTTCAGATGCCTACAAAAAAGTAAAAATGAATAAAGTAGAAGCAGTAATTACTATGTTTGATGAAGTAGCACTGTCAATTTTACATCAAGCACAAGATATGGGAGTAGATGTCCCTAAAAAATTAGAAATACTTTCATTTGAAAATACTAAATTACTAGATATGGCTAGACCAAAGATAACATCAATATTCCAACCTATCTTTGATATAGGAGCAGTTTCTATGAGAACTTTGACAAAAGTCATTGATATAGAAAAAGCAAAAAGTAAAGGTGAAGAATATGAAGAAACAGAAATTTCAGCTTTACAATCGGAAGGTAAAAAGCTTTATTTACCACATAGAATAATTCATAGACAAACAACAAAATAATTATTAAGCTAGAGTATATACTCTAGTTTTTATTTTTTGGCTTATAATATATGTGTTGATAAAAAATGGCGTACAATATACGTTTATAAACTCTATGTTGTTTTAAAAAAAGTGTATAATATACATATTGATATATTGTGTATAGCAAAAGATATTTTACTATTGATAAGAAATATAATATAAAACTAACAGATATAGCAGCAAAAATATAATAAAATTGTGTTAGACTAGTATGATAGAGATAATGATAGACGAAAGGTTGTATTTTTAGAATATATTCTTTTATATACAATTATACAATCTCAATAAGGCACAATATATTTATAGAATGTTAATGATAAAATCTGAAATTTAGAACAAAATATAGTAGAAAAAGTGTATAATAAAAATATTATAATTAAACAATAAAAAGTTATTGACAAAACAAAATAAAGACTATATAATAGTCAAAGTCTTCTTAAGAGATAAAGATTTGAAAAACAACTAAAAAAAGTTCAAAAAAATATTGACAAAAGAAAAAGAAGATGATAGAATATTAAA
>NZ_JACBYC010000136.1 GCF_013415425.1 Gemella sp. GH3 | reverse complement strand
GTATTTATCTTAAAATTTTATTTTGATTATGTTAAAACAATAGATTTGTAGAGTTGTAATAGGTTTAAACTATATAATTATATATCGCTATATTATATTAAATTTAAATAAAGTCTTGATGCAAATAAATGTTATAAAAAGGCTTATTATTCATTATTTAGTAGATTTGTGGTAAAATAAAGTATTATTTGTAGTAAAAATAAAGAGTGAAAGGAGACATTATGCAAAAAAATGATTATTTTATAGGAATTGTTACAGATTACACGCATGATGGATTAGGTGTAGTTAAGATTAATAATTTTCCGTTATTTGTAGAAGATGTAGTAGTGGGCGAAGAAGTAGAAATTAAAGTTACTAAATTAAAGAAAAATTTAGGATATGCAAAATTAATAAAAATTATTAAGAAATCTCCTAATAGAGTGGAAATTACAGAGAAAACTTCTGGAGCAAATCTATTACATTTATCATACGAGGAACAGCTGAAATTCAAGACTAATAAAGTAAAAAATATTTTTGACAAAATTTTAGGAAAAGATCAGGTTAATGTCTTACAAACTTTGGGAATGGAAAATCCTTATAATTATAGAAATAAATCTGTAGTTCCAGTTCAAAAAGAAAATGAAGAAATAAAAATGGGATATTATAAGCCAAGAACACACGATGTTATAAATAGCTATAATTGTAGTATTCAGTACGAAGAGCATAATATTTTAATAAATAAAATTAGAGATATAATTAAAAATATTCAGCTATCTGTATATGACGAAAAAAATCATAAAGGTGCTTTACGTCATATAATGTTTAGAACAAATCGTGATAAGACGGAGATTATGATTGGTATTATCGCAAAAGAAAAGTTTGCAAAATTAAAAGAGTTTGTTAATGAAATGGTTAGTTTAGATAATAGAATTAAGAGTATTATTCTTAATATTAATGATAAGAAAACGAATGTTATATACGGAGATTATACTGAAATTCTTTATGGAGAAGAATTTATTTCTGATTACCTAGGAAATTTAAAATTTAATATTTCATTAAAATCTTTTTATCAAGTGAATCCTATTCAAACAGAATTATTGTACAGAAAAGCCATAGAACTAGCGGACGTCAAGCAAACGGATAACGTAATTGATGCATACTGCGGGATAGGGACTATAAGTTTATTCGTTGCAGGTAATGCTAAGAAAGTTTATGGAATAGAAGTAGTAGAGCCAGCAATAAACAATGCTGTAGAAAATGCAAGAAATAATGATATTGATAACGTAAAATTTTTATTAGGAAAATCCGAAGAAGTTATTGAAGATTTAATACAAAATAAAGAAAAAATAGATGTGGTAATAGTAGATCCTCCTAGAAAAGGATGTGAAGAAAGCTTCTTACGTAATTTGAGTGATATGAATATTCCTAAAGTGGTTTATGTTAGTTGTAATCCAGCAACTTTAGCTAGAGATATAAATATAATGAAAAATTTAGGATACAATGTTGGTGATATTCAGCCAGTGGATATGTTTCCACAGACAGTGCATGTTGAGTGTGTGGTATTGCTGCAACGAAGTAAAGAGTAAAAAACCTTTATTTTAAGTATTTTTCATTTTTATGAAGACAGTATAAATTTTAGAAAAAATATTGAAAAATATTTTGATTTAGAAGTTTGTGTTGATATGCTCTATGTATATACAAAATAGTATGCTAATAAAAGTAGAAAAACTTCTTGTCTTTTTTATTTTAAAGTAAAAATAAATGAGTATATTATTTGATGAGTGTCCTACTATCTCTAATAAAATATTAGCAATAAAGATTGAATTAAACGGAATCAATAGTTTTACAATAAATAACAATATTGGTAGAATTTAATGAAAAACAAGGAAAAACTATTGTGATGACAGATTTTGTACTTATAATTCAATAAGAAACTGGTAAGAAAAATATTATGAGTATAGATACTATAATAAGAACATTTAATAATCTAGAAAAAATCTGCTAAAATAGTATAATATTGGCAATGATAATTGTGATACTTAGAAAGGAGTTAATATGGCAAATATATCACAGCAAAAAAGACAAAAAATGCTAGAGTTTTTGGAAAAATTAAAACAAGAACATCAGGATGATGATAGTCTAAGAGCTTTAGGAGAAATTGAAACGGCACTAAACGAAAAGAAATACGGTTTGGTGTGGGAAAGACATATAGAAAAAGTAGATGAAATGTTAGAACATAACATACCTGTATTTTGTGAAGATAGACAAAGAAAAATAGTAGCAGATGAAGATGATGGATACAACTTCTTATTAGAGGGAGATAACTTACACTCTCTAAAACTTCTTGAAAAGACACACAAAGGTAAAATTGATGTTATCTATATCGATCCACCATATAATACAAAAAATAAAGAGTTTATTTATGAAGATAAAATAATAGGATTAGATGATTACTACAGACATTCTAAGTGGCTTTCTTTTATTCATGAGAGACTTAAAATCGCTAAAAACCTTTTAAATGAAAAGGGATTTATACTTATAAGTATTGATGAAAATGAATTTGCTCAATTAAAATTACTTTGTGATGATATTTTTGGAGATATGAATTATCTTACTACATTTATTAGAAAAACAAAATCAATGACCGGAGATGATGGTAATGGACTTAATATTCAACATGAATATCTTCATGTTTATGGTAAAAATAAACTTTCATCATTTTTTATTGGAGAAGAAAAATCATTAGAAGGATATAGTAATCCTGATAATGATCCTAATGGAATTTGGACATCTGGAGACCCAAGTGCTAAAAGTGGTAGTGATAGTACATATTTTCCTATTGAAAATCCTATTACAGGACAAATTGATTATCCTCCAACAGGAAGGTATTGGGCATTTTCATTGCAGACTATGAATCAATATATAAAAATGGGACGAATTAAATTTAAAGATACAATAAAGAAAAATCAAAGAGGTTTTATTTTCAAAAGATATGCAAGTAATTTAAAGACTCAATTTATGCCTGTAGATACTTTGTATTTTATTGAAAATGAATTTATGAATTCTGTAGCTACAAAAGAGTTATCCGTATTGGTTAAAAATGAAAAATTTGACTATCCTAAGCCAACCTATTTCGTTGAAAAATTAATCAAGTTTACTTCGAATAAAAACTCAACCATTCTCGATTTCTTCGCAGGAAGCGGGACAACTGGACACGCAGTTATGCAACTCAATAAAGAAGACGGTGGAAACAGAAAATACATCCTTTGTACGAATAATGAAAACAACATTTGTGAAGAAGTTACTTATCAAAGATTAAAAAATATTCAAGATGAATTGCCACACAATTTAAAATATTTCAAAACAGATTTTATTTCTAAGTATGAAAGCGATGAAGATGAGGAAACTATTTCTGAAAAGATGTTAGAACACATCAAAGAACTAATTGAACTGGAACACCATATTGAAATAGATAACGAAAAATATATTATTTTAGATGATGAAGATGAATTGAAAAGTATTGTGGAAAATATAAAAGAGGGTGGTAAATTGTTTATTACATCTGGAATATTTCTATCAAGAACGCACCAAAGAATATTAGATGATAAAAATGTAACTGTAGTAGATATTCCTGAATATTACTACAGAAGTGAACTTAAGGAGGTTGGAGAGCTATGATTGGATTAAAACTTAAAAACTTTCAAGAAAAAGCAGTAGATTTTCTTTTTGAAAAAACTACAAATATTAACTCTAAACCTAAAATTATTATGCAAAGTCCAACAGGAAGCGGTAAAACAATTATCTTAGTTGCATATATTGAAAAATATCTAGATTATCATGAAGATGATATTATCTGTTGGTTTTGTCCAGGTAAGGGAGAACTTGAGGAACAATCAAAAGAAAAAATGAATCGTTTTGCTCCTAACTTGAAGACTGGTTCTCTATTTGATATTTTATCAAGTGGTTTTGTTTCTGGTACAACCTATTTTATAAACTGGGAAACAATTACCAAAAAAGATAATACTGCTATAAGAGATAGTGAAAGAAAAAACCTTTTTGAAAGAATTTCTGAAGCACATAGAAAAGAGAAAAACTTTATTATTATCATTGATGAAGAACATCAAAATAATACATCAAAAGCAGGTGATATTATTTCTAGTATCAATGCAAAATATGAAATTAGAGTATCTGCAACACCTAATAAAAAAGTTGTAGGAGAATTTCACGAAATATCAGAAGTTGATGTTATTAATGAGGAATTAATTACAAGATTTATGTACATTAATAAAGGATTTGAATCAGTAAGTGTTACTAATCCAAAAAATGAAGCTGAGATTTTACTTGAAAAAGCCGATGAAGTAAGAAACGAAATTGCACAGGCTTATATGGATGAAAAAGAAGATGTTAGACCTCTTGTGTTAGTTCAATTTCCTAATCTAAATGATGAACTTATTGAATTTGTTGAAAATAAATTAAATAGTATGGGATATAGTTATGAAAATAAATTACTTGCTTCGTGGTTTAGTGCTGAAAGCAAAGAAGATAAAGCCAGAAAATCTAAAAAACTAGGAAAAATAAATATTGGAACAACAGATGAAGATAGTATTACAAAAGCTAATGCGATACCTGTATTTTTACTTTTCAAACAAGCACTAGCTACTGGATGGGATTGTCCTCGTGCAAAGATACTTGTAAAACTTCGTGAAAATATGAGTGATACATTTGAAATTCAAACACTAGGTAGACTTAGAAGAATGCCTAAAGCAAAACACTACGGTAAAGATATACTGGATTGTTCATATCTGTATACTTTTGATGAGAAATACAAATTAGATGTTATTAAAGCAGGTAGTGGATTTGAAACAAAAAAACTATTTTTAAAAGATGAAGCTAGAGCTATCAAACTTAAAAAAGAGTTAAGAAATAAAGATGGTAACTATGTAGATGAACAATTAATGCGTAATCGTATTTATGAATTTTTCAAAGATAGGTATTCATTAGATGGAGTAAAACAAGATAATAGAATCAGACTTGAAAACTCTGGATTTATTTTAGGAACAACATTAAAAAGAAGCTATTTAACTGGTAAGTATTCTACACTAATGCAAGTAAACGAAGAACAAGCTCAGTATGGTGTTATGGATATGGAAGTCAATACGCACATTCATGGTATTGATCGTCAACACTGTGTTGATGCAATTAAAAAGCATATTGGACTTAGTTATGATAAAACACATCAAATACTTAAAACTCTATTCTTAAAGGGTTTTGGCAATAAAAGATATAAATTACTCAATCTAAATTTAAGAGAGTTTTATGCTTTTATTATTAATAATGTTGATAAATTGAAAAAAGATTTTATTGAATTTTCTGGCAAAAAGTATGAGCAACAAACATTTTTAGAAAATAGGGTAGAAGATTTTTCAATTCCACTAGAAGAACATTATCGTTACGTACCATTTGAACCTAATGTTAGAAATTTAGAATCAAATGTGTATAAAGAGTACAACACTTCTATGATTACAGATGATTTTCGTTCCACGTCAGAAAGATTATTTGAAAAATATTGTGATAAAAATCCGAATGTGAAATATGTGTATAAAAATGGAAATAGTGGACAACAATACTTATCAGTAGTTTATGGAACAAATTTTGACAAACAACGATTATTCTATCCCGATTATATTATTCAATTACATGATGATTCAATCTGGTTAATTGAAACTAAGGGTGGAGAGAAAAACGGACAAAGTAAAAATATTGATGTTCAAATTGAAAATAAATTTGAAGCCTTTAAAGAATTTGCCACAAAACATGGATATAATTTTGGCTTTGTAAGAGATAGAAATGATGAATTGTATCTCAATAATACTTATTATGTAGAAAATATGAGAGATAGTAGTTGGAAACTACTAGAGGAAATATTTTAATAATTAAATTTTGGATGTATAATATTCAGTGTAGGACGAAAAATCTCTATGCTGAATATTGTGGGTGTACAATATATATGTTTATAACATCTATGTGTTTAAAAATATTTTACTATTGATATAAAACCTAATATAAAGCAAAAAACATAAGGTATATCAACAAAACAACATAAAGTTGTTTAAGGTTGTATAATGGATAATAAAAAGGTATTATAAGGGTTAGATGTATAATCCTAACTCTATCTTTTTATTAGTTATTAAGATTCATAAACATTTCATATGTGATATCTGTGATATCATTTTATTTCGCAGTATTTATTATATTATTTTTGCAAAAGTGCAATTTTATTGATATGATAAAAATATTAATAACACTCAGATATTATATACAAGGAGATAATAATGATAGAAATCAAACCTGTTACACAAGAGAAAGATATTTATAGGCTTTGGGAAATTGGCTTTTCACGAGAAAATATGGAGTGGACTAAATGGAATGGACCATATTTTGATGATTATAAAGTTTACACTTACGAGCAATTTAAAAAAGAAATGACATTTTATCGTTCGTCAAATAATTGGGGGATTTTTGTAGACAATCAGTTAGTTGGTATGTTATTTCGCTACTGGGAGTGTGAAAAAACACGTTGGTTAGAAATTGGTATCGTAATTTATGACGAAAATTGTTGGGATAAAAAAGTTGGTAGAGTTGCACTATCTTTATGGATAGATAAAACATTTGTTGATTTCACTCAAATAGAGCATATAGGACTGACAACGTGGTCTGGAAATATTCGTATGATGCGTGTAAGTGAACGTTTAGGGATGAAACAAGAAGCTTGTATTCGTAAAGTTCGTTATTGGGAAGGTGTGTATTATGATTCTGTTAAATACGGTATTTTACGAGAAGAGTGGGAAAATCACAGAGCGCAATATTAATTAAATGAAAGTATAGAATTTAAGTTATAATCAAAAATTATACGAAATCATTGATAACAGTAGATTATTATGTATAAATAAATATATTTTACTATAAAAAATATATTTAGATACTATTTTAGGTGGTGCTTTTATTTATTTAAATGATAAGAAAATATTTAATATGCTAGCTGCGATGAACTACACGTTAATTGGCTTAAGTAAAAATATGATTAAAAATACGGATAAAGAAAAAGTAAATTGAAAATGAGTGGATGGAAAAGTTGAATAAATTTTTAGCCGATATTTCAAAAAGATTGAAAGAATTTTCTAATTAACTAAAAGGGAGTAGTTATAATCTACTCCCTTTTTGCATTATACAAGGTTACTATTTATTGTATTTTTTAATATTTCGATGTTGTTAAAATTTTTTACAATATAAACAATAATCGTTACAAAAGTTACTACAAATATAAATTTATATATGTTGTACATTATCTTATATATAATACTATCGTTAACAAACTCATCTACATAGTTATTAATAATAAACATAGGAGTTAGCACTAGTGATATTATTATAATTTTTTTAATTTTATTATTCATATTTTCTCCTTTGTTTTTATGTATTTACAATTATATAAAATTTATTTAATACAATTATTACTAAGCTACAGCTTAATGGTAGCATAGAAAACACTTGTAAACAATATAAAAATAAAGTCGAATTATAAAAAATAAATTAAATATATAAATAGAAATATATACTAATAAATTATAAATATTGTTGTAGTTCATTGTAAAGATTACATATTAGCTAATATATAAAATATAAAAGTATACTAAAAAATAAAAATTAAAAGTGAAAATAAATTGTTTTCTCCAAGTAGATTATGTATTCTTTACATAGATTATATG
>NZ_JACBYC010000122.1 GCF_013415425.1 Gemella sp. GH3 | reverse complement strand
CTTATAAACATATCCATAAAATTTATACTATAATTGATTTAATAACAATATATAAATTTTATTTAACTGTATTTATCATATGCATACCTAACATCTTTATTTTCTTTCTCAAAAAATATTTTAACGTTTCGTCTAACTCTATCTTTTCCAAAGCTATTTCAAAATCTTCTATCCAAAACTTTGCTACATCAATAGATATAGGAAACTTATAATGTTTATCTTTTAAGTTAGGAAAATCAAAAAGATTAGTAGGTGCTCCTAAAAAAATCCTAAAAAATTTCTTTTGTTCGTCTTTTACGCTGTGAAATCCATTATGAAATAAAATATTAATACGATCATCATTGGCGATAACATCGTCATACAATATATCTATTAATAAATCTATCTTCTTTTCTCCAATTTGATCATACAAGTTCATAATCTTCTCCTAAACTAATAATTTTTTAAATACATCAACTTTGTCTAATTTTTCCCACGTGAAACTTTCTTCATCCCTACCAAAATGACCATAAGCTGCCGTGAGACTAAATATAGGTTTTCTTAAATTTAAAGTTTCTATTATACCACTAGGAGTTAAGCTAAAGTTCTCTTTTATAACTTTTACTATATCTCCTTCGTCTACTTTAGATGTTCCAAAAGCATCTACAAATATTGATACTGGATTGGCTACACCTATTGCATAAGCTAGTTGTACTTCTATTTTATCGCAAATTCCGCTAGCTACAATATTTTTTGCTATATATCTTGCCATGTATGCAGCTGAACGATCGACTTTAGTAGCATCTTTACCACTAAATGCCCCTCCTCCGTGGCGTGCATAACCTCCGTAAGTATCAACTATTATCTTTCTACCAGTAAGCCCAGCATCTCCTACCGGCCCTCCTATAACAAACTTTCCTGTTGGATTAATAAAATATTTCGTATTGTCATCTAACAAATGCTCATCTAAACAAGGTTCAATAACATAAGTTTTTATATCTTTATGTATTTGTTCTTGGCTTACTTCTTCTGAATGTTGTGTAGAAACTACTACTGTATCTATTCTTTTTGCAACGTTATTCAAATCATACTCTACAGTAACTTGAACTTTCCCGTCTGGTCTTAAATAATTAAGTATTCCTTCTTTTCTGACATCTGCCAATTTTTTAGCAAGTTTATGACTAAGATAAATAGGTAAAGGCATATAAGTTTCTGTTTCATTAGTAGCAAAACCAAACATCAAACCTTGATCCCCTGCTCCCACTTCTTCATAAACATCTTTCTCTCTAGTTTCTATAGCATTGTCAACCCCTTGTGCAATATCTGGAGATTGCTTGTCTAATGCTACTAGAACAGATATATTATCTCCACAATATCCAGAACTTGGATCATTATACCCTATGTTATTAATAGTTGAACGAACTATATTTTGAAAGTCTACATTTGCCGTTGTAGATATTTCTCCAATTAAAACCGCTAATCCTGTGTTTACTGCTGTTTCACACGCAACACGTGCGTATGGATCTTGCTTTAATACTTCATCTAATACTGCATCAGATATTTGATCTGCTATTTTGTCAGGATGCCCTTCTGTAACAGATTCTGATGTGAAATAATATGTTTTTGTCATTAATATTCTCCTATATTTTATAAAATTTTTCTAAATAATCAAATGTTAAAATAAAAAAACCTGTCAATAGACAAGGTCTAAAATAAATTATTAACCTCATCGCTCAAAGTTACCTTTGCTTAGGAAAGCACCTTAGTTATATTACTAGGTTGCCGGAGTTCTCAGGGCCTTATCCCTCACTCACTCTTGATAAGTTCTAAAATATATTAATTATACTTCTAGTAATTCTAATATACTTCATATTATTTGTCAAGATTTTTACATCTAAGTACATAAGCCGGTGGAATATTAAACAGTACTCTTTTGTAGCTTATATTATCAAAATATTGTTTAAAGAAATTCATTTTTACCAATGTATATTGAAATGTTATAAATTCCGCCTTATCTTGTAATAATTTTTTTGTTAGTGTCAAAACCTTATCGCTAATATTTTTAGGTAAACTAGTAAAAGGTAAGCCCGAAATAATATAATCAACACTACTTACATTGTACATTTTTAAATACTTCTCTACATCTTCTACGCTATCATTAATTAACACAAAGTTGTTATTCTCTTCTATTGAAAGTTGATCTTTTAAAATTTTAAAAAATTTCTCATTAGTTTCAAAACTTAAAAATATAGTATTATTATTTTTCTTTTCTAAAATTTTCTTTGTGAATACTCCTGTTCCTGCACCATATTCCACTATACATCTAGCATTAGAAAAATCTATATTCTCTACCATCTTTTTTGCTAGTGCATCAGAACTAGGTACTACTGCTCCTACATTTCTAGGATTTTTTACATACTCATAAATAAATCTTAAATAGCTCAAACAAACACCTCCTATAATAAATATCAGTCAAAAAATATTTTTTAACTTAATATCCATTATAGCAAAAAAAAAAAAAAAAAAGTTCAACACCATATAAAAATAATTATATTTTTAACGTTGCGATTAGAGTAAACAATAAAATGATACAACTAAAAGAAAATTAATACCTAAAACTTCTTATTGTTGTATCACTTTTATTGTTTTATTTCTAACTTTATTTACTTATCGCTTGTAAAGCTGTAATTAATGCTAATTTAATAACATCTATCTCATCACAACCACGTGATAAGTCATTTACTGGCGCATTAAGACCTTGTAAAATTGGACCAATAGCTTCAAACCCACCTAATCTTTGAGCTATTTTATACCCTATATTCCCTGATTCTAAACTAGGGAAAACATAAACATTAGCATCTCCTTGAATTTCTGAGTTTGGAGCTTTTAATTTTGCTACTCCCGGAACAAAGGCAGCATCAAATTGAATTTCTCCCTCAACTGGTACTGTAGGAGCTTTTTCTCTAAAAATACTAGTAGCTTCAGCAACTTTCTGGCTTTCTGGCGTTACTGCTGATCCTAATGTAGAAAAACTCAACATAGCTACTTTAGGAGAAACATTAAAGCTTTTTGCTGTCTTAGCAGATTCCACAGCAACTTCAGCTAACCCTTCTGCATCCAAAGTAGGATTAATAGCACAGTCTGCAAAAATAAATCTAGTAGCATTTCTGCTCATAATAAATGCCCCACTAGTTCTTTTTACACCAGGCTTAGTTTTTATGATTTGTAACGCTGGTCGAACTGTATCTCCTGTAGAATGAATAGCTCCCGATACTAGACCATCAGCTTTTCCCATATAAACTAACATCGTTCCGAAATAATTCACATCTTTCAATAGTTCTTGAGCTTGTTCTCTAGTAACTTTTCCTGCACGTCTTTCAACAAAGGCATCAACCATCTCATCGTACCCTTCATAATTAAGATGATCAATTATTTCTAAACCTGATGAACGTAAAAACTGTGAATTTGCTACTTCTTTTACTTGCTCAGGATTTCCTAACAATACAGGATGTACATTATCAGTAAGACTTAACTTAACTGCTGCAGTTAATACCCTCGTATCTGTTGCCTCAGGAAATACTATTCGTACATTTTTTCCTGCTAATTTTTCTTGAATTTCTTCAAATAAATCTCTTCTTACTATAGTCATTATAGTCTCCCCTTCTAATTTGTTATTATGTCTATTATGTGTTTTAACGGTTTTAAACTTAAAGCATCAAGAAATTCGCCGTTTCCTATTAAAGTATATCCTATTATAAAACCAATGTAAAGTGTTACAAATAAAATAATAAAAAATTTAATAAAGTTATAGAACTTAACTTGTTTTATAGATTTTTTTTTCGATTTTGCCATAGAATTATACCTCTATTCTTCTATTCTAACAATATTTGCTCCAAGCTTCCTTAGTTTATTTTCTATATCCACATAACCTCTATCAATATGTTCAATGTGACTAATAGTAGTTTCTCCATGTGAGATTAACCCTGCAATAACTAATGCTGCACCTGCTCTTAAATCTGTAGCTTTAACATTAGTTCCCTCTAATCTAGGTAATCCTTCTATCAAAGCACTACGTCCTTCTATTCTTATTTTAGCGTTCATACGCTTTAATTCTTCTACGTGCATAAATCTATTTTCAAATACAGTTTCAGTTACTGTACTAACTCCGTCAGCTAGTAGCGTAAGAACCATAATTATAGATTGCATATCTGTTAAAAATCCTGGATGTGGTAAAGTTTTAACATCAATAGGTTTTAGAGAATCCCTATTGTTTCTAACACGCATAGCGTTATCTAAAACATCTATTTCTACACCCATTTCTCTCATTTTAGAAACTAGCGCAACATTATCTTCATATCTAGCACCTTTTACTACAACATCACCTTTAGTAGCTGCTGCTGCTATCATATAAGTAGCCGCTTCTACTCTATCTGGCATTATAGTATACTCTGCACCATGAAGTTTCTCCACACCTTCAATAACTATACGAGATGTATTTTCTCCAGAAATTTTCGCTCCCATTTTTTTTAGAAACTTTATCATATCTCCTATTTCTGGCTCTTGAGCTGCATTTTCCAAAATAGTTGTTCCTTTAGCAAGACAACTTGCCATAATAACATTTTGAGTAGCACCTACACTAGGGAAATCAAAAAATATCGTTGTTCCATTTAGTCCCTCAGGAGCATGTGCTTCTACGTATCCACCATCTTGAATTATCTTAGCACCTAACATCTCAAAACCTTTTAAATGTTGTTCTATAGGTCTACTTCCTATAGCACATCCTCCAGGCATAGCTACTTTAGCAACCTTTTCTCTAACTAATAGTGGCGCCATCACCAAAAATGATGCTCTCATTTTGCTTACAAAATCAAAAGCCGCCTCATTTTTCAAATTATCTCTAGCATCTACTTCTAATATTTTTTCTTGCTGATCATAAGATATCTTAACACCTAGAGATGCTAACAAATTACTAATTATTTTTACATCAGAAAGATTAGGCACATTATAAAACTTACTAACTCCTTCTGTAGCAAGTAAGGCTGAAGCCACAATAGGTAAAACTGCATTTTTAGCTCCATCTATCTGCACTTCTCCTTGCAAAGGAATGCCACCTTTTACTACTATCTTATTCAAAATAATTCCTCCATTTTTTTATATACATTACATAAATGATAACATAAATTTTATAATAATACTATACTTTGTAATTATTCATTAAATTTACACTTTATTTCTTATTCAAATCATCTTTTGTGAAACTAAAAGGAAATATATCAACAAAAAATTTATAAACAGTATAATTATCTTCCGAATTTCCTAATATCATTTCAAAGTCTTTATCCACAAACTCTGCTATTACTTGTCTACAAACTCCACAAGGAGAACAAGACTCTAATAGATTACCATTTGGACCTCCTACTATAGCTATTTTCTTAAACTCTGTAACTCCTTCACTAACCGCTTTAAATATAGCTGTTCTTTCCGCACAGTTAGTAGGTGTGTAACTCGCATTTTCTATATTACATCCAGTATATATCTTTCCATTTTTTGCTAAAATAGCCGCCCCTACTCGAAAGTTCGAATAAGGAACATATGCAAACTCGGTAGCTTCTATAGCTAATTTCATTAATTTTTTATTTATGTTTTCCATTATTTTATACCATTTTCTTCCCTAATTATTTTATATATCATATCTCCTACTCCCGATTCATTATTTGTTAATTCAGAGATATACTTTGCTACTTTTTTTATATTTTCATTACCATTTTTCATAGCAACACTATATTTTGCAAATTCTAACATTGATAAATCATTAAGATTATCACCTAACGCCATAATTTCATCTACTTCTATATTTTTAATACTAGCTATTGATTTTAAGGCATTTCCTTTAGTTGCATTCTTATTCATAACCTCTAAATTACTCTCTCCCGATGAAGTTACACTAAGATTACTGTTTTCTTCAAGAAATCTCTTAGCAACAGCCAATTTTTCTTTATCCGAACTAATTCCAATTATTTTTATAACAGGATTGTCTTCCTCATTTATAAAAATATCTACATTATCTGTTTCTACTAAATAGCCCTGCTCTTGCCTTGCTTTTGCTTCTGTCATTATTCGGTCTTTATCTGCATTTCCACCTTGACCTTCTATCAAATCTACATAAGCTTGAACATCATTTTCTATATTACTAGTGTACACCTTATTTTTAGTATATAACTGATAAGAAACTCCTGCAGCTTTAAAAATTTGTGCAATAAAAAAAGAATCTTTAGGATCTAAACTTATTAAATTTAACAAGTTACCTTCTTTGTCATATGTAACACCACCATTAAAACAAATAATATCACATTTTAGATTAGCCTCTTTCATAGGATGAATAGCTTCATAAAATGCTCTCCCAGTAGCTATGACAAACTCTATTCCATTATTACGAACAAAATCTACTGCTTCCATATTAGTATTAGTTATTTTATGACTATTATCAAGAAATGTTCCGTCCATATCTGTTGCTATTAGTTTTATCATATAAATTGTCCTTTCTAGTAGTTAGGGATTGAAGACTTTTAAGATTTATACCCCTTTGCAATGCACAATTTATTATATCAAAAAAATATACTTTGTACCATCTTTTATAAAATGTAATAAATCTTTTAATGTACATTCTAAGATATATAAATAATCTCTCCATTTCAAACATCTATAAAAAATATAGAAAATGAATACGTCTGTACCTTAAAAGCAAGCTTATTTTTGCTTATCTTTATAAATAATTACATAATTCAATTATTTTTAAATTATTCGCTATTTCTTAAACTATTTTCAAATAATTATACTTATCCATTTATTTTATATTTATTATATTAATTCTTAACTAAATCAAACATCTTATAATTTATTTCTTATTACAAATTGTATTTACTATCCTCCAGATATATTTAAAAAAGCTACTAATTTTATTTTATTTCTTCATATTCCTTAAACTCTTGTAATATTTAATACGAATTTGTATAAAAAAACAGTAAATCTTAGCGATATACTGCTTTTTATAAAATTTATTAACAGAATTATATTCCATACTTAATAGAAAAGTAAAACTTTAAATTTAATACTTTTTCTCATAATATTTATTAATGAATAACATAATAACCGGAGAAACCAATAATGAAATCGCCAATAAAGAGGCTGGTAAGTACATCTTTACCGAAATACAAACAACAGCAATAACTCCCATTAAAAACATTAGTATAGATGACATTGTGGCATTTACCTTATCTCTAATCTTTTCGTTTATTTCATCATTTACGCTTATTCTATAATCAGAGTCTTTTTCCATCATTTTAGTATGCATAATTTTTACATGTGAAATAGACACACTTATCGCAAAAATAAAAATAAATACAATGTCCAATATCACATTTAGATTTAATACAAATGCTAAAACTAAACTACAAATTCCTATTAAATATCCTAAATACCAAATCTTATTATTTTTCATCTTAATCCTCCTCATAGATAAATACATCTTCAATTTTCAAATCAAAAAACTTAGCAATTTTAAATGCCAAGATAATAGACGGATTATATCTCCCATTTTCTAAAGATCCAACTGTCTGCCTAGATACCTCGAGTATATTAGCCAGTTCTTCTTGTGTTATTCCTTTTTCCTTTCTTATTTCTTCAAGTCTATTTTTCATAATTAGAAACCTCTCAATAATGTCAAGTTAACTTTACATTATTATATTAACATATATTCTATTTTATGTAAAGTAAACTTTACATAAAGAAATTTTTTTCTATTATATCCTTACTATCATCAAAAAATAAATTCTATTATGGGATTTTTTTTTTTTTTTGATAATTTCTCTAAATATTGACGTTAATTCTTTTTTATATCAAAAATATTTATTTTTAATTTATTTTGTTATATAATTAATAAAATGAACATATAATTTATTTTAAATTGAAGGAGTTATTATGAGAAT
>NZ_JACBYC010000151.1 GCF_013415425.1 Gemella sp. GH3 | reverse complement strand
ATAAAATATTTTCTAAATTTTGAATTACTATTACCTAGTAATAACTCATCTATTAGATCAATGCTATTTATAACATTATAATCATTATTTTTTCCAATTATGTAATTTATTGCTACATAATGTTTATTTTTCTGCTCTTCATTATAATAAGTAGCTTCTCTAGTAACTTCTTTATTGAAACTTTGTTCTACTAATTTATAATTAGAATAATCTTTGAAGTCATATTTGTCTAAATATGAATCTATTTGAGTTAAAGCTGATGTAATATCCAAATCACCATAAAGAGTTATATAACTATTACTAGGATGATAATTATACTTATAAGTATCTATAAATTCTTTTTGAGTTATTGATGTAATTTCATTTGGTTTCCCACCATAAGAATATTTATAAGGAGTATCTGGATGTAATGACTCTGCAATATGCATATCTACAATTTCATCTACAGATGAGTATGCACCCTTCATCTCATTGTATACAACCCCTTTATATTCTAATTTATCATCTTTACTTTCTAAATGATAATGCCAGCCCTCTTGTTTTAAAATATTGTTATTAGTTAAAAGTTTTGGATTAAATACAGCATCTAAGTATATATCCATTAATAACTTTAAATCTTCCTCATTTTTAGATGATACTGGGTACATTGTTTTATCAGAAAATGTCATAGCATTAATAAAAGTATTAAAAGAACCTTTTATTAATTCTACAAAAGGCTCTTTTACAGGGTATTTTTCTGATCCACAAAGTACAGAGTGTTCTAAAATATGGAAAATACCATTATCACTATAAGGTATAGTTTTAAAAGTTATACTAAAAGATTTATTAATATCATCATTTTGTAAATATAATAGCTGGGCTTTAGTCTTTTTATGAATATATTTATAAGCTGTACTATTGATATTTTTTAAATATTTTTTTTCTATTAGTTCAAATCCCATATTTTGTTATTTTTGTCGTTACATTTTTAATAGAGTTAAGACGTCATAATTTTCTAATTTCTCTAGACCATTTAATCCGTCAAGCTCAATAAGGAATGCAATACCGACAACTATTCCTCCTAATTTTTCTACTAATTTGATTGTTGCTTCTATTGTTCCACCAGTAGCTAATAAATCGTCTGTAATCAAAACTCTTTGCCCTGGTTTAATTGCATCACTGTGCATAGTTAGTGTATTACTACCATATTCTAAGTCATATTCATAGCTTATAACTTCTCTTGGTAATTTATTAGGTTTTCTTACAGGAACAAAACCTATACCTAGTGAATAAGCGACAGGACACCCTATGATAAACCCACGTGCTTCTGGTCCAACAACAACATCTGCTTTTTTCTCTTTAGCATAATCTACAATTTTATCAGTAGCATATTTATATGCTTCTCCGTCAGCCATAAGAGTTGTTATATCTTTGAAACTAATTCCTTTTTTGGGCCAATCTTCAACTATAGATATGTAATTTTCTAAATTCATTATAATCTCCTAATTTAAATGCAATTTATTAATAAACATATTATTTTATATATAATAAAAAAACATGCATTTTTATTATACACTATAAATAAAATAAATACCATAATTAATACGGTATTTATTAATGTAAGTTGTATATAATTATGATTATTATTCTTTTGTTAGAATATCATTTATAGTTTTAATATCTTTGTTTAAAAGTAATTCTTCAATATAAAATTTTTCATTCATAGCTCTATATGTAGTAGATTTATTTAAATCAATCGTTTCAAAGTTTTTATTTATAGTTACTATATTTTTATTTATAGTAACTAAATTCAATTCATTTAAAATACTAATCATCAATTTTAAGCTGTCTATATTTGTATTAATTAATGATAATACTTGTTTAATTTTGGTATTAGTATTAAGTGGTAAAGTTTCTGTTTTTAATAGTAGATTAAATAATTTAATTAATTTTTCTTTATTAATTTGATATTTTTGGCTTAGCATATTAGTGTCTTTACAAAAAATATTAATTCTTTTTGGATTTAAATTTATAATATTTCTAAGCTGTTTTTCAGAATTAGGAATTTCTAAAATGTTTATTACATCATATTTCCTTTCTAATAGATTTAATTCATTAAATTTATAATAATTATTTTTATGATCAGAAAAATTTTGAGATAGCTTTAAATCTTCACTGTTTAATTTATTAATATCAATATTATTTTTTCTCATATCGTGAAATAAATATTGTTTTTTATCAATATCTATTAAATGTGCTTGAAGCTTTGTTCTACCATTAAAATAATTTTTATCTAGATAACATAAAACATCAACTGTATCCCCACTATTTAATTCACTATAAATATTATTATCTTTAAAGCTAATACATTCTAATTTATCAATATCTGAACCTACTACTAATTTTAAATATTGCTTTTCACTACCAAATTCTATTTTTTCTAGTATAGTTATATTTGGTATAAGTAAAGTTGGTTTTTCAAATTCTATTCCAAATGGCTTTAATAAATCTATATCATTTAAAAGTTGATAACTTATTTCCTCCTGATCAACTATTAAATCAATTACTTTTTCACTTTTTAGTGATGTTTCATTTTTAAGGTATTCCTCGTATAGATTATTTAAACTTTTTTCTATTTCATCTAAGTTTTCTAAAGTTGTAGAAAATCCAGCTGCCATACTATGACCGCCAAATGCTGTAAACAGATTATTTATTTTATTTATAGCTTCATAAATATTGAAGTTTAGCATACTTCTAGCAGATCCTTTTAATTTACCATCTTCAATATTCATTACTAAAGTAGGCTTCTTGTATTTCTCTACAATATTAGAAGCTACTATTCCTAAAACTCCTTCGTGAAATTCTCCTGTTAATACTAATAAAGAATTATTACTCTTATCCTCAATTAATTTTTCAACATTTTTTATAATATTTTCTGTAATTATTTTTCTTTCACTATTATAATCATCTATTTTTTGTGCTAAAATTTGAGCTTCATTTATATTTTCTGTTGATAAAAATAATAAACCTTCTTTAGCACTTGCCATTCTTCCGATAGCATTTAATCTAGGAGCTATAGTAAAACCTATTGTTTGTTCATCAATATTTCCTTGATGTCCTGCTATATCTAGCAATAGTTTTAATCCTATTCTAGTATCTTCGTTTAAAATTTTTAATCCTTGCTTTACAAAAATACGATTTTCAGATGTTATCGGAACTAAATCAGCAACAGTTCCTATAGCAACTAAATCTAAAAAGAAGTCTGGGTATATATCTAATAGAGCATGAGCTAATTTAAAAGTAACACCTACTCCTGCAAGTTTACCGAAAGGATAATTGCCTTCCGGATGTTCTGGATGTATTATGGCGTAAGCATTGGGAATATTATCTTGAATTTTATGATGATCTGTAATAATAACATCACACCCACAACTATTTGCATAATCTACTTCATCTACTGCAGCAATACCATTGTCAACTGTAATTATTAAAGATATACCTGAATTTATAATATTACTAAAAGCCTCTTTGTTTGGGCCATATCCTTCTGTAAAGCGATTAGGAATATACGATGACACATTAGCACCCAATGAAGATAAAGTTTCTAGCAATAACACAGTAGAAGTAATTCCATCAGCATCATAGTCTCCATAGACTAATATCTTTTCTTCATTTTCTATAGCTTTATTTATTCTATTAACAGCTTTGTCCATATTATATATTAAATATGGATCAAACCCTTCTTCAAAGTCTCCTACTAAAGTTTCTTTTATTTGTTCGTGATTTGTTATATTTCTATTTTTTAATATTTTTGCTACATTAATTGGTAAATTATATGCTTTTTTTATATTTTCTACTTCTACATCGTTATAGTTAGGGAATACCCAGTTATATTTTAAACCCATCACTTTCTTCCTCTTTATCTTCTTTCTCTATATCCTCGTTATCTTCTATTTTTTTATTTTCTAGTTGTTCTTTAGTGAATAATAATTTTTCTGTTCGCTCTAATTTATTTTTTAATTCAGTATATTTATTTTTCCAGTAAATAGTAGCTATAAATCCTCCAAATAAGATTAATATAAAAAATAACAGTGTTAGAGGCACCTTTATTGTAAAAAATATAAATGTTATAGGAACAGGATTATAATTCATTATTAAAAATGTTAAAACAGCTACAATACTAACAACTATAGCAAATAATTTATATGGTATTTTATCTTTATTAATATTATTCATTATTATCTCCTTTTATTATATCAATAAATTGATTTTCAAATAAAATAGGAATATTTAAATTTTGAGCTTTTTTTAATTTTGAACCAGCTTTTTCTCCACAAATTAAATAATCTGTATTTTTTGTAACAGAATTAGTAATTTTTGCGTTGAATGTTTCTAAATATTTTTTCGCTTCATTTCTTGTTAATTCTGTAAGTTTTCCTGTTAATACTACAGTTTTATTACTGAATATATTTTCTTTTAATATACTCTCTTTATATGTAGGATTAATCCCTATACTAATTAAGCTATTAATTAAATTTATGTTTTCTTGAACTTTTAAATAATCTATTATTGCTTTTGCAGAAATATCCCCTATATCATCAAGCTCTATCAATTCTTCATAATTAGCTTCTAAAAACTTAGTTAGTGATTTATATTTTTTTGCTAAGATAATACTAGCTTTTTTTCCTATATTTAAAATACCTAAAGAATAAATAACTTTATCTAATTCTGTTTTTTTTGATTTTTCAATAGAATTAAGTAGATTATTTACAGATTTTTCTCCCATACGCTCTAAATCAAGCAATTTTTCTTTATCTAAATTATATAAATCAATTACGTTATTTATTATATTATTTGAAAATAGTTGAATTATGACCTTATCACCAAGACCATCAATATTCATCGCATCACGACTAGCAAAATATATTATTTTTTTTATATTTTGTTCTGGACAACTTGCATTTGTACAACGTATAAAGGGATTATCTTCATTAGATATTAAAATACTATCACATGAAGGACAATGTTTTGGAAAACTATATTTTGTGCTATTAGTATTACGTAATTCAGGAATTACTTTTATTACTTGAGGTATAATTTCTCCTGCTTTTTTAACTACTACTGTATCACCTATATGAATATCTAATTCATCAATAATATCTTTATTATGAAGAGATGCTTTAGAAATAGTAGATCCCGATATTTTTATAGGCTCTAAATTTGCTACAGGGGTTACTACTCCGGTTCTTCCAACACTTAACTCTATATCAATTATTTTAGTAGCAACTTCTTCTTCAGCAAATTTATATGATGTTGCCCATTTTGGACTTTTTTGTGTAAAGCCAAGTTGTTCTTGGAAATTTTTATTATTTACTTTTATAACTATACCGTCAATATCATAAGATAAATCTTGTTTACTGTTCTCCCAATATTTTATATAATTGGTTACTTCTTCTATATTTTTACACAATTTAAAATGGTTATTTACTGGTAATCCTAATTCCTTTATTTTATTTAAAGAGTTAATTTGACTATTTTCTTTTGAGTTATTTGCTATTGTATAAATAAAGGCAGATAATTTTCTGCTAGCTGTAATTTTAGAGTCTAATTGTCTTATAGATCCTGCTGCCGCATTTCTAGGATTAGCAAATAATTGTTCATTGTTTTTAGATCGTTGCTCATTAATTAAGTAAAATGATTTTTTAGGCATATATACTTCGCCTCTAACTTCTATATTTACTTGTTCAGTTAATTGTTTAGGAATTGATATTATTGTTTTTAAATTTTCTGTAATATCTTCTCCTATAACTCCGTCTCCTCTAGTAGCTCCAGAAATTAATTCTCCATTTTCATAAGTTAATGATACAGCTAACCCATCAATTTTTAATTCACAGACATATTCTATATCTTCTGTTGTATTTAATAGTCTTTTTATTCTATTGTCAAATTCAATTAAATCGTCTATAGAAAAGGTATTTGATAAACTAAGCATAGGTGTTTTATGCTCAACTTTTAAAAACTCACTTAAAACCTTATCACCTACTCTTTGTGTAGGTGAATTTTTTAAAATATAATCAGGATAATTATTCTCTAAATTTTCTAATTTTTTATAAAGTAAATCATATTGTGTATCACTAATTTCAGGATTATTTTCAACGTAATATTGGTAAGAATACTTATTTAATAACTCTACTAAATTACTAATTTCTTCTTGAATTTTTATTTTTGTCATAAAACTACTCCTTGACTAGATTAGCATATTCTAATAATAAAATTTTTGTACCATAATTATCAAAATCGACAGTAACTGCATTATTATCCATTTTTGTAACTGTTCCAATACCGAATTTTTTATGTTGAACACGATCATTAATTGTGTAATTTATACTTTTATTAGATATGCTTTTTTTCTCTTTTATTTTAGGACTTAATTTACTAATAAAATTAGTAACATTATTATTGCTATATGAATTATTTAAATTAGCTAATCTTACACTACTCTCTTCTTGAATTAATTGTTCTGGAATTTCTTTAATAAAACGTGATTTATCATTAAATTTAACATTCCCAAATTGCATACGTCTATTAGTATGAGATAAAAATAATCTTTCTTTTGCACGAGTTACAGCTACGTAAGCTAATCTTCGCTCTTCTTCTAATTTATCTAATTCATCTTCTAAACTATCAATATCTCTCATAGATGGAAATATATTTTCTTCTAGACCGATAATAAATACAACTTCGTATTCTAATCCTTTGGAAGCATGGATTGTAGATAGAGTTACCGCGTTTTCAAAATTTTCATCATCAGAAGCAGATGTTAAAGACATTTCAGAGATATAATCAACTAAACTATTATTTGTTTCAGAGTACTGTTTAGCAGATGTTACTAATTCTGATATATTTTCTATTCTACTATCTGCATAATCATCTTTTGAATTTTTCAACATTTCTTCATATCCAGAATCAATATATATACCTACAATTACTTCATCAATTGTCAGAGAATCATCAGTAGAGTATTTTTCAAATAATGAATATAATTTAGTAATATTATCTACTACTTTCTTTGAAACACCTACACTAGAAATTTGTGATAATGTATCATAAAGAGATAAATTATTTTCATTTGAATAATTTTGAATTTTTTCCATTGCTGCTGCTCCTATTCCTCTTTTTGGAACATTAATAATACGTCTTAAACTTAATTCATCATCTTTATTTACTAATACATTTAAATAGGATAATATGTCCTTAACTTCTTGTCTCTGTAAGAATTTTAACGAACCAATTAATTTATATGGGATAGATGTAGTTAAAAGTGTATTTTCTAATGAACGTGATAAATAGTTAGCTCGATACAGTACCGCTATATCTTTATATTCAATTCCTTTAGAAATTAAATTTTTAATATTTTTTGCAACAAATTCTGATTCATCAACATCATTATATGCTGAATATAAATGAATTTTTTTCCCTATTTTCTTTTCAGACCATAAATTTTTTTCTTTTCTATGGTTATTATTTTTTATTATATTGTTTGCTGCATTTAAAATAATACTATTTGATCTATAGTTTTGATCTAAGAATATTAATTTAGTGTTATCAAAATCTTTTTCAAAATTTTTAATATTATCGCTGCAAGCACCGCGCCAACTATAAATACTTTGATCGTCATCTCCTACAACACATATATTATTATGAATAGCAGAAAGCATTCTTATTAATTTATATTGAATAACGTTAGTGTCTTGATACTCATCTACATGAATATATTGGAATTTTTGTTGATATTTTAGTAGTATTTCTGGATATTTTTCAAATAATTCAATAACTTTTATTATTAGATCATCAAAATCTAAAACACTATTTTTTTTCAAATATTTTTCATATTCAAAATATACTTCTGCTACAATTTTCATAAATCCAAATCGAGATTGTGCTTCCATATCTTTAGGTTTTATATAGTTATTTTTGGCATTAGATATTAATTTTAAGATTGCATTGGGATTATACTGTTCTTCCGAATAATTAAGATTTTTCAAGATATTTTTTATTATTGATTTTTGTTCACTAGAATCCAAAATAGTAAAATTCTTGTTATAATTTAATAA
>NZ_JACBYC010000163.1 GCF_013415425.1 Gemella sp. GH3 | reverse complement strand
ATATATCGGAGTATATGGAAGAAGAGATTAATAAAAGAATTAAAAAAGATAAGGAGTAACGATAACTATGAAAAAGAAAATAGTATTTTTAGTAGCATTAGGATTATGCACATATCCAGTATACAAAAAAGTTACAAAGTTACAAAAAGAAGATAATTTTATAAAAGAATGTAAAAAACAAATATTAGCATTAGGATATGAAATAAAAGATAGTTGGTGTTTCAATCTACCAGAAAATAATTACTTAGAGTTTACATTTACTGACTATAAGAATGTTAATTACACTGTTGTATTTAATAAAATTGATAATAGAATAGTTAGTATAAAAGAGGTGTAATATGGAAAAATCAATTAAAATTTTTGAAGAACTTACTTCATTAGACGCTACTTCTGGCTTTGAAAGTGAAGTTGCTAATTATTTAATAGAAAAATTACAACCTTATGCAGATGAAATAAAGCGTGATAATTTAGGTGGGGTTTATGCAATAAAGAAATCAAAAAATAAAAATGCGAAAACAGTTATGGTTGCAGCGCATATGGATGAAGTAGGATTTATGGTAACAAAAGTTCTACCTAACGGTTTTTTAAAATTTGATACTTTAGGTGGTTTTAGGGAAGATGTTTTATTAGCTCAGAAGTTTACTATTACTACTGTAAGTGGAGATAAATTTGTCGGTGTTATTCCTTCTATACCTAAACATTTTGTAGGTGGAATGCAACAAAGCGTTAAAATTAGTGATATGACTCTTGACATAGGGGCTAGCTCAGAAGCAGAAGTTAGAGAATGGGGAATTAAAGAAGGAGACTTTGTAGTTCCTAAGACAGATTTTGAACGTCTATCTAACAATAGAATAATGGCAAAAGCCTTTGATAATAGATATGGCTGTGTATTAATAACTGAGTTATTAGAAGAAGTGGCTAATACAGAATTAGATTGTAATTTAGTAGTTTGTGCAACCGTACAGGAAGAAGTAGGATTAAGAGGTGCTACTATAGCAGCTAATATGATAAACCCTGATTTATGTTTAGTAGTAGATTGTAGTCCTGCAAATGATATGGATGGTAAATCTACATCTAACGGGAAGTTAGGAGAAGGTTTCTTAGTAAGGCTTATGGATAGAACTATGATTTTACGTGCCAATTTAAGAGAGAAAATTGTTAGCCTAGCAGAAGATAATAATATAAAATATCAGTATTTTACATCTCCTGGTGGAACAGATGCTGGTGCTATTCATCAAGCACAACTAGGGATACCTACTGCAGTAATAGGAATATGTGGAAGATATATACATACACATAATTCAATTATAGATATACGAGACTATTTAGCGGCTAAAAATATAGTTAGCAAGTTAGTATTTTCTGTTAATGATACGTTTATAGATGATATAAGGCTATAAATTTATAAATAAGTTTATTATTAAAATAATGAGGATAAATTCAAGTTTTACTGAAATTATCCTCAAAATTATATGTATTAGATTTTAATATTAAAATGGATTGTCTTAGTTACTATATTCATCAATGTAATCAGTATAGTCATTATAATCTTGTTCATCGGCTAGTTGTTCTTCATTAATAGTTTTGTTTATCTTGAATATTATTCCTAGTAATATTGAATTAGCTAAAAGAGAACTACCACCATAACTTATAAATGGTAAACTAATTCCTATAACAGGTATTAATCCTGTTGATGAATATGTATTTATAATAAACGGTAGTGCGAAATTAAATGCTGTTAATATAGTAAAGTAGTAACTAAAGTTACCTTGTTGACATTGTTTAGCTATCCTCATTATCTTGATGATAAATAAGAAGTATAGTGTTATAAATAAGACACTACCAATAAAACCAAAGTTTTTAGCAATTACAGAAAGAATAAAGTCATTAAATTGCTCATCTATATAAACTGTATTTTTTGCAAATGATCCTGTTAAGCCACCAGACTTTATAGCGTTTAGTGCTTGTGTTATTTGATATGAATAATCATATGTGAATTTTTCAGGACTTAGCCAAGATAATATCCTATTTAATTGATAATTTTTAAGCCCTATTATATTTAGAAAAGATGGGAAGTATATTGCGCATAATAGCAAAAATGCTCCTAGCCCCATAACAGAAGAATAGATAACAAAGAAAGTTTTGTTTCTACTACTAACTAAAAATACTAGAGATAAAAATAAAAATATAAAGTACAAGCCATTTCCTAAATCATTTTCTTTCATTATCAGTATGAATGGTATAATTAAAATAATAGCTAATTCTATTAATTTTACAATATCAGAAGATTTTTTAAAATGATCTTGTACAATTAAAAAACTAACTATTCCTACAGAAGATACTTTTGCAAATTCTGAAGGTTGAATAGTGAAAAATTTAAAATTAAACCATCCTTTTGCTCCGTTAACAGTTGGAGCTATGCTTTCAGGTGCTATTAGTACCAAAGCCAACAAAGAAATTGTAAATATAAAAAATACAATACTAAATTTTTCATAAGTATGTATAGATATTCTTTGCATTGTATAAATAACGAATATACTAATTATATAGAACAATATTTGTTTTATAAATAATGTTGGTGTTTTATTGTTGTTGTATTCTGCCAAAAATATTGATATTACACTAATTAAAGATAGTGAAAAATAAAAAAATAGAAGAGAAAAGTTACTTTTGTCTTTAATAAATTTTTTCAAAATATCAACTCCTTTTATTAAGGATATTATACACTAGAAGAAATTTAATAGCAATAACTATATTTTACGATAAATATTGAATAAAATTAATTTATAATGAGGTGAGAGTTAGTGAAATATACGCCAATGATAGAACAATATTTAAAAATAAAAAAAGACTATAAAGATATGTTTTTATTTTATAGATTAGGGGATTTTTATGAATTATTCTTTGAAGACGCAGTAGAAGCCTCAAAAATATTGGAAATAACCTTAACAGGAAGAGAAGCGGGTGTTGAAGAAAAAATACCAATGTGTGGAGTTCCGTTTCATTCTGCTGCTGGTTATATAGATACATTAGTTAATAATGGACATAAAGTTGCTATTTGTGAGCAAGTGTCTGAGGCTGGTCAAGGAAAGATTGTTGAAAGAAAAGTAATCCAAATAATAACTCCTGGAACTTATATGAATTATAAAAACTTTGATGAGAATAATTATTTAGGGTGTATTTATTATGCTGATGATAAGTATTATTTATCATTCTGTGATATTATGACAGGAGATAGTAGGTGTATAGAGCTTAGTACTGAAGTAGAGTTGTTAGATGAAATATTAAAAAATAATATTAAAGAAGTATTGAATATAAATGCAGAATCATTAGTTTTAAATAACATTTATATAACTAATATTGACTATCTACCTAATTTAGTGCAAGAAAAAACAGAGTATATAACTAATAGTAATTTAAAAATAAGTTGTAATCATTTATTACATTACGTAGAAACTACTCAAAACAAAGAAATATCTAGTTTAAAAGATTTTGAAGTTTATTTTAAAGATAGATATGTATACATGACTAGTTATTCAATAAAGAATTTAGAAATAACACAAAATATATCCAATGGATCAAAAAAAGGTTCTTTGTTAAGTGTAGTGGATAAAACTAAAACAGCATCTGGATCTAGAAAAATAAAAAAATGGTTGGAAAATCCACTCTTAAATATTGATGAAATAAAAATGCGTCAAAATATAATAGGAGATTTTATAAATAATTATTTTATTAGAAATGATATTCAAAATTTATTAAGAGAAGTTTATGATTTAGAAAGAATTGCTACTAAGGTGTCTTACAATATAGTATCACCTAAAGAATTAAGTAATTTAAAAAATACACTTGATAAGATTCCAAAATTAAAAGATTTATTGACGCAAGTAAATTCTAAAAATGTAGAAAATTTAAATAATAAAATTTCTACTCTTGAGGTATTAAAGAATTATTTGATTAAGGCTATAGATGATGATGCAGGTCAAACGATAAAAGAAGGTAACGTAATAAAAACGGGATTTAATCAAGAACTTGATAATTATAGAAACGCTCAACAAAATGGGAATAAAATGCTGTTCGAGATAGAACAAAGAGAAAAAGAGAAAACAGGCATAAAAAATTTAAAAATAGGATACAATAAGATATACGGTTATTTTATAGAAATTTCTAAGATTAATTTAAAAAACATTGATACAGAAAATTTAGGATATCATAGAAAGCAGACTTTATCTAATTGTGAACGTTTTGTTTCAGAAGAATTAAAGAAAGTAGAAGAGTACATAGTTAATTCTAAGTCTAAAATAGAAGAATTAGAATTAAAATTATTTCAAGAAGTTAAACAAGAAATTCAAAAATACATAGTAGAATTACAAAAATTAGCAAATATATTAAGTGATGTTGATGTCTATATCTCTCTAGCAACTATAGCGGAAGATTATGGATATGTTAAGCCTGTTTTTAACAATGAAAAAACTATAGATATAGTAGAGGGGCGTCACCCAATAGTTGAACGTATGGTTGATGTAGATAGCTATATTAGTAATGATTGCTATATTGATTCGGATAACAATATACTTCTTATAACAGGTCCGAATATGTCAGGAAAATCTACATATATGAGACAGTTAGCTCTTATTGTAATATTGGCTCAAATAGGTTCTTATGTTCCTTGTAGTAAAGCTAATTTACCTATTTTTGATAAAATATTTACTCGTATTGGAGCTTCTGATGATTTAGCTGGAGGTAAGTCTACTTTTATGGTTGAGATGATAGAGGCTCGTAATGCTTTAGTAGATTCTACAGAGAATTCTTTATTAGTGTTTGATGAAATAGGACGAGGAACATCAACATATGATGGTATTGCATTGGCACAATCTATTTTAGAATATATAAATAATACTATAAAATGCAAAACTTTATTTTCTACTCACTATCACGAATTGACAAAACTTGAACAATATAATAAAGGTATAAAAAATGTTCACGTTTCTGCAAAAGAAAATAATGGAGAATTGATATTCTTGTACAAAGTAAGACAGGGTGCTATAGAAAAAAGTTATGGAATTCATGTAGCTAAATTAGCTAATCTTCCAGAAGAAATTATTTTTAATGCTAATGATATTCTAAAATATTTGGAAAGTAATAATGCAGAAATCAATATAGTAGAAAATCAATCAAACAAAGTTTCTTATGATGCTAAAAATGAAGCAGTAGATAAAAATAAAATAAAAGTAGAAGAGAATTATCAGAAACTAACATTTGATTTAGATGTAACGAATGAAAAATATGGTTATATAAAAGAAAAATTAGAAAAGACAGATTTATTACATACGACGATGTTTCAAGCTATGGAAATATTAAATGATTTAAAAAATAAAATAAATGAATAATATATTTGTAGGGAGGTTAACATATGGGGAAAATTAATATTCTATCACATTCTTTAGCTAATAAAATAGCAGCTGGAGAAGTTGTTGAGAGACCTGCTTCTGTAGTTAAAGAACTATTAGAAAATTCTATTGATGCAGGTAGTACAAATATTAAAGTTGTTATAAAAGAATTTGGAATACAAGAAATTAGAATTATTGATAATGGATCGGGTATATCAAATGATGATATAGAAACAGCATTTATGCGTCATGCTACAAGTAAAATAAAAAACGATTATGACTTATTTCATATAAATACTTTGGGCTTTAGAGGTGAAGCATTAGCCAGTATAGCTTCGGTTAGTGATATAGATATAAAAAGTTGTTCAGGAGAACCACAAGGAAAATATTTGGAAATAAGAGGAGGAGAAGTTACAAAGAATGAGTATTATGCTCCAATAAAGGGAACTGATATTACTGTTAAAAACTTATTTTATAATACTCCCGCGAGATTAAAATATTTAAAAAATCCACATACTGAACAAGCAAATATAATGAATATTATTAATAAGTTAGCTTTGTCATATTCACAAATTTCATTTGAAATAATAATCGATGGAAAAATAGTTTTGAAAACATATGGAGATAATGATAGACAAAAGTTAATAGCTAAGGTATATAATAATGACGTAGCTAAAAATATGTTGAGTTTTACTGGTAGTAATGATGATTATAAAATTAACGGGTATATATCAAAACCAGAAGAAACTAGAGCTAGTAAAAATTATATTAATGTATTTATTAAAGGGAGATATGTTAAAAATTATGCAGTACAAAATGCTATAATTGAAGGGTACGGTACTTTTTTGATGAAAAATAGGTATCCTATAGCTATAATAAATATTGAAATGGATAGTATTTTATTAGATGTTAATGTTCATCCGACAAAACAAGAAGTTAGATTATCAAAAGAAAAAGAATTAATTAATTTAATTAAAGAAGTTATTTCTACAAGATTATCAAACAACACTTACATACCTAACGCTGTAAATAATGTTTCGAATAAAAAAATAATAAATCAAACAGAACAAGTATCATTTACCGATAAGATAGATGAGACTTATGTTATAAAAGAACCAACTAATTATAGTTATAATAAAAGTAGTAATGATTATTTTGAACAAGAGAGAGACAATTTTTTTGACTTTATAAAGTTAGATGATAATGAAGATAGTTTTTCTTTTGGAGAAGATGAAAATAATAATTTAGATATCACAAACACAAATACTAATGATGATGTTACAGAAGAAAGTAGTATTAAACAACTTCCACAGCTACAAGTACTAGCTCAAATATTTAAAACTTATATTTTATGTCAAACAGGTGATGAATTATATTTAATAGATCAACATGCTGCACAAGAAAGATATAATTATGAAAGATTACAAAAAGTATTTGAAAATAGAAATAATTATAAAAAACAGTTATTAATTCCTCATAGTTTCAATTTTTCTGTTGATGAGGCGGCTGAAATTAATAATTCAATGGAAAAACTTAGTGATTTAGGATTAAAATTAGAGCATTTTGGAGATAACACCTATATTTTACGAGAATACCCTATTTGGATAGAAGCTGATGAAATAGATACAATAAAAGAAATAGTGTCTAAAGTATTAGCCAATAAAAATATTACTCTAAAAGAGTTGCGTAATGATGCAATAGCTATGGCTAGTTGCAAAGCGTCTATAAAAGCTAATCAATCATTGTCTTTATCGGAGATGACAAAACTTATTTCTGATTTGTATACTTGTGAAAATCCATTTACTTGTCCACATGGACGACCTATAATAACAAAAATGATGAAAAAAGATTTAGAAAAAATGTTCAAAAGAATAGTTTAGAGTAAGATTATTATGAAGAAGAAAATACCAATTATAGCTATAGTAGGAGCTACTGCTGTAGGTAAAACTGAATTAAGTATAGAAATTGCTAAGGAATATAATTGTGAAATAATTTCTATAGATAGCGTACAAATCTACAAAGAATTTGATATAGGATCTGCTAAAATAACTAAAGAAGAAATGATGGATGTTCCGCATCATCTTATAGACATATTAAATCCAACAGATAAATTTTCTGTTTATGAATTTCAAAAATTAGCTCGTAAAAAAATAGAAGAGATATATTCTAAAGGTAAAATACCTTTATTAATAGGTGGGACTGGATATTATATGAATGCAGTTTTGTATAATTATCAATTTAGTAATTATAGTGAAAATAATGTTGTAGAAGATAATATTGATTATATGAAACAATACTTAAAAAGTAATTATGAAGATACTTATAATAAATTAGATTTAGATAATAAACGTAGAATTATTAATGCCTATAAATATGTAATTAATGAAAAAAAATCGACTCTAGAAAATAATTTAGGAGATGAAATTTATTATAGGTACAATCCTTATGTGATATTTGTTGATAGAAGCAGAGAAAATTTATATGATAGAATTAATAAACGTGTTGAAATTATGCTTGATAAAGGACTAGAAAAAGAAGTTTATAGCATTGTAAAAACTTACGGTGAAGATCTTCAACCATTAAAATCTATAGGATATAAAGAAATGGTTTCTTTTCTAAAAGGAGAAATAAGCAGAGATTTTATGATTAATTTAATTCAAAAAAATTCTAGAAATTATGCGAAAAGACAATTAACGTGGTTTAGAAATAAAATAAAAGATATAAACTATTACAACATAGAAAATATAGATAAAAAAATAATTTTTGATGATATTGATTTATTTATTGAGAGTGTGAATAATGGAAATAATTAATATAACAAAATTAAAGAAAAAATATAAGATAGATTTTAGTGATGGTAAATATATCTATTTGTCAGAAAATACGGTATTAAAGTATAATATAATAAAAAAAGGATTGCTATCAGAAACTGTCTTAAGAGAAGCACAAGTATTTGAAGGGAAAGAACAAGCATTTACAAAAGCATTAAATTATTTGAGCTATGGAATGAAATCCGAGTATGAAATTAAAGAATATTTAATAAAAAAAGAATTTTCATTAGGGCAAATTGATTATGCAATACCTAAATTAAAAGAATTTAATTATATAAGAGATGATGAATATGCTAAATCATATAGTAGAGACTATTTCTTGTTGAAGAAAAAAGGACCTAGTTATATAAGGAAAAATTTAGAGAAAAAGAAAGTTCCTTCTGAATATATAGATGTTGCTATAAAAGAAATATGTACTAATGAGAAAATGATTGATGTTGTATATGGTATTATAGAAAAAGAATATAATAAAAAAAATGAACCAAAAACAAAAAAAATACAAAAAATAACGAACAAACTTTACACAAATGGCTATTCTTTTGATATAATAAATTCAGTATTTAAAATATACCTAGAAAACCATGAAGATACTGGATCTGATAATAGGATTATAAGCAAATACTATCAAAAAGCTTATAATAAATTCAGCAAAAAATATGACGATAATTATACTTTGAAGAATAAAATTATTGAAAAATTAATTAGAGATGGTTTTTCTTATGGAGATATAAAAGATTACTTAGAAGAAATAGATTTTTAGAGGAAGATTATAAATGAATAAAAGAAATGACAGGCAAAAGAAAATAAGAAATTTTTCTATTATTGCACATATAGATCATGGAAAATCAACGTTAGCTGACAGGATTTTAGAAAAAACAAAAGCTATTGAATCTCGTGAAATGAAAGCTCAACTACTTGATTCTATGGATATAGAAAGAGAAAGAGGAATAACTATAAAGCTAAATGCTGTTCAATTAAAGTATACAGCCAAAGATGGAGAAGAATATATTTTACATTTGATAGATACTCCTGGACACGTAGATTTTACTTATGAAGTTTCTAGATCATTGGCAGCTTGTGAAGGGGCTATATTAGTTGTGGATGCTGCTCAAGGAATAGAAGCTCAAACTCTAGCCAATGTTTATTTAGCCCTTGATAACAATTTGGAAATAATACCAATTATAAATAAAATAGATTTACCTGCAGCAGATCCAGAGAAAGTTAAGACAGAGATAGAAGATGTTATAGGATTACCTACAGATGATATAGTCTTGGCATCTGCTAAAGCAGGAATAGGAATAGAAGAAATTTTAGAGCAAATAGTAGAATATATACCAGCACCTGATGGAGATTCTGAAGAACCTTTGCAAGCTTTAATATTTGATTCAGTTTATGATCCTTATAGAGGTGTAATAGTATCTGTTCGTATAAAAAATGGAACAGTTAAACCAGGAGATAAAATAAAAATGATGGCTACTGGTGGAGTATTTGATGTTACAGAAGTAGGTATTCACACCCCTAAGGAAAAACAAGTCGATGAGCTTACAGTAGGTGATGTAGGATTTATTTGTGCCTCTATCAAAAACGTCAGTGAAACTAGAGTAGGGGATACAATAACAAATTATAATAATCCTGCCAAAGAAGCACTACCGGGATATAGAAAGTTAAATCCAATGGTTTATTGTGGACTTTATCCTATAGATTCTGCTAAATATAATGATTTACGTGAAGCGTTAGAAAAGCTAGAATTAAATGATTCAGCCTTGCAATATGAAGCAGAAACATCACAAGCATTAGGATTTGGATTTAGATGTGGTTTTCTAGGAATGCTTCATATGGAAATTATTCAGGAGAGAATAGAGCGTGAATTTAATATTGATATTATAGCTACTGCGCCATCTGTTATTTACAAAGTTGAACAAACTGATGGTATAATCCTAGAAGTATCTAATCCATCAGAAATGCCAGATCCACAGAAAATTAATATTATTAGAGAACCTTATGTTAAGGCAAGCATAATGGTACCAAATGATTTTGTTGGTTCTGTTATGGAATTATGTCAGAAAAAGCGCGGTATATTCTTGAATATGGATTACATAGATTCTACACGAGTAAACATAACTTATAATATTCCGTTGTCTGAAATAGTATTTGACTTCTTTGATCAATTAAAATCAAATACTAAAGGGTACGCATCATTTGATTATGAAATGATGGGATACGAACCAAGTAATCTAGTAAAAATGGATATACTACTAAATGGAGAGCAAGTTGATGCATTAAGTTTTATTGTTCATAGAGAATTTGCTTATCAACGAGGAAAGGTAATAGTAGAAAAATTAAAAAAATTAATACCTAGACAACAATTTGAAATTCCAGTTCAAGCAGCAATAGGTAATAAAATAATATCTAGAGAAACTATTAAAGCTATGCGTAAAAATGTTTTAGCAAAATGTTATGGTGGAGATATTAGTAGAAAACGTAAATTGCTTGAGAAACAGAAAAAAGGAAAAGAACGTATGAAAGCTGTAGGAAGTGTAGAAGTTCCACAAGATGCTTTTATGGCTGTTCTGAAAATGGACGATGAGTAAGGATAATAGTAAAAAAAAGGGAATATATATACATATTCCCTTTTGTAAATATATATGTAGTTATTGTGATTTTAATAAATTTTATATTCAACATCAACCTGTGGATGAATATATAGATATTTTAATAATAGAGTTAGATACAATAATAGATACTAATAATATAGAAACTGTTTATATTGGTGGTGGTACGCCTAGTGCTTTAAGTGATGATCAATTAATTAGATTACTAATAGCTGTAAATAAAAAAGTTACTGTTAATAAGTTGAAAGAATTTTCTTTTGAAGCAAATCCAGAAGATTTAACGATAGATAGAGTAAATATTTTGAAACGTTATGGTGTAAACAGAGTTAGTATGGGAGTACAAACATTAAATAATAAAATACTAGAAGTTATTGGACGCGGACATAAAAAAGATGATGTAAAAAAAGCAATTACTAATCTAAAAAATGTTAACATTAATAATATTAATGTAGATTTAATGTTTGCCCTGCCAGGTCAAACAGTTGAAGATTTATGTGACAGTATGGAAACAATAGTGTCTTATGGAATTAATCATATTTCTTGTTATTCTTTAATTTTAGAACAACGAACTAAGTTATATAATCAAGTTAAAAGTAAACATATAATTTTACCGACTAATGAAGTAGAAGAACAAATGTATGACTTAACTATCAATTATTTGAATAAACAAGGTTTTATTCAATATGAAATAAGTAATTTTAGTAAGCAGGGAAGTGAAAGTATTCATAATAGTAATTATTGGTTAAATTATGAATATTATGGCATAGGAGCTGGAGCACACGGATATATTGATGGGATAAGATACTCTAATCATGGACCAGTTAAATTTTATATAGACAGTATTGTTAAGAAAGGTAATGCACGTAGAGTAGAAAATAAAGTTACAGAAAAGGAAAAAATAGAAGAACATTTTTTCTTAGGTCTTAGACTATTAAAAGGTGTTGACTTAGATATAGTAGACAATAAATATAATATTAACTCCCGAGAACTTTATAAAAAAAGTATAGATAAAAATATATCTGCTGGATATTTAAAATTAGAAAATAATATATTAAGTTTGACAAGAAAAGGTTTATTTTACGGTAATGATGTTTTTGCAGATTTTTTAATAATTGATTAATTATTATATTCAGTAGATAATGAACTATTGTCATTAATAAAGCTAATAGTATAAGATTTATTGATGATAGTAGTTTGTTTTTTATTTTCTAAAAAAATTTTTTTAAAAAATTAGTTGACTATAACGTAACGTCATAGAATATACTTAATATTGTTAGGAGGTATCGTATGTATTTAATAAAGAAAGCAAGCGAACTTAGTGGCTTATCGGTGCGCACTTTAAGACACTATGAAAGTATAGGGCTATTAATACCAAAAAAGAAAGATAATGGTTATAGATACTATACAGAAAAAGACATGTCTAAATTGCAGATAATACTATTTTATAAGTATTTAGGATTTTCTTTAGAAGAAATAAAAAATTTATTAATTGAAGATTCTGATAAAATTTTGTCTAAACTAAAACAACAATTAATATTAATGAATAAAGAGAAAGATAGACTACTAACGTTAATAAATACATTAGAAAAAACTATTATTTCTGAAGAAAGGAGGATAAATATGACAATTGAAGAAAAATTTAATGGGTTCACATATCAGGATAATCAAAAATACAAACAAGAGGCAATAGATAAGTATGGCGAAGAAGTTGTTGAACAAGCTATTTCGAAACAAAAAGGAAAAGAGCAAGAAGTTGTAGATGAATTTAATAAAATCTTTTTTGCTTTTTCAAAAAATATGTCAGATGGACTAAGTGCTGTATCTAAAGAGAACGTAGATTTAGCAGAACAACTTCATAAGTGTATTTGTAAATATGCTTTTGATTGTAAAATAGATGTATTTTCAAGTATTGGTTATGGGTATGTTCAAAATGAAGAATTTAAAAATAATTTGGATAAATTTGGAAATGGAACAGCGCAATATGTATGTGACTCTATTCAACAATATGTTACATTAAATGAATAATGTTAAAAATCTCTTAATTTAGTATTTTACTAAATTAAGAGATTTTTATTTATAAAGTATAAGTTATAAAGACATTTATTGGTAATTATAAACAATCACAGTTATAGAAAATAATTTATTAAAATTTGGTAATAATCATAATTTTATATTATTAAAAGGTTATATTTCATTGTATTTTAAGTTCTTACATAGTATAATATAGTAGTGATTTTGTATTGGAAAAAATAAAGAATGAAAGGTATGGATATGTTTCAAGATAAAAAAATATATAAAACAACATTAGCTGATAAAGATTTAATAGTAGAAATAGGAGAAGTAGCTCGTCAAGCTAATGCTGCTGTATTAGTAAGATATGGTGATACAGTAGTTTTGACTACTGCTGTTGCCTCTAAAGAAGCTAAAGATGTAGATTTCTTTCCACTTACTGTAAATTATGAAGAAAAAATGTATGCTGTTGGAAAAATACCAGGTGGATTTTTACGTCGAGAAGGAAGAGCAGGGACTGAAGCTACTTTGGCAGCACGTCTTATAGATAGACCTATACGTCCACTTTTTGAAGATGGATTCAGAAATGAAGTTCAAGTTATTTCAACTGTTCTTTCTGTAGAATATGATTGTGATCCAGTTATGGCAGCTATGATAGGAAGTTCATTAGCTTTGTCGGTATCTAATATCCCATTTAAAGGACCTATTGCAGGAGTTACGGTAGGATATGTAGATGGAAAATATATTATTAATCCAGATGTAGAATCATTAGAAAAATCTTTAATAGATTTAAAAGTTGCTGGAACAATGGAAGCTATTAATATGGTAGAAGCTGGTTCTAAAGAAGTTTCAGAGGAAATAATGTTAGACGCAATAATGTTTGGTCACGAAGAAATAAAAAGATTAATAACGTTCCAACAAGAAATAGTTTCTGAAATAGGACAAGAAAAAATGGAAGTTGTATTAAAAGTTCTTGACGAAGATATATACAAAGAAGTTTACGAGAAATTTATTGACGATATTAAAAATGCAATTTCTATTAGAGAAAAAAAAGGTCGTGATGACGCTATAAATAAAGTTAGAGAAGAAGTATTATCTTACTATGAACAAATGGAAGTAGAAGATATAGAAGCTCTAATAAAAGAGGTAAGAGGATCTCTAGATAAAATAGTAAAAGATGAAGTTAGAAGAGAAATAACTGAAGATAAAGTTCGTCCAGATGGTAGAGATTTAACAGAAATACGTCCTTTATCATCAAGAATAGATATATTGCCTAGAACTCATGGATCAGCGCTATTCACTAGAGGGCAAACACAATCGCTAGGTGTAGTTACATTAGGGAATATTTCTGATGAACAAATAATAGATGACTTAACTTTGGAAGAGAATAAAAGATTTATGCTACATTATAACTTCCCTTCATATTCTGTAGGAGAAGTAGGATTTATGCGTGCTCCTGGACGTCGTGAAATAGGTCATGGTGCATTAGGAGAAAGAGCATTAGAACAAGTAATACCTTCTCAAGAGGAGTTTCCTTATACTATTCGAGTAGTTTCTGAAATACTTGAGTCTAATGGATCAAGTTCACAAGCTACTATTTGTTCAGGATCTATGGCACTTATGGCAGCAGGAGTTCCAATAAAATCTCAAGTAGCAGGTATAGCTATGGGCTTAATAAAAAAATATGAAAATTATACTATATTAACAGATATTCAAGGTATGGAAGATCATCTAGGGGATATGGACTTTAAAGTGGCTGGTACAGAAAAAGGTATTACAGCTTTACAGATGGATATAAAAATAGATGGTCTTAGTGAGCAAATATTAAAAGAATCTTTAGAGCAGGCTAGAGTGGGACGTTTAGAAATATTGAAACATATGAACAGTATTATTGATAAGCCTAGAGAAGAAGTTTCTGAATATGCACCTAAAATAAAAATTATCAAAATTAATCCAGAAAAAATAAAAGATGTTATAGGTTCTGGTGGAAAAGTAATTAATGAAATTATTGAGAAAACAGGTGTGAAAATTGATATTGAACAAACTGGGGATGTATTTATATCATCTACTAATTTGGCAGATATTAATAAAGCTATAGAAATTATTGAAAATATTACACGAGAAGCAGAAGTAGGAGAAATATACTTAGCTACAGTTAGACGAATAGAAAAATTTGGAGCTTTTGTAGAATTATTCCCTGGTACAGATGCATTAGTCCATATATCAAAATTATCTAAAGAACGTGTAGCAAAAGTAGAAGATGTTGTTAATATAGGAGATACTGTTAAGGTAAAAGTAATAAATATTGATGACAAAGGTAGAGTTGATGCTACAATTGTATTGTAGAGGATAATTATGGAATTATTTGAAAAAAAGAGACAAGGAATATATGTTTATTTCAAACATGTAAGAGATATACAGAAATTAGAAAAATATGGTAATGTAATATGTTTTTCGAAAAAAAATAGATATATTTGTTTATATGTAGATGCTAGCAAGGCTAACAATATAATAGAAGATTTAGAATCTAAGAAATATGTAAAAAAAATAATAAAATCAGAACTAACAGAATTTTCATTTAAATTATCTGGATTAGATAAATCATTTGAAATGCTTAAGGAGTATTAATAAATGCGTGTAATATCAGGTAAGTATAGATCAATAAAATTAAATAGTCTAGAAGGTATGGCTACAAGACCTACAACTGATAAAGTTAAAGAGAGTTTATTCAATATGATTTATTGTCAAGATACTAACGTTTTAGACTTATTTGCTGGAAGTGGTGGACTAGGTATAGAAGCTTTGAGTAGGGGAGCTTTGAATGTAACTTTCATAGATGGAAGTTATGATGCAATAAAAATCATTAATAGTAATTTAGATAAATGTAAAATTTCAAAAGAAGATTATTCTGTTTACAGAAATGATTATTTACGTGCAATAAAAATATTAGCTAAAAAAGGCTCAAAATTTGATATGGTATTACTTGATCCCCCTTATAATAAGAAAATTGTAGATAATGCTTTAGAAAATCTAATAGACTATAATTTATTAGAAGATAATGCTACTATCGTTTGTGAAACGGGAAGTAATGAGACAATAAATTTTATTGATAATAGATTAGAAATAGAAAAAGAAAAAAAATATGGTAATATTAAAATTACTATATATAATTATAGGGAGAAATAATATTGAAAAATAAAGTAGCTATAATTCCAGGAAGTTTTGATCCAATTACTAATGGTCATATGGATATAATAGAAAGAAGTAGTAAGATTTTTGATGAAATAATTGTTGCTATTCTTGTTAATCCAGATAAAAAATATTTATTTACACTCGAAGAGAGAATTAGTATGATAGAAAATTCTCTTAAAGAATTGACAGGAATAGATAATGTAAAAGTTGATACTTTTTCTGGCTTGTTAGTTAATTATGCTAAAAAAGTTAATTCAAATATAATAATAAGAGGATTAAGAGCAGTATCTGACTTTGAATATGAGATGCAGCTTACATCTATGAATAAAGTTTTGGATGATGGTATAGAAACATTTTATATGATGACAAATACAAAATATTCTTTTATAAGTTCGAGTATAGTTAAAGGTGTTTCTGGTTTTGGAGCAGATTTGACAAAATTGGTTCCTAAAGCAGTAGCTGAAAAATTAGAAAAAAAGTTGAAAGAGGAATAACAGTGAAGAAAGTATTACTCACAGGTGGGGGAACGGCTGGTCATGTGTCGGTTAATATAGCATTAGTCCCCGAATTTGTTAAAAATGGATATAAAATATCTTATATAGGAAGTAAACAAGGTATAGAAAAAGAAATGATAGGAAAATTAAATGATATAAAGTACTATCCTATAAGTTCAGGGAAATTGCGTAGATATTTTGATTTAAAAAACTTTACAGATCCATTTAGAGTTCTTAAAGGAATAGTTGATTCTTTGAGAGTTCTTAGAAAAGAAAGACCAGATTTTGTTTTTTCTAAAGGGGGATTTGTAAGTGTGCCCGTGTGTATTGCTGCTAAAATGTTGAAAATACCTACAATATTACACGAATCTGATTTAACTCCTGGACTTGCAAATAAAATTAATATAAAATTTAGTAATCATATATTTACAACTTTTGAAGAAACATTAAAGTATTTACCTAAAAATAAAGCCAGTCTAATAGGAGCTATAGTAAGAGATGATATATATTCAGGAAATAAAGAACGAGGGTATGAAGTTTGTCAATTTATCAAAGATAAGCCAGTTATTTTAGTGATGGGTGGCTCTTTAGGTTCAAAAATAATAAATGAATATATCTGGAATAATTTGGATGAATTATTAAAAGATTTTCAAATTGCTCATTTAGTAGGAAAAGGGTTATATAACAACGAATTAATTAGAAGAGGCTATAAACAGTTTGAATTTATTAGTAAGGAATTATTTGATATCTTTGCAATAACAGACTTTACGATATCACGAGCAGGGGCAAATTCTATTTATGAGTTTTTAGCATTAAATATTCCATCAATATTAATTCCTTTAGGTACAAATCAAAGTAGAGGAGACCAAATTGATAATGCTAGATTTTTCTTACAAAAAGGTTTTTCAAAAGTTGTTAATGAAGATACTTTGAATAATTTTGAAGTTAAAGATATATTAGAATTTTATAATAATATCTCAAGTTATAAAGAAAGTATAATTACCTATAAAGAAGAAAAAAGTATTATAAATGATGTTGAGATTTTTTATGAAAAAATAGTAAAATTAGTGGAGGAGAATTTTGAAAGATATTAAAATAATAACATATACAAAAGCGGTATTATTCTTTATGCTTTTATTTATAGCAGTTTTATATCCTAATAATTTATTTGATTATATTTTATCGGATATAGCAACCTCTGTGGTTGGTGGTGTAATATTTGGAAGCATAGGAAAAGCTATATCATATATACTGCACGATAAGATTTTATTATTACTAATGGGAATGTTAGGTTTATTTTTATTTTTTACGAAAAATTATAAGAAATCAATTTTTATTCTTTCTACTGCATTTTTTGGATCAGTATTAGCTTTGTTTTTTAAAAATGTTATTCATAGATCAAGACCGCTAGATATTTATGATGGTTTTAGTTTTCCTAGTGGGCACGCTACTGTAGCAACTATATTTTTCTTATCGTTATTATTTATAGTTAATAGTAATAAAGTAGATATTTTGAAAAAAATTACTCCCATAGCTATAGTCTTAATATGTGTATCAAGGGTAATAGTCGGTGCACATTATATTACTGATGTGGTTGCGGGAGTATTGTTAGGAAGTATAGTAGTTGATTTAGTTAAAATATTTTATATCAACATATACACTATATTCTCTAATATTACAGGTTACGAAGATGAAAAATAAAGATTATATTTATGCCATATTTTTAGTTATTACACATTTTGCACTATGGTATTATTTTGCTTATATTAAGTATAAGAATATAGCTGTAGAAGATTATAAATATATTTTAGGCATGCCAGAATGGTTTTTTTATAGTGCTATAGTTGTAAGTATATTTATTATTTTATTACTTATAATTATTTGTAATATTATATTTAATGAAGACATAGAAATAGAAGAAGAAAGACGATTGAATAAAGATGAATAACATAGATAACAATAAGATTATAATTCTATTTTTTTTGATATTTTTAACTATAATTTTAACTCCTTTATTATTTGGTAAAGTTCTTTATAAAGGAAATTTTAAAGGTAGTTTTTTTGAAAGATATTATTTAGCAGATAGAAAAGTCAGTGGTATTATATTAGCTATAACATTAATGTCTACTTACGGCTCTGCTTCTACTTTTCTTTCTGGCCCAGGAATTGCATATAAATTAGGTTTGGGATGGGTTTTATTAGCTGTTATTCAGGTTACAGCAGGTTATTTTGTTTTGTTGGTTTTAGCAAGAAGATTTCAAAATATTGCAAAAAAAATAAATGCTATAACTATAACTGATTATTTAAAGTATCGCTATAAATCAAAAATTTTAGCTAATATTTCAGCTATAGCTATGATTGCATTTTTATTAGCTGCTATGTCTGCACAATGGATAGGTGGAGCAAAACTCTTATCAGCTTTATTAAATATAGAATATAAAACAGGGATACTAATCATTTCAATTATAATTTTATTTTGTGTAGTATTTGGTGGTTTGAAAAACATATTAATAACAGATATGATACAAGGTCTTATTATGATTTTTGCAACTATAATACTATTTATATCAATAATAAAATTTGGTGGCGGAATAAATTCTATAATGCAGAATCTCTATAATCAGAACCCTAATTTATTAACACCTTATGGGGTAGATAAAAGTTTAACTAGCATTTATGTATCTTCATTTTGGGTATTGGTAGGTGTAGGATTAGTAGGTATTCCACAAATTGCTATAAATTCAATGCTATATAAAAACAATAGAAGTTTAAAGCAATCAATAATTATTGGAACAATAGTTATATTTATTGTTATGTTTGGAGTACACTTTATAGGTGTTATCTCAAGAGGGGTATTTCCAGATATAACAGATTATGATTCTGTAATACCAATAGTAACATTAAGAATGTTGCCATGGTACTTAGTTGCTATAGTTCTTTCTGCACCAATGGCAGCTATAATAACTACTGTGAATGCTCAATTTTTATTAGTATCTTCAACATTAGTAAAAGATATATTGTTGAACATTAACTTAATAAGAAATAAGGTAACAGAGAAAAAAATACCATTATTAGTTTATGTAGTTAATTTATTAATTATATTGTTGGCTATAATGCTTAGTATTACACCACCATCTCTAATAGTAGAAATTAATTTATTTGCATTTGGTGGATTAGAAGTAACGTTTTTATGGCCAATAATTCTTGGACTATATTGGAAAAAAGCAGAAAAATACGGAGCATTTTCTTCGACTATAGTAGGCTTAGTAAGTTATATAATTTTTAAGAGGATTTGTAAAATTACATTTATAGAACCTGTTGTAATTTCACTATTCCTATCATTTATAGTATTTTTAATTATTTCAAATTTATGTTACAATAGGTTGAAAGATAAGAATTTTAATTATGGAGGATATAAATAATGAAGCAAGTAAAAGTTACTAATGTAAATTCTAAGAAATTTACTGTGGAAAATGTATTAACAATTGGAAAAGTATATGATGTAGTTAATGAAACAGAAGAATATATTTTTATAAAAGATAATAGTGGAAAAATAGGGGGATTTTATAAAGAATATTTCGAGGTTGTAGAGCAGGTATGAAGAGAAAATTAAGAAATAGTTTAATAGGGATAGTTTTAATACTAATAACACCAGTTTTACTTTATTTGGTAACATTTTTGGGACAAAATATTAGTAAGAAAGCAGAGACTAAGACTAATACTTCTCAAAATGTAGCACAAGTACCTCAAGAGGAAAAGAAAGAACAACAAATTCCGAGTGCTACTACTAATTCTGTCCAAGAACAAAATACACAAAACAATAATAGTAGTTCTTTACAACAAGGACAAAGTACTTCACAAATAACTGTAGATTCTAATTATGTAGTTAAATCGGGAGATACTTTATTTGAAATTTCAGCAAAAGCTTATGGGGATTCTAATGCACAAGCAGGAGTATCTGCTATTAAGCAAGAAAATAATCTTAGTTCAGATAATTTAACAGTAGGACAATCTCTAAAAATTCCTAAATTAACATAAAGGATAGTATAATATTCAGTGTAGAGTAAAAAAATCTCTATGCTGAATATTTTTTATTTTAATCGCTAAATAGCAAATACATTAGTCTACAAAAAAAGTCCACTAATAAAAAAGTGAACTTTAAATGTTAGATTTTAATTATGTAATAATTAATTTTGAAGTAATAAATTATTTTTCATATGGAAATAGTTCGGGATGATATCCAAGTCTCAAACCACTATCAAGGCTATTTAATTTAATAATATCATCTTCAGACAAATTAAATTTTGTGCTTTGTATATTCTCTAAAATATGCTTAGGTGTAGCAGATTTTGGAATTGGATGATATCCTCTAGTTATATGCCAATTTAATAAAACTTGAGTAGCTGTAACATTATGTTTTTTTGCTATTTGTTTTACAATTTCATCATCGTTATACACTCCTCGGGCTGTAGGAGACCAAGATTGCAACAAAATACCTTCTTTCTCAAGATATCTACGTAATTCATTTTGTGCAAATTTAGGATGTGCTTCTATTTGATTTAGAAAAGGTTTAATATTAGCATTATTTTTCAAGTGTTCTAAATGTTTTATTTCAAAATTTGCAACTCCAATTTCTCTAACTACTTTTTCTTCTTTTAATTTTTCTAATGCTCTATATCCTTCTAAGTATTTATCAGGGTGAGGCCAATGTATTAGTAACATATCTATTTTACCATCTAATTTCTCATAGCTATTTTCAAATGATTTCATTGTATCATCGTAAGATAAGTCGCTCGGCCATATTTTTGTTAAAGTTTTTTATAGCTTTACCGATAATATGTTCGTTTTTATAATATGAGGCAGTATCTATAAGTTTATAATCATTTTCAAGTGCAAAGTTTATGGCATTTATTGTTTGTTCCTCATCAACTAGTTTATAAGTACCAAATCCTATTTTCCCTAAATTCATAGTATTCTCCTAATATTTAATTTTTCTTGGGTATTTTAGACTATTTAGTTTCTCTTCGAATATTGTTTTGTAAACTTCTTCTCCTCGTTTTTCGTATAGCAACAACGCCCAAGTGTACCAAAGTAAATCTGCAAATTTTAAAAATATATCTAATTTTTCAAAATTACACGCTTCTTCACTAAAGTAATTTTTTAAAAATGTTATAGTTTCTTGGTAATTTAGATTATTTTCTGATATAAAGCTAGCTATATCAAAATAATGGTCATTAAGTCCACAGTATTCAAAATCAATTAGATAAATTTTATTTTTTACAAACAAGAAATTTCCTTCTACTAAATCGTTGTGACACAGTCTATCAGGTTCATAAAACTTTTCAAATTCGTCTAATAAGTAAATATATTTATCTATATAGTTATTTTTATTTTCTATTTGTTCAAAATATTGTTTAAATTTTTTTGTAGGATTAAATTCGCTATCTACAATATATTCACTACTATGAAAATCTTTTAAAATATTTGCTATTTCAACTATTGTAGAAAGATTTTTATTAGATATAAATGTTTTAGCATTTTGCTGAAAAGGTGTTATTAATAAATTTTGGCTATAATAAATAGGTTTTAAAAAATACGATTTGTTTTTTAGTGTATTAAGTGCTTCTAACTCATTGTCTTTTTTTGATAAGAGTAAATTATCTTTAGGAATTCTACAAAAATATTTGTGTTCATTTGTTGTTATTATGTAGTTTACATTTGTTATTCCATAGCTAGTCTTTTTTATATCTATAACTTCTTCTTTTAAAATATTTTCTATTTTATTTTTAATATTCATAAAATCACCACCTACTTTAATTATATAACAGTCTTATATAAATGTAAATTCAGAAAGAACTAAAATGCTGTAATGTTTTATAATTATCTTAATTCAAATAAAATGATTTAATAATATAATTTATATAATTAATAATATGTAATTTAATTTACATTAGAAAGATAGGTTTTAAAAAATATAAAATTTAATTTAAAGGTTATACTTATTATCAAAATTGAAAAAAATACTTTCGTATGGTATAATTAATAGGTTAAGATGCAACTCTGCATCTAGTTTTAATTTTATGGAGGTTGTATGAAAAAAATTTTTATTGATAGTGAATTTATAACTTTAACACAATTTCTAAAAATTGAAGGATTTATTGGTTCTGGAGGAGAGGCAAAACATTTTTTAATGGATAATGGTGTTGTTCTAAACGGAGAATTAGAAAATAGGCGTGGAAAAAAATTGTACAATAATGATATTGTACAATTATTTGATAAAAAGTATTTAATTGTAAATGAAACTTAAGAATCTCAATCTCCTATATTTTAGAAATTATGATTTTATAAATATTAATTTACATCCATCATTAAATATTTTAGTAGGAGATAATGCTAACGGAAAAACTAATATTATTGAATCTATTTTCTTTCTATCTCTAGGAAGAAGTTTTAGAACAAAAAAGGATACAGAATGTATTAAATTTGGCGAAGAAGCTACTTGTATGTCTTGTACTCTTCAGAATAATCATACTGAGAAAGATATTATGCTTGCAATTAGTCAAAAAGGTAAAAATGCCAAAATTTCTGGAATAAAGAAATCAAAACTGACTGATTTTGTAGGGGAGTTAAATATCGTTCTTTTTTCTCCAGAAGATTTGCAGTTAGTTAAAGGATCTCCATCATTAAGACGTGATTTTATAGATAGAGAATTTTATCAAATATCTAGAATATACCATAAATATTCTTTAACTTATAAACATTTATTAAAGCAGCGTAATACTTTTCTAAAAGAAATGAGAAAAAATCGTAACGATGAAGTATCAAAAATGTATTTAGAAACTTTAACTTTACAATTATCTAAGTTGGCAATTTATATAACTAAAGAGAGAGTAAACTTTATAAAAAGAATTAATAGTTTTGCCTATGACACTATGTTAAATATCTCTGATAATAAAGAAAAATTAAGAATAATATATAAATCGTCAGTTATGGATGAGCTTAGATTAAACAATATAGAGAGTAGTGAGTTTAATGAAAATAAATTAACAGAAGCTATGATGAAAAAGATGCATGATGATATAAACAATGGTAGTACAAAAATAGGTATTCATCATGATGATTTAATATTTTTTCTAAATGATAAAGATGCTAAAAAATATGCTTCTCAGGGACAACAAAGAAGTATAGTATTATCGCTTAGGTTAGCAGAAATTTATTTTTTGAAAGAAAAAACAGGAGAATATCCAATTTTACTTCTAGATGATGTTTTAAGTGAATTGGATAAAAATAGACAAGAAAAAATGTTATCTATAATAAATAATGATGTTCAAACATTTATTACAACTCCATCAGTTAATGAGTTAACGAAAGATTTATTAGATAACTCTATAGTTTTTAGAATAAATAATGGAATTATTAGTAAAGATATGAATTAATATTGAAAGGATTCAAAATGACAGAAAAGAAATTTACACAAGAATATAATGCTGATCAAATACAAGTTTTAGAAGGTTTAGAAGCTGTTCGAGTAAGACCAGGAATGTATATAGGATCAACTTCACAAAAAGGATTACATCATTTAGTATGGGAAATTGTAGATAATTCTATTGATGAGGCATTAGCAGGGTATTGTGATAATATTACAGTAGCAATAGAAAAGGACAATTGGATTAGAGTTGAAGATAATGGAAGGGGTATTCCAGTAGACGTCCAAGAACAAACTGGGAAACCAGCGTTAGAAGTTATCTTAACAGTATTACATGCCGGAGGAAAATTCGGTGGCGGAGGATACAAGGTATCTGGAGGATTACACGGAGTAGGAGCGAGTGTAGTAAATGCATTATCTACTAATTTGGAAGCTAGAGTTCACAGAGATGGTAACATTTATGCCATGTCTTTTGAAAAAGGAGAAGTAGTAAAAAATCTTGAAATTATAGGTTCAACTACTAGTACAGGAACTACAATTAGATTTAAAGCAGATCCTACGATATTCCAAGAAACGACAGTTTATGAATACGATATACTTAGAACTCGTATAAGAGAATTAGCATTCTTAAACAAAGGTATAACAATTACTTTACGTGATGAACGTCTAGAAGAAGTAAAAGAAGAAACTTTCTATTATGAAGGTGGTATTTTAGAATATGTTGTTATGCTTAATGAAAATAAAGATCCAATCCATGAGGCAATTTATATTCAATCTGAAATGGACGGAAAAGAAGTAGAAATATCAATGCAATATAATTCAGGTTATTCTAGTAACATATTAAGTTATGCTAATAATATAAATACTCATGAGGGTGGTAGTCATGAGTCTGGATTTAAAACGGCTTTAACGAGAATTATAAATAGTTATGGTAAGAAAAATAATATTATAAAAGAAAAAGAAACATTAACTGGTGATGATGTTCGTGAAGGATTAGTTGCAATAATTTCTATTAAACATCCAAATCCTCAATTTGAAGGACAAACTAAAACTAAGTTAGGAAATTCGGAGATGAGTACAATAACTAATAAATTGTTCTCAGAAGAATTTGATAGATTTTTATTAGAAAATCCTAAAGTAGCCAAAATAATAATAGAAAAAGCAATTCAAGCTGCCCGAGCAAGAATAGCAGCCAAAAAAGCTCGTGAATCTACTAGGAGAAAAAATGCTTTAGAGTTTACTAATTTACCAGGAAAATTAGCTGATTGTTCTAGTAAAGATGCTAGTCAATGTGAATTATTCTTGGTCGAAGGAGATTCTGCTGGAGGTAGTGCAAAATTAGGGCGTGATAGTAACTTCCAAGCAATTCTTCCATTAAGAGGAAAAATTTTAAATGTTGAAAAAGTAAGAATTGATAGAGTATTAGCAAGTGATGAGATTCGTTCTTTAATAACAGCAGCAGGTATGGGTATTGGAGAAGGAATGAATGTAGATAAATTACGTTATCATAAAATAGTTATCATGACCGATGCAGATGTTGATGGAAGTCATATAAGAACATTATTGTTAACGTTCTTCTTCAGATATATGAAAGAATTAATAGAGGCTGGGCATATTTATATAGCAAGACCGCCTTTATATGGTCTAAAAGTTGGGAAAAAAGTTTATTATTCATTTAATGAAGATGAGCTTAAAAATGATATAGATAATTATGCTAAAGATAAAAAATATAGCGTTCAAAGATATAAAGGTCTTGGAGAGATGAATGCAGAAGAATTATGGGAAACTACTATGGATCCACAAACTAGACGTATGTACAAGGTTAGTATAGATGACGCTATTATTGCTGATGCAGCATTTGATACACTAATGGGAGAAAAAGTAGAACCTAGACGTAAATTTATAGAAGAAAATGCATTGAATGTTGTTAATTTAGATATATAATGAAAGGATAACAAATGGAAGAGAAAAATATTACACTACGAAATATAACTACAGAAATTGAAAATTCATTTCTAGATTATTCAATGAGTGTTATAGTTTCACGTGCATTACCTGATGTACGTGATGGATTAAAGCCTGTTCATAGACGTATATTATATGCTTTTAATGAATTAGGCCTTACATATGATAAATCATTTAGAAAAAGTGCTACTGTAGTCGGAGAAGTAATGGGGAAATATCACCCTCATGGCGACGCAGCAACTTACGGTACTATAGTACGTTTAGCTCAAGATTTTAACAGTAGATATCCTATGGTCGCAGGTCAAGGGAACTTTGGTTCTATAGATGGAGATAGTGCCGCAGCCATGCGTTATACAGAAGCGAAACTAAGTAGAATAGCTTCTGAAATGGTAAGAGATATAAATAAAGATACAGTAGATTATCAAGACAATTATGATGGTAGCTTAAAAGAACCTAAGGTTCTACCATCAAGAATACCTAATCTGTTAGTTAATGGAGGTAGTGGTATAGCGGTAGGTATGGCAACTAATATACCTCCTCATAACTTGGGAGAAGTAATAGATGGAGTTATATCTTTAGCTGACAACCCAGAAATATCTATAAACGAATTAATGACAAAAATAAAAGGTCCAGATTTTCCTACTGGAGCACTTATTTTAGGTAAAAGTGGTATAGTTAAAGCTTATAATACTGGACGTGGTTCTATAATTATGCGAGGAAAAACTTCCATTGAGAAGATGAAAAATGGTAAAGAACGCATAGTTATAACTGAAATTCCTTATCAAGTTAATAAATCTAAATTAGTGGAAAAAATAGCAGATTTAGCACGTGAAAAAAAAATAGAAGGTATTACAGACTTACGTGATGAAAGTAACTTGAAAGAAGGAATAAAAATTGTCATCGAGTTAAGAAGAGATATAAATAGTAACGTAATTTTGAACAATTTATTTAAGTTAACACCATTACAAAGCTCTTTTGGTGTTAATATGGTTGCGTTAGTAAATGGACGACCTAAAACACTGAATCTAAAAGAAGTTTTATACTATTATCTAGAGCATCAAAAAGAAGTAGTTGTTAGAAGAACTCAATTCGATCTAAAGAAAGCTAAAGATAGAGCACATATTTTAGAAGGATTAAGAATCGCATTAGATAATATAGACAAAATCATAGAACTAATTCGTGCATCACAGACTACTGATGAAGCAAGAACAGGACTTATGAGTGGTTTCAATTTAACTGAAATTCAAGCCCAAGCAATATTAGATATGAGATTGCAACGTCTTACAGGTTTGGAAAGAGGTAAAATTGAAGAAGAATACAAAAAACTTATAGAACTTATCAAAGATTTAGAAGATATTTTATCAAAAGAAGAAAGAGTAATCCAAATAATTAAAGATGAACTTTTAGAAATAAAAGGTAAGTATAATGATGATCGTCGTAGTACTATAATAGAAGGACAAATTGATGAAATAGAAAATGAAGATCTTATAGAAAAAGAACAGATAGTAATAACATTATCGTATAATCAATATATTAAACGTCTTGCTGCTAGTACGTACAAATCTCAAGGTAGAGGTGGTCGTGGAATAAACGGTATGACTACAAATGATGAAGATAACATTGAGTATATGTTGACTTGTTCAACACATGATCATATTTTATTCTTTACAGATAAAGGAAAAGTATATACGTTAAAAGGTTACGAAATCAACCAAATGAGTAGACAAGCTAAAGGTATTCCTATAATCAATCTATTAGAAATTGACAAAGAAGAAAAAGTAAACTCTATTATAGCAATTTCAGATTTGAACGAAAAAGATACAAGCTTAGTATTTGCTACGAAATATGGAGTTATAAAAAAATCTAATCTTGCAGATTATGCTAGCATAATGAAAAAAGGAAAAATAGCATTAAAACTTGATGAAAACGACACATTAATTGAAGTTCAGAAAATAACAAAAAATAATGATATAATGATTGTTACAGCGGGTGGACAGGCTATTAGAATAAATGAAGAAAAAGTTCGCCAAATGGGACGTGTTAGTAGAGGTGTTAAAGGTATCACTCTCGGACTAGACGATTATGTTATAGGAATGCAAGTTATTAATAAAGATAAAAAAATTCTTACTGTAACAGAAAATGGTATAGGAAAAATATCAAAAGAAAATGAATTTAAAGTTACAAATAGGGGCGGTAAAGGTATAAGAGTAGCCAAAGTAACTAAAAAAACAGGGAAAATAGTAGCTGTAAAAACTATAAGTGGTAATGAGGACTTGATGGTTATGACTGATCAAGGAATAATTATAAGAATAGATATATCTATGATTAATACGCTAGGAAGAACTGCAACAGGAGTTAAACTAATTAATTTAGTAGATTCTCAAAAAGTGGCTACTGTAACGTTAGCAGAAAAAGAAGAAATGACAGAAAACGAAAACTAGAATATATAATAATTATAGTGATGATATATTTGGAAGAAAACATAACTAAAACAACAAAAATAATATTTTCTTTCTTATCATCACTATTATTTATTAATTAGATTTGAAATATTTTATAGTTTGAGGTGAACTTTGGTGACAATAAAAAAATTAGAAAATAGTATGAATAAGGAAATTATAAATGAAGAAATAAATCTTCTTACTACACTTTTAGAAGAAGCTACAGAAAAAATGACATCAAAAGAAACATTGTTAAAAATTAAACATATAAAAGACTTAGCTAATAACAATGATTATGAAAAATTATATTCGGAAATAGAAAAATTAAATAATGAGGAAATAGATATAGTTTCTAGGTTTTTCTCTATTCTTCCATTATTAATTAATATTTCTGAAGATGTTGATTTAGCATATGAGATAAATTATAAGAATAATGTCAATAAAGAGTACTTAGGTAAGATTTCTAAAACTATTGATGATGTATATAAACTACCTAATGCCAAGGATATATTAGAAAAAATCAATGTTGTTCCAGTACTAACAGCTCATCCTACACAAGTTCAAAGAAAAAGTATGTTAGATTTAAATAATAAAATACATAATCTGTTAAGAAAACATAGAGATGTAAAATTAGGGCTTATAAACAAAGAAAAATGGCATAATGAATTAAAAAAATATGTAGAAATTATTATGCAGACAGATATAATTCGAGAAAAAAAATTAAAAGTTACAAATGAAATAAATAATGTTATGGAATATTACCATACATCTCTTATAGAAGCAATAATTAATCTAACTATTAAATACAAAAAACTAGCTTTAGAGAAAGGAATAAATTTGGATAAAGCTACTCCAATTACTATGGGAATGTGGATAGGTGGAGATAGAGATGGAAATCCTTATGTGACTGCAGATACTCTAGAAACAGCAGCAAAATTACAATTTGATGTTATTGTAAATTATTATAAAGAGAAATTAGATGAACTGTATCGTTCTTATTCTATGTCCAATTCATTAGTAAAAATATCTAAAAGACTAAAAGAATTAGCAAATCAATCAGATGATAATTCTGAATTTAGAGAAAAAGAATACTATAGAAAAGCAATTTATGAAATAAAAACTAAACTTAATAATACACATAAACAATTTAATAAAAAAGAAAATGTTGAAAATAAAAAAATTTATAATACTTCAAAAGAATTTTTGGCTGATTTATTAATAATAAAAGAATCATTAGAAGAAAACAGTGGTCTTGATCTTGTTGATGGAGATTTTGAACAATTAATTCAAGCAGTAGAAGTATTTGGTTTTTATTTAGCAAGTATTGATTTGCGTCAAGATTCTAGTGTTCATGAAGAATGTATAGCAGAGTTATTAAAATCTGCCAGCGTAGTTTCTAATTATAGTAATTTGTCTGAAAATGAAAAATGTAGTATTTTATTAAATCAATTAATTAATGAACCTAGATTATTATCATCTACTAACAATGAAAAGTCAGAATTGTTAATAAAAGAGCTTACTATATTAAAAACAGCTAAGATGCTAAAGGATAAATTAGGTGATGATATTATAAAACAAAGTATAATATCTCATACAACTAGCGTTTCTGATTTGCTTGAATTAGCCGTTATGCTAAAAGAAGTTGATTTGATTGGTAAAGATTTTTCTAGAATTCAAATTGTACCTTTGTTTGAAACTATTGAAGATTTAGATAATGCAGTGTCTATTATAGAAAATTATTTAGAATTAGATATAGTTAAAACTTGGGTAGCTAGTAACAATAATTACCAAGAAATTATGCTAGGTTATTCGGATAGTAATAAAGATGGGGGATACCTATCTTCTGGTTGGGCTTTATATAAAGCTCAAAACGAATTAGCAGATGTTGGAGAAAAGTATAATATAAATATTACATTTTTCCATGGTAGAGGTGGTACTGTGGGTAGAGGTGGAGGACCAAGTTACGAAGCTATTATCTCGCAGCCTCTTCGAAGCGTTAATGACAAAATTAGAGTTACTGAGCAAGGAGAAGTAATAGGAACTAAGTATGGTAATAAAGATGCAGCTTATTATAATTTAGAAACTATGATATCTGCAACTATTGATAGAATGACAGGTTCTATTGAAAGAACTAGAAAAAAAGAAGAATATATGGCAATTATGGATGAAATTGTAGAAAAAAGTCACAAAGTATATCGTGAGCTAGTTTTTGAAAATAAAGACTTCTATAATTATTTCTTTGAAGCGACACCTATAAAGGAAATTTCTAGTTTAAATATAGGATCACGGCCAGCAGCTAGGAAAGTTATTACAGATATAGGAGGACTTAGAGCTATTCCTTGGGTATTTTCTTGGTCTCAAAATAGAGTTATGTTACCTGGTTGGTATGGCGTAGGATCAGCGTTTAAAGAATTTATAGATAAAAAAGAAGGAAATATTATAATTTTACAAGAAATATACCAAAAATGGCCATTTTTCAGAGCGTTATTGTCTAATGTTGATATGGTATTATCGAAAACAGATATGGATATAGCAAGAGAATATGCTAAGTTAGCCAGTGATGAAAAAACTAGAAATGTTTTTGATGTTATCTATAATGAATGGAAAATAACTAAAGAGGTTATTTTAGAAATAGAAAACAATAGCGAATTGCTTGCAGATAATGAATATTTAAAATATAGTTTAAAAAATAGATTACCTTATTTTAATACTTTAAATTATATTCAAATAGAATTAATAAAACGTGAAAGAACTAATGCTATTTTGGAAAGTTATCAACAAATAATTCATACAACTATAAACGGAATAGCTACAGGATTAAGAAATTCAGGATAATATAAAAAAATAAAGTCAATTATAATTAATTGACTTTATTTGACTTTTATTAGAAAATATCATATTATATATTTTATAAAAAATGGCAAAGTAAGATATTATTTAGATAGGAGAATAAAATGATTAGACCAGTATTTGATAACGTAATAGTAAAGAAAATAGAAGAAAAACAATCAACGCTAAGCGGAATAGTACTAAATACTAATGATACTGATGCAAATATAGGAGAAATCTATGCTATTGGTGAAGCTAGCGTACTTTCTGTAGAAAATGGAGGAGAACTAACTAAAGGAAGTAAGGTTATTTTCTCTGATAATTATAAAAAAGTAAATTACAATAACGAAACTTTTTATGTTGTAAACGAAGAAGAATTATTAGCAATATTAAATTAATTTATAGGTAGGAATAAAAATATGGTTAAAGAAATAAAATTTTCAGAAGATGCACGTCAAACGATGAAAAAAGGTGTTGACAAACTAGCTAACGCAGTAAAAGTTACATTAGGACCAAAAGGAAGAAATGTTGTTTTGGATAGAAAATTTGGATCACCATTAATTACTAACGATGGAGTATCTATTGCTAAAGAAATAGAATTAGAAGATCCTTATGAAAATATGGGTGCAAAATTGGTTGCAGAGGTAGCTAATAAGACAAATGAAATAGCTGGAGATGGTACTACTACTGCAACAATATTAGCTCAATCAATGATAACAGAAGGATTAAAGAATGTTACTTCTGGAGCTAACCCTATTGGAATTAGAAAAGGTATGGAAAAAGCTGTTAAAGTAGCCGTAGAAAAATTAAAAGAAATAAGTGTAACAGTAGATTCTAAAGATAAAATAGCACAAGTAGGTGCTATATCTGCAGCAGATGAAGAAATAGGAAAATTTATATCAGAAGCTATGGAAAAAGTAGGTAATGATGGTGTAATTACGATTGAAGAGTCACAAGGATTAGAAACTACTTTAGAAATAGTAGAAGGAATGAAGTTTGATAGAGGATATATTTCACCTTATATGGTATCTGATACAGAAAAAATGATATCTAATTTAGAAAATCCTTATATATTAGTAACTGATAAAAAAATTACTAATATTCAAGAAATTTTACCCTTATTAGAAGAGCTTGTTCAAGCTTCTAAACCTTTATTAATAATAGCAGACGATTTTGAAGCAGAAGCTAGTCAACAATTAGTAGTAAATAAACTTAGAGGAGTTTTTAACGTAGTTGGTGTTAAAGCTCCAGGATTTGGAGACAGAAGAAAATCTATATTAGAAGATATAGCAGTTTTAACAGGAGCAACTCTTATTACCAGTGATTTAGGATATGAATTAAAAGATGCTAATATTACTATGTTAGGAACTGCTAACAAAGTTTCGGTAACTAAAGAGAATACTGTTATTGTAGATGGAAAAGGAAATAAAGATGAAATAATAGCAAGAACTAATCAAATTAAATCTTTATATAAAGAAGCAACTTCAGAATTTGATAGAGAAAAATTGCAAGAACGTCTTGCTAAACTTTCAGGAGGGGTAGCTGTAATTAAAGTAGGAGCAGCTACAGAAACGGAATTAAAAGAAAGAAAGCTAAGAATAGAAGATGCTCTAAATTCAACCAAAGCAGCAGTAGAAGAAGGAATTGTTGCAGGTGGAGGAACAGCGCTAATTCAAGTTATTTCTGAAGTAGAAAAATTAAGTGCCGAAGGAGACGTTCAAACGGGAATTAATATCATAAAAATAGCTTTAGAAGCTCCTATTCGTCAAATAGCAGAAAACGCAGGAGTAGAGAGTAGTGTAATAGTAGCTAAATTAAAAGAATCAGAGATAGGATTTGGATATAATGCTGCTACTGGAGAATGGGTAGATATGATAAAATCAGGTATTGTTGATCCAACTAAAGTTACACGATCAGCGTTACAAAATGCAGCAAGTGTATCAAGTTTATTTTTATCTACAGAAGCAGTTGTTGCAGATATTACAGAAGAAGCACCAGCTCCACAAGTGCCTATGATGTAATTTTCTTATAAAGAAATATTTTAATAAAAAACGAACTCTAAAATATAGAGTTCATTTTTTATTTTTATAGAGGTATAAATTTTTAGATAATTTACTAATTAATAGATATTTTTACATTTAGTACCTTTTTTATTTCAGGTATCTTACTTTTTATTACATCTTCTATGGCATATTTCATTGTGATGTCAGCAACAGAGCATGTAGAGCATGCACCTAGCATTCTTACTTTTAGAACACCATCCTTATAATTTATAAATTCTATATCACCGTTATCTAATTGAAGTTTAGGGCGTATTTTTTCTAATTCAAACTTAATTTTATTAATAACATATAATTCATTTTTTGACATAAGAAACCTCTTATCTTATAATTGGTTTTATTTTTTAAAAAAAATATACAAAATAAAACTTTAGACTATTATTTTACTATAAAAACGGTTATAATGATAGTATAAAAAGTAAAAGAGGGAAAAATTATGGATTTTGAAAAAAATCAATTAATATCAATTACAGATGTAGCTATTGATAAATTTAAACAAATGCTATTTAATGCAAGTGAACAAGATTCGTTTTTGAAAATTTCATTAGAACTAGATGGAACTAATATGTATTATAATATTGACATAGTGCAAGATCCATTATCAAATGATAAAATTTATAATTTTAAAGGATTAAAAGTTGTTATTAATGAAGAAGATGAGTTGTTATTACGCGGTTTAAATATTGACTACATAGTAGATGAAGCTGGAGAAAATTTTACTCTAGATAATCCTAACATAATATCGGACTTAGATGACGAACATGACGGTTGTTGCGGTCGCGGTTGTTGTTATTAACTAAATACTATATTTAAGAAGAAAAATAAAAGGAGAAAAATAAATGAAAAATGTAGTAATATTAGGAGCAGGTTATGGAGGACTTACTGCTCTAAAAGGGTTAAAAAAAGTAATAAAAGAAGGAAAAGTTAAAGTTACATTAGTAAATAAAAATTCTTATCATTATGATACTGTTAATTTACATGAATTATCTGCTGGAAATATCAAGAGAGAGGATATTTGTATAGAAATAAAAGATATTTTAGCTGAAACTGTAAATTTTGTTCAAGATGAAGTTATAAAGATAGATACAGATAAAAAAATAGTTTATACAAAACAACAAGAGCTTGATTATGATTTACTAGTGGTAGGTCTAGGGTTTGAAACACAAACATTTGGAATAGAAGGAATGTTAGAAAATGCATTGCCAATAACAGATGTAAATGCTGCAGAAAAAATATTTTATCGTTTAGAAAGTAATTTCAAGAAATATGCAGAATCGGAAGAAAAAGATATTAAAGATATATCTGTAGTAGTTGGAGGAACAGGACTAGCTGGTATAGAATTTTTAGCAGAATTAGTAGAAACTAGAAAAGAATTATGTAATAAATATGGTATTGATGAGAAATTAGTGAAAATTTACGGTCTAGATGCTGCGCCAGTTTTATTACCGATGTTTGATAAAGCATATAGTGATTATGCAAGAAAATTTTTAGAAGATCGTGGAATTGAAATTATACTAGGAGCTGGAATAAAAGGTGCTACTTCAGATAGATTTGTTGTAGAGATTGACGGAGAGCGTCGTGAATTATTAGCTAGTACGCTAGTATGGACTGCAGGAGTGAAAGGTAGTAGAATTATGGACGCTACTTTCCCTGAATTATCTAAAAATGGACGCTTAGTTACAACACAACAATTAACAGTACCAGGGTTAGAAGATATTTATATAGTTGGAGATTGTGCTGCCTTTATAGAAGAAGGACAAGAAAGACCTTATCCAACAACGGCTCAAATAGCTTGTCAAATGGGAACTTATACAGCAAAACATATTGTAAATAGACTTGAAGGAAATTCTACACCTAACTTTAAATATATTAATCGAGGAGTAGTTTGTTCTTTAGGATCAAAAGATGCTATTGCTTCTGCTATGGGACTTAAATATAAAGGATTCTTAGCAGCTAAGACTAAAAAAGCTATAGAAGCTAAAGCAATAAATGAATGTACAAATATTAAAACAGCGATTCGAAATCAAAGAATATTTTAATCATTAAAATTATTTAGGCTATAAAAGATTTAGTTTTTTAACTAAATCTTTTTAGTCGTTTATGTGAAATATTAATTTAATAATAGCTTTATTAATACATTTTTTTGAAAAATATACAATATTATGGTATTATATAGTTTAGGAAATTTTTAAATAAAATGTGGGGAAAAGTATGATTTATAAAATAGCTAATATACAAGACGAATATAATCAAATATTTAAATTAAACTATGCAACTTTTGTTGATGAAATTCCTCAGCATAAAGAAAATGATGAAAAGACACTAATAGATAAATTTCATAATAAAAATATTTATATAATTGCTAAAAAAGATAATGAAGTAATAGCAATGATTTCTTTAAATTCTAATAGACCTTTTTCTTTAGATGAAAAATTAGGAAGAATTGAAGATTTTTATAAAAAAGATTTTAAAAATCCTGTAGAAATTAGGCTTTTATCTATAAAAGAAGAATATAGAAAGACAAAAGCTTTCTTTAGATTATTAGAATGCACATTTAATTATTTAATTCAACATTCATATGATTTAGTCTTTATATCTGGAACAACTCGTCAGGAAAAGTTATATAGACACATTGGTTTTAATAGATTTCATGACAATGTTGGAACAGAAGGAGCAGAGTATATACCTATGGCTCTTGATCTTCGTGAAAGTAATAGGGTGGTAGATAAATTATCTAAACAAAAGAGAATAAATTACTTACCTGGACCGGTTGATTTACCAGATAATGTGTTGTCTAAATTTTCTAAGCAACTTTACTCTCACAGAAGTAAAGAATTTGTTAGTTTGACTCAAGACACTTTAAGAAAAATAAAAAATATATTAAAAGTTAAAAATGTTACTATTTTGCATGGATCTGGAACATTAGCTAACGAATCTATTTTGGCACAATTAGCTCAACGAAATTTAGGAAAAGGTGTTATTTTGGCTAATGGTGAGTTTGGAAACAGATTGGTTAGGCAAGCTAAGAGACATAATTTATCTTATGATAGTTATGTTGTTAATTTTGGAGAAAGTTTTGATTTAGAAAAATTACGTAAAGATGTTATAGAAAATAATTATAAATTTATATATGTTGTACATCATGAAACTAGTGTAGGAATTCTAAATAATTTGGATGAGATAATTAATATAGCAAAAGAATGCGGGGGGGACAAAGATATAGTTTTAGCAGTTGATGCTATATCAGCTGTAGGAGCAATAAAATATGACTATTCAAATGTAGATTATGTTGCGTGTTCTTCTGGAAAAGCGTTTTGTTCGATAGCAGGTTTGGCGATAGTTGGAAGTAATTGTGATTTAGTAGAGTTAGAGCAAGAAACCATTTATTTAGATTTAAAATATGCTAATGATTTAAACTCTATACCTTTTACACAACCGTCTTTATTGATAGAAGCTCTAAATGTAGCTTTGGATGAATTTGAAACAGATGAACCTTATAATAATGTAGTATCTAAATACAGATATATGAGGTCTAAATTAGAACAATTGAAATTACCTATTATGGAGATAAATAGTAATGAATTATCACCAGTTATTTTAACAGTTGAAGTTCCTAAACAATATTCTAGTGTCAACATAGGAGATTCGTTGTCAATAAATAATATATTTATTCATTATAATAGTTCTTATTTACGTGAAAGAAATATATTACAGTTTTCATTTATAAATAGAAATACTAATTTTGAAGAAATAGATTATACAATTAATATAATAAAAAATATGATAGGAGAGATATAATGGCAGTTTTTAAAGTATTTTATCAAGAAAATTCACAAGAAATACCAGTTAGAGAAAATACTGAAGTAATATATGTAGAAGCAGAGAGTATTCCAGAAGTTTTGAAATATTTAGATAATAGAAATTATAATATAGAGTTTGTACAAGAATTAGGAGAGCAATACTTAGAGTTTGAAAAAGAATCTGCTAATTTTAAATTGGAGAAAGTAAATGGATAGATTTATCAATAAACACGAAGTAGGGATAGCAGCTATAGGTGGTATGGGAGAAATAGGTAAAAATACTTATGCTATTCAATATCGTGATGAGATAATAATTATTGATGCTGGGGTAAAATTTCCTGGAGATAATATGCTAGGTATTGATTATATTATTCCAGATTACAGTTATATAGAAAAAAATATAGATAAAGTAAAAGCATTGATAATAACTCACGGTCATGAAGACCATATTGGAGGTATTCCATTTTTATTAAAAAATGTTAGTTTACCGATATATGGAGGTCCTTTAGCGCTTAGATTAATAAAATCTAAATTAGAAGAACATAATTTGTTATCAAAAGCTGAATTTCATGAAATAGATGAAGATAAAGTATTAAAGTTTAAATATTTAAAAATAGAATTTCATAATACTACGCACTCAATACCAGATGCTTTTGGAGTTATTGTTAATACTCCACAAGGAAAAGTTGTTCATACGGGGGATTTTAAATTTGACTTCACTCCAGTAGGAGAACCTGCTAATTTGTATAAAATGGCTAAAGTAGGTGAAGAAGGAGTTTTATGTTTACTTTCTGATTCAACCAACTCTGAAAGAAATGAATTTACTATGAGTGAAAAAGAAGTTGGAATTACTATTTCTAATATTTTGAGAAAAGTAAAACATAGAATTATTTTTGCTACATTTGCCTCTAATGTTTATAGAGTTAAACAGGTTGTAGAGGCTTGTATAGAGCATGATAGAAAAATAGCCGTTTTTGGACGTTCTATGGAAAAAGCTATTAAAATTGGAACAGAGTTAGGATATATAAAAGCTCCTAAAGATGCTTTTATAAATCCAAAACATTTAAAACAAGTTGACCCTAATAAATTATTAATTTTATGTACAGGAACACAAGGAGAAGAGTTAGCTGCTTTGACTAGAATAGCTCACGGTACTCACAAAAAAATAACTATAATGCCTACTGATACTGTTGTTTTTGCTAGTTCTGCTATTCCTGGAAATGCCGTATCGATAAATAAAAACATTGATTTACTTTCTAAACTCGGAGCAAATGTTATTACGTCTAGCATAAATAATGTTCATACTTCAGGACATGGAGCAAAAGAAGAACAAAAGTTAATGTTTAGATTAATAAAACCTAAGTATTTTATGCCTATACATGGTGAATATAGAATGCAAGTTATTCATGCTAAAACTGCAGTTGAATGTGATGTGAAAGAAGAAAATACATTTATTTTGAGCAATGGAGATATACTTGCATTAACTAAAGATACTGCAAGAGTAGCAGGTAAGATAGAAGCTGGGGATGTTTTTGTTGATGGATTAGGTATTGGTGATATAGGAAGTGTAGTTATTAAAGATAGGAAAGAACTTTCTGAAAAAGGTGCTTTAATAGTATCTGTAGTAATGGATTTCAAGAAAAAATTATTAATGAGTAATCCAGATATTATTTCTAGAGGATTTATACAAAATACAGACTCAAAAGAATTAATAGATAAGTGCAAAATAGTAATCAAAGAAGAAATATCATCAGTTTTGATGTCAAATGAAGATTGTACTATGTATAATATTAGACAAAGTATAATAGACAAGTTAAGTAGTTACTTAGAAAAAGAAGCTGGTAGAACACCAGTAATAATACCTACAATAATAGAGGTTTAAAAAAATAAGTATAAAGTATGACTACTTTATACTTATTTTTTATAAGGAGATGAGAAAAATATGAAATTTAGAAGTGTATTTGATATTATAGGTCCAATAATGGTAGGTCCATCAAGTTCCCATACAGCAGGAGCTGCTCGTATAGGATTGTTTACAAGAAACTTATTTAATCGTTCGCCTAAAAATATAGAAGTTACTTTATATGGATCATTTAAAGATACATATAGAGGACATGGAACAGATATAGCAATAATAGGAGGTTTGTTAGGATGTGATACCTTTGATAAAGGGATTCGAACTAGCTTAGAAGATGCTAAAAATCAAGGAATAAATTTCAAATTTATAGAAAGTGAAATTACCCCTATACATCCTAATACTGCTAAGATAGAATTAGAGGGTGATGGTGAATTTTTGGAAGTTAGTGGAAAATCTATTGGCGGTGGAAAAATGGTTATATTTGAAATTCAAGGATTTGATGTTGAGATTTCTGCAGATTTTCCAACAATATTTGTTTTCTTTGATATGACTGATGAAAATAAAGAAAAATTAGAAGATACAGTATTAAATTTTAGACAAATTTTAAAAAGTTATAAATTTTCTAGCTCAATAATAGAAGGTCGTAACTTACTTTCTATAGAAATGGAATACTATAAAGAAGAAATAGTAGAGTGTTTATTATCTTTAGGATTTGTTAGTCATATAAAATATTCACCAAAAATATAAGGAGAGTGCAGTATGTTTAAAAGTTTAGAGGATTTAATATCTCAAGCCCAGAGAGGTAACAAAAAAATTTATGAAGTTATGATAGAACAAGAGATAGAACTTAATGGTACTACTAGAGAACAAATACTTAATAGAATGGGTAGAAATCTAGATGTTATGTTATGTGCAATAGATGACGGTATTCAAGGTGTGAAGTCTAAAAGTGGTTTGACGGGTGGAGATGCAAAAAAATTACAAGATTATGTAAATAGTGGAAATTCTATATCAGGAGAAGATTTTCTAAATGGTGTAATAGCTGCTATTGCTACTAACGAGGTTAATGCATCTTTAGGTATTATTTGTGCAACCCCTACTGCAGGATCTGCAGGAGTATTGCCAGGTTGTATACATGTATTGAAGAAAAAATTTAATATTAGTTATGAACAACAAGTTAATATGTTGCTAACAGCAGGAGCATTTGGATTTGTTGTAGCTAATAATGCTTCTGTATCTGGTGCTGAGGGAGGTTGCCAAGCAGAGATAGGATCTGCAAGTGCAATGGCAGCAGCTGCTATAGTTGAAACTATGGGAGGAACACCAGAAATGGCGGGACATTCTTTTGCGATAGCATTAAAAAATTTACTAGGTTTAGTTTGTGATCCTGTTGCTGGGTTAGTAGAAGTTCCTTGTGTTAAGAGAAATGCAGCCGGAACAAGTATTGCTATTATGGCAGCTGATATGGCACTTAGCGGAATAAAAAGTAAAATACCTGCTGATGAAGTTTTAGATGCTATGTATAGAATAGGACAAGAGATGTCACCTACTCTAAAAGAAACAGCTAAAGGAGGTTTAGCTGTTACAAAAACAGGAGAAAACTATAGGAGTATATTATTAGGAAATGGATAATATATTACTTACTAATATAACATCATTAAAGGGTGTTGGTCCTAAAACTGCTAGTATATTAAATAGTATGGATATTTATAATATTAGAGATGTATTATTCAATATTCCTTATAAAGTAGTGATGTCAGCACAATTTTCTAGTAATTTAAATCAAGGTGATAGGGTTGTTACTTCTGGGATAATAGAAAATAGGGTTGTTACACAGTTTTATGAAAATAAAAAAAGTAGATCATATTTTTCCTTACAAACACCAAATGGATCTGTAAAAATAATATTCTTTAATCAAATGTACTTGAAAAAACATTTAATTGAAGGGAAAGAAGTTGTTGTTAAAGGAATATATAATAGTTCTAATAATACTATAACTGCAAATAGTATTTCTAATGCTTCAAAAGATACAAATTCTAATGATGATAGTATAGAAGTTAGTTATCATTTAAAACAGGGTGTGACTCAAAAAAAATATAGAGAACTTGTAGAGAATTGTTTTAATTATATAAAGGATAAGAATATAATTAATTTTGTTCCAGAAAATTTTAAAGGGATATGGCCTCTAAAAAAAATACTATATACTTTACATTTTCCAGAAAATAGTGTATCTTTTGATAAAGCAAAAAAAATGTTTGCTTTTCATGAATTGTTTGATTATCAATTAAAGTTACAACTACAGAGTATATCTTCTAAAGTTGAAGATAAAGATTATCAGATATTGTTAGATAAGAGTGATATAGATTATTTTATTAGTAGTTTAGCATTTGATTTGACAAATTCTCAGAAAGACGTTATCGAAGAAATATTTCAAGATTTATCTCTACCGTATTCTATGAACAGACTTTTACAAGGAGATGTTGGTTGCGGAAAAACTGTAGTCGCAGCTGCATTAATTTATGGAGTAGTAAAAAGAGGTTATCAGTCAGCTATTATGGCGCCTACAGAAATATTAGCTAATCAGCATTTTGATACTTTTTTTGAGTTTTTTAGAGATTTGGATGTAAGTTTAGCATTACTTACAAGTAGTACTCCCAAAAAAGAGAGAACAAAGATTTTAGAACTTCTAAAAGCGGGAGAAATAGATATCCTTATAGGGACACATTCATTAATTCAGGGTGATGTAGAATTTAATGATTTAAAATTTGTTATTACAGATGAACAACATAGATTTGGTGTTAATCAAAGAAAAACTTTTTTAGAAAAAGGAAAGAAAGTTAATTCATTAATGATGACTGCAACTCCCATTCCAAGAAGTTTAGCAATTACATTAATAACTGATATTAAAGTGTCTACAATAAATGAATTACCTCATGGAAGAAAAAAAGTACAAACATATAAAGCTACAAGTAAGCAGTTAAAGTCAGTTTTAGATAATATAACTTTAGAGTTAGAGAAAAATAGACAAGGTTATGTAGTTTGTCCTTTAATAGAAGAATCAGAAAAAATTGATTTGAAAAATGTAGAAGAAATGTATGAAAAAATTACTTCTCATTTAGACGACAAGTATAAAGTAGCTATATTACATGGGAAAATGTCAAACAAAGAAAAAGATTATATAGTTGAACAATTTATAAAAGGAGAAATACATATATTAATATCTACTACAGTTATTGAAGTGGGAGTTAATGTTCCTAATGCGACTTTTATGCTAATAGTTGATGCTAATCGTTTTGGATTAGCTACATTACACCAACTTAGAGGGCGAGTAGGACGTAGTAGTTATCAATCTTATTGTGTTTTAATTTGTGATGGAAAAAATGAACGCGTTGATATTATGTGTTTGGAAAATGATGGTTTCAAAATTGCAGAGTTTGACTTAAAACAACGTGGTCCTGGAGATTTCTTTGGAACAAAACAAAGTGGTATTCCTAGTTTTAAAGCGGCAAATTTATTAAATGATACAGAACTTATGTATCTTGCCAAAAAATTAGCATATAAGATAGTAGAAGTTACTGATAATAAAGAAAAATTACTTAGTTATTTAGGGATAGAAAAAAATAATTTTTAATTAGGAGAAATAATGAACAAAAAAAGATTAAAAAATATATTAATAAATATCTTGATAGTAGTTCTATTGTTCACTTCGGGTATTTTGATTTTTAAGGATAAAATTAGAGAGTATTTGACGGGAAGCGTAAATAATAAAATAATAACAGCTTATAAAAATAATGAAAATGATGTAAATATTCCTTGGTGGCAAAAGTTATTTACAGATAATTCATCTAGTATTAAACTTACAGATTCTATGTTAGGAATTTTATTAATAGATGATTTAAAAATCCAAGAACCTATATTTCAAGGAGACAGTGAAATAAATTTAATAAATGGTGTAGCTACAGTAGACCATAATCAAACGTTAGATGATCAAAATGTAGTACTTGCTGGTCATAGTGTTCAAGGAATTGATATTAGGTTCTATAATTTAAGAAAAATACAAATGGGAACTACAGTAAAAATAGCTACTAAAGATAGACTATTGACATATGAGGTATCAAAGATTTATAATGTTACAGATACACAAGTAGAAATATTAGATCAAAAACCAGGTGAACCTAAGAAATTAACAATGTTCACTTGTGATGCTTATAATTATAATACTGGTGTCTGGGAAGAACGCTTTGTAGTGGAAGCAAAATTAATTGGAGAAGAAAAAGTATAGATGAGAGTAGGATTAGATTTACGCGGAGCAGATGATAAACAGCAATTAATTAATTACATTAACTCTAATGATGAAAGTATAACTTTTGTTGTTTATGGTTTACAAGAAGATTTGGATTTATTAACAAAAAATAATGTAGAAAAAATATTATGTACAGAAGAAGTTTTGATTGAAGATGATTCAGCAAGAGTTCATAGAAGAAAAAAAGATTCTACAATGATAAAGATGTTACAAGATCAAAAAGATGGAGTTATAGATGTTTCTATATCTGCAGGTAGTACAGGTGCATTTATGGCAAGTTCTTTATTCATACTAGGAAGAATTGAGGGTGTTGCTAAACCTGCACTAGCAACAATGTTGCCTACTGTAACTGATCATAAATTTTTGCTTACAGATTTAGGTGCTAATGTAGAAGCGAAATCTAACGATTTATTAAATTATGCTAAATTAGGAAATTTATACATAAAGTATATGTACAATAAAGAAAATCCAAGTGTAGCATTATTAAATATAGGGGAAGAACCTACAAAAGGTAATAAATTATACAAAGAAACACATATTTTATTAAAAGAAAATGTTTCTAATTTTAAAGGGAATATAGAAGCTAGGAATATATTAGATCATAAGTATGATGTTATAATAGCAGATGGTTTTGCTGGTAACGTAATTTTAAAGACTATAGAAGGTGTTGCAATTTCTTTTAGTGGTTTATTAAAAGGAATATTTTTGAAAAATATTAAAACTAAAATATCAGCATTATTAGTAAAATCAGGCTTAAAGTCATTTAGAAAGAAATTTGATTACAGTGAATATGGAGGAGCTGTATTGTTAGGTTTACAGAAACCTGCAATAAAAATTCATGGTTCAGCTGACGAAAAAGCAGTACATTTTGCGGTACAACAAGCAAAAAAAATGCATAAAACAAAATTATATAGTAAAATGACGGAGATAATAAAAGGAGAATAATTATGGCAATATTTGAAGAGTTAAAAGAAATAATAACTAGACACATTCGTGTAAATGAAGAAGATATAAAATTAGAATCAAGTCTTAATGATGATTTAGATGCAGATTCTATCGAAATAGCGGAAGTTGTTATGGATATAGAAGAAAAATATGGTTTTGAATTTTCTGATGAAGATACTAGTAACATAGAAAAAATTAGTGATTTAATAGAATATATACAGAAAAATATTTAGATAGAAAAAGGTATTCGATTGTACATCTTATCGAATATCATTTTTTTATATTATTGATTTTGTATTTGATTTTTTGTATAATTACATATTATAATGGCTGTTTAAACTTAATTAAAAAAATATACTACTTTATATAAATTATCTTATGAAGTAGTATTATATTTTATTATAATAAAAAGGAGGTAGTATGTTTATATATATAATTACATTTATAATTTTTATTATTTTAGTAATTTCTATGTATAGAGATTTGAGAAGTTTATTAAATCCTATATTGTTGATAATATTTTTGTTTTTATTTTATATTTCATTATTGCAAATTTCTTTTGATAGTGATTATGGATTTATTTATAATATTCTTTTAATTTTGGGATTTGTAGGTATTCCAATAACTATACTTATTATGGGAATATTTTTAATATATAATGGAGTTATAATTTTAAGAAAAGAGGGCTATTCAAAGACTAACATTTTATCTTTATTTTTAGGTATTTCTATATTGTTTTTTTACTTTAGTATATTTGTTCAATTAAGTTCTGTGTATAATAGTGTTAATCCATATTTTGCTGTATTAAGTTTCTTTATATTTTACACATTCTTATTATTTGTTTTTAGTTTTGTTGGTTATCTACTTTACTCTATTTTATATAATCTTATTCCAAAAAATAAATCTTATGACTTTATTATTATTCATGGTGCAGGACTTATAAATGGAGAGATAGTAACTCCTTTATTGAAAAAGAGAATTGATAAAGCTATATATGCTTTTCATAAATCAAAAAATAAAAATGTTAAAATAATAGCAAGTGGAGGAAAAGGTATCGATGAAAAAATATCTGAAGCACAAGCTATTTTTAACTATATAGAAAGTAGGGGTGATGTACCTTTAGATAAGATAATTTTAGAAGATACATCTAGAACTACTTATGAAAATTTAGTAAATTCTAAAAAATTAGGCGAGCAAGAAGTAAATAATCCTAAATTTTTATTTGTTACCAATGATTATCACGTTTTTAGAACTAGTACTTATGCTAAAAGAATAAAGATGAGAGGCGACGGTTTAGGATGTAGGACAGCAGGCTACTATATTCCGAGTGCATTTATTAGAGAATATGTAGCAATAATATTTAAGCTGAAATGGTTATTTGTATTCTTATATTTAATATTCTTTGCTGTAATATTTTTATCTTATATTCCTTATAACTTCTAGACTTGAGTATAATTAATTTGTTATATTAATATTTTATGTTACAATTATAAATTATTAAGGAGGATATATTATGCAAACTTTTGAAGAAAATATAAAAAATTTTTTAAAGATAATATCAGATGATGCACAAAATAAATTATCAACAGAAGAAGGAGCAATAGTATTTGTAGGAAGATCTAGTTGTCCTTTTTGCAGAAAATTTGCACCTAAATTGAAAAATGTAGTAGATCAATTAGAAAAAAATGTTTACTTTGTAGATAGTGAGAATGTCTTTGATAATAATTTAGTAAGTTTTAGAGAAAAATATAATATAAAAACTGTACCTGCCTTACTTATATTAAAAAATAATGAAGTAAAAGTGGTTATGGACTCTTCTTTATCAGAGAAAGAAATTGAAAATTTTATTTTAGCATAATTATTGCAACTAAAAAAGATTTATTCATAATTTATGAATAAATCTTTTTTTATTTTATTTTTTAGAAAAAAATGTATAAATTTTCTATAAATAGTGGAAAAAAGTGGGGAAATGTGGTAAATTATATTAGTAAGGTGGTGAAATTATGTTTATCGGTCAATATAATAATAAAATGGATGCTAAAGGGCGTATAAGTATGCCTATAAAATTTAGAGAAGAATTAGGAGCCAAATTTATAATAACTAGAGGACTAGATTCGTGTCTTTTTGGTTATTCTTTACAAGAATGGCAAAAAATAGAAAGCAAAATAAAATCACTACCAGTAACGAAAAAAAATGCTAGGGCATTTCAAAGGTTCTTCTTTTCAGGAGCAACAGAAGTAGAGATTGATAAACAAGGTCGTATAAATATTCCACAATCACTTATTGACCACGCCAAATTAACTAAAGAATGTGTTGTAAATGGTGTTTCTAACAGAATAGAAATTTGGGATAAAGAAAAATGGGATATTCAATTAATTGATAGTGAAGAAACATTTGAAGAAATAGCAGAAGAATTAGAAAATTTTGATTTTTAGAAGAGTTAATGAGAGGTATTAGATGTTTAAGCATTATAGTGTGTTACTAAATGAAGCTGTAGATGGCTTAGTAGTAAAAGAAGATGGCATATATGTTGACTGTACACTAGGTGGTGCAGGACATAGTTTAGAAATATTAAAAAAACTTACTACAGGGAAATTATACGCTTTTGATCAAGATATATTAGCTATAGAAAATGCTAAGAAAAAATTAGAAGATTATAAAGATAAAGTAGTTTTTATTAAGTCAAATTTTGAAAATATAAAATACGAATTAAATAAATTAGGTGTAGAAAAAGTAGACGGTATTCTTTACGATTTGGGAGTTTCCTCTCCCCAATTAGACACACCTGGAAGAGGATTTAGTTATAATTTTGACAATAGGCTAGATATGCGTATGGATACAGATGCAGATATTAGTGCTTACGAAGTAGTAAACAATTATGAATATCATGAATTAGTAAAAATATTTTATAGATATGGTGAAGAAAAATTTTCTAAACAAATTGCTAGAAAAATAGAGCAAAGAAGAGCTCAAAAGCCTATTGAAACGACTTTTGATTTGGTAGAAATTATTAAGGATTCTATTCCAGCTCCTGCAAGACGAAAAGGAGGGCATCCAGCCAAAAGAGTTTTTCAAGCTATTAGGATAGCTGTAAATAATGAATTATCAGTATTTGAGAATTCTTTAGAGCAAGCTATAAAATTAGTAAATATTGGTGGAAGAATTTCAGTAATTACTTTTCACTCTTTAGAAGATAGATTGTGTAAGCAAATATTTAATTCTTATTCTAAAGAACAAAATATACCTAAAAATTTACCTATGATTCCTCTAGAATATCAAGCAAAATTAAAATTAGTAAATAAAAAACCTATAATTCCTACAGAAAGAGAATTAGAGGAAAATAATAGATCACGCAGTGCTAAGTTAAGAATAGTGGAAATTCAAAGATAATTATATTAAAATAGAAAGGATAAGAACAGTGGCTACATTAAAAGTATATAGTAGAGAATATGGTGTCAAAAAAGTAGAAGAAAAAGTAACATTAACTAGACCTGAGCTATTTGTGTATATAGCTTTGCCTCTTGTTATAATAATTTCGTTGTATTTTATGTTGAGTTATAGTGGGAAAGTATACAGCTTACAAAATCAGGAAATTAAAAATACAGCAGAAATAAAGAAAATGAAAAATGATACCGAAGAACAAAGAGTTATAATAAATGATTTATCTTCTTATGAGAGAATAAGAGGAGTAGCAGAAATATTAGGAATGGAACCACAAAAAGATAATGTAAAGGTAGTGAGATAATTGAAAAAATTTCTAAGATTAATCACACTTAGATTTTTGGCAGATCCTAAAAGTATAAAAACAAAAGACTATATATCAAGAAAAAGAACAAAAATGATATTTACAGTACTTTTTGTTTTTTTATTTGTATGGATATTAATATTTAATATCGGGCAAATGACGGTCTTAGGTACTATAAGAGGACAAAATCTTGGAGAATTAGCTCAAGAAAAATATGTTGTAGATAGAGTACTAGAGCCTAATCGTGGGAAGATATATGACCGTAACGGTAATATTTTGGCAGATAATATTGAGTCATATAAATTAGTTGCAGTATTATCAGATAAAGCATCTGAGGGGTTAGATGAATCTGCCCAAAAACTTCATGTGGTAGATAAAGAAAAAACAGCAGAAGAGTTATCAAAAATAATAAATTTGGATAAGAGTAACATTTTAGATATTTTAAATAATGATAAAGCCTATCAAGTTGAGTTTGGTAGCTATGGGAAAGATATAAGTATAGAGAATAAAAAGAAAATAGAAAGTTTAAATTTACCTGGATTAAAATTTGAAACAACTACAAAAAGGTATTATCCTAATGGGACACTTCTAGGTAATTTTTTAGGTTTTGCTCAATCTTCTGATGATAGTAATTTAATCGTGGGTCGTCTAGGTATAGAAAAAGTATTTGATTATTATTTAAGAGGAAAAAATGGTAGGATTATTTATGCCAGAGATGCATGGGGCAAAGTAGTTTCTAATGAACCTACTACTGAAATAAAACCAGTTGATGGTTCAGACGTTTATTTAACTATAGATAAAAATATTCAAAGCTTTATAGATAATAGTTTATCTGATATTCAATCTAAATATGAGCCAGAAAGTGCATTTGCTGTTGCTGTAAGTGCTAAAACAGGTGAAATTTTAGGAATAGGTCAAACCCCTGCATTTAATCCTAATACTAAAGAAAATATATCTGGAGCGTGGACTAATGCAATCTATAATTCTGCCTTAGAACCAGGTTCTACAATGAAAACTTATAGCTTAGCTATAATGATAGAAAATGGTATTTATGATCCTAATAAAACATATCTATCGGGATCTTACAGAGTAGAAGATGCAGTTATAAGAGATTATAATAGAGTAGGTTGGGGAACTATTACTTATCGACACGGTTTTCAAGAATCTTCTAATACTCTCATGTTAACTATGCTAGAATCTCTAGGAACAGATAAACTTAAGTATGGCTTAGAAAAATTTGGTTTTGGAAAAGTAACTAATTCTCTTTTTGAAAATGAATCTAGAGGAGAATTAGCTTTTGGAAATAAAGTATCTGCTTCTACAACTGTTTTTGGTCAAGGAAGTACAGTAACCCCTATACAAATGTTACAAGCAGAAACAGCTATTGTTAATGATGGAGAAATGTTAAAACCATATTTTTTACAAAAAATTCATGACAAGACAAGTGACGTTTATGTTAATAAAGGAGAACGCACAGTAGTCTCTAATCCTATTTCAAAAGAAACTGCTGAAAAAACGAGAGAAGAATTATATGGGGTAGTAAATGGAGAATGGGCTAATGGAGGATTAAAATATAAATTAGAAGGATATAGTGTCGCAGGGAAAACAGGTACTGCCGAAATAGTTAATCCAGATACTGGAACTTACTATTCTAGTCCGTATAAAGTTATGCACTCATTTATAGGGTATGCTCCAAGTGATAATCCAGAGGTTATTTTATATACAGCTATAAAACTTCCAACTAAAAATGCTGTTCAAAATTATAATAATGCCGCAAAAGAATTATTTAATCCTATTATGACTAATATATTGGATTATTTAAATGTTCAAAAAGAAAAATCAGAATCTAATAATATTATGTATAAAATGAATAATTATGTAGGTCAGAATGTTAATAGTGTTATTTCTAATTTATCGAAACATACAGAAAATACAGTATTAATAGGAAATGGAACAACAGTATTGCAACAATTTCCTAATGCAGATAGTACTGTTAATGTAAATGATAAAGTATTTGTTGTTACGAGTAGAGAAAATATTATTTTACCTAATTTTAAAGGTTGGTCGAAAGTAGATGTATTAAGATATAAAGAATTAACAGGAATAGATTTAGAAATTGAAGGAAACGGATATGTTAAAGAGCAGTCTGTAGCTGCTAATAAAATAATAAAAAGTGGAGATAAATTAAAAGTAAAATTAGAGTAAGGAGAGACTAATGAATTCATTGTATATTATAGCAGCATTATTTTGCTCTTTTATAATAACGGTAGTTATGTTACCGAGTTTAATAAAGTATTTACATAAGTTAAAATTTGGTCAAGAAATAAGAAAAGAAGGACCACAAAGTCACGCTTTAAAAAAGGGAACTCCAACTATGGGTGGAATATCTTTTATAGTAGCGATAACTATAACATTAATTATTGCATCAGTAATAGACACTAATAATCTAAAATATTATTTGTTGTATATATATACTACAATATCATTTTCTATAATTGGATATATTGATGACATGTTAATAGTTGTAAAAAAGAAAAACGATGGTTTATCGCCTAAAATGAAATTAACGTTACAAGTATTATTTTCTTTTATGTTTTATTTATTGCTAACGTTCATTTATGATAATGTTAATTATATAAAAATTCCATTTACAGATTTAAACATTAATTTATCAATTATTTATGCATTGTTTGTAATATTTTGGCAAACTGGATTTTCAAATGCAGTAAATTTAACTGATGGACTGGACGGGTTAGCTACTAGTGTAACTATAATAACTACATTATCATTTGCATTAATAAGTTACAAAGAAAATAATATTCCAATATTGATTTTTTGTTTAAGTATAATAGGAGCATTAATAGGCTTTCTTTTATTTAATAAAAAACCTGCAAAAATTTTTATGGGTGACACAGGATCACTAGCATTAGGAGGAATTTTGGCCTCAATATCAATAATATTGCACAAAGAAGTAGCGTTTCTATTTATAGGTTTAGTTTATATTTTAGAAACTTTATCAGTAATGATTCAAGTTGTTTATTTTAAAAAGACAGGTAAAAGAATTTTTAAAATGTCTCCACTTCATCATCATTTTGAATTATCAGGATACGGAGAAGTAAAAACAGTTTATATCTTTGTAATTATTGCTGTATTATCTTCAACAATAGGTTATTTCGTAGGAGTTGCATAATGAATAATAATAATAATAATATTTTAGAAGAATTAAAAAATAAGAATATTTTAATTTTAGGATTTGCTAGAAGTGGCTATAAAAGTGCTTTGATTTTGAATAAATTAGGTATTAATGTTACAGTTAATGCAGCAGATGATTTATCTAATAATGAAGATGCTCTTTATCTTGAAAGTTTAGGTGTAAGTATCATTTCAGGAGGACATCCGATAGATTTAATAGATAATGTTGATCTAATAATAAAAAATCCAGGAATACCTTATAAAATAGAATTTTTAAAAGAAGCTATTAATCGTAATATAGAAATAATAACTGAAGTAGAATTAGCTAGTATATTATATGATTATAATATACTAGCTATAACTGGAACTAATGGAAAAACAACAACAACTACTATGCTTTATGAAATATTAAAATTAGAAAATGAAAATGTTAAATTAGCGGGTAATATAGGTTATCCAGCAATAGAAGTTGCATATGATAACAGAGATAATTCCTCAATAGTTATGGAAATATCATCATTTCAATTAAATGGTGTAGATAAATTCAGACCACACATTGCTACCATTACAAATTTAGGAGTAAGTCACTTAGATTATCATAATAATGTTGAAGAATACCATAATATAAAAAAGAGAATTTTTAAAAATCAAACAGAAGAAGATTATTTAATTTTAAATATTAAAGACAAGGAATTATACTTAGAAGATGATATTAAATCTAAAGTAATATATTATAGTACTTTTAATAACAAAGAAGCGCAGGCATATGTAGAAGATGGTATATTAAAATATGATGGAATGAATATTTTTGATGTAAAAAAATTAAGCTTACCTGGTGAGCATAACTTAGAAAATGCAATAACGGCATCTTTAATGGCAATATTAGAAAATGCTAGTGTAAACAGTATTCAAAAAGTTTTATATAATTTTAAAGGTGTAAAACACAGACTTCAATTTTTAGGGACGATAGATGGTATAAAATATTACAATGATTCAAAAGCTACTAATCCTTCTTCAACTCTAAAAGCACTTAGTGGTTTTGATAGAAATGTCATTTTAATATGTGGTGGTCAAGAAAGAAGTATAGATTTATCAGAACTTGAATCTGGATTTAATGTAGTTAAGGAATTAATTTCCATTGGAGAAACAAAGGATACCTTATACAACTTAGGGTTAGCAAACGACATTCCTTCACATAAATGTTATAATGTAGAAGAAGCAACTGAATTAGCAACTAAATTAGCTAATAAAGGAGATGTTATACTATTGTCTCCAGCATGTGCTTCTTGGGATCAATATAAAAATTTTGAAGTCAGAGGACAGGAATTTATTGATACCTACAATAAAATAAAAAAAGAGTTGATATAAATGAATTTAAAGAATAAAAAATTACTACAAAAATCTAGAGATAAAAATCATAAAACAGCTTTATCTAGATATAAGAAAAAGAGAAATATAGAAATAATTATATTTTCATTAGTTGTTGTATTTGGGATTTTAGTTTTTATTTTTCTAAATAGTTCATATGTAAAATTAAAAAATATTAATATTACAGGATTAGTTCAATTGACAGAAGAAGATATACAAAATACAACTGCAATAAATAATGATGTTAAAATTTGGGATGTTGACGAAGATAAGTTTGAGAATAAAATAAAAGAAAATTATAACATAGTAGAAAGTGTATCCGTAACTACTAAATGGTTGCAGACTATAAATATAGATATAAAAGAAAAAAGATTAATAGCAAGAGAAAAAGCAGATAATAATTATAATATTATTATGAGTGATGGAAATATACATAATGGTAAATTAAGTAAACAACTTGATCTTCCTATTTTAACAAACTTTGAAAATGCCACTAAAAAACAAGAACTACTGAAAAATTTAATAGAATTAAAAGAAGAAATATTAATGCAAATTTCAGAAATTGTAGACGATAGAGATAATGAACAAGTTGCACTGGTTTATATGAAAGATGGACAACGTGTAAAAATAAATGTTAGCAATTTTTCGTCCAAGTTAAATTATTATTTCGAGATGTCGCAACATATTGATGATAAAAAAGGTACTATATTGAATTTAATAAATGGATCTTATTTAGAGACAGAAAAAAGTAATAAATTAAAAGAGAATAAAATAAAAGATATTTTACAAAAAAGCAAAGATGTAAAATCGGAAAATAACGAAGATAACAATAAAGAAAAAAGAAATAATTAAATAAGTGAAAATTTAGACCTGTACACAATGAATATCAATAAGAACATATAATAAAGTATTATTTATAGAAAAATGTTTTGTAACAAAATTTTAATCAAAAAAATTCAATTTTTTCTATATTTTAATACTTTTTTTTTGGATTTTATGTTATAATCTTACATAGTAATCATAATTGGCTGTATATTGCCAGCTTTACTAGTAAACATATAGAATTTATAGGAAGGGGTGTTTAGCTTGAGTTCACAATTATATACTGCACTTGATTTGGGATCTTCTAGCATAAAGGTAATTATAGCAGATGTGGCATATGAAAAATTGAACATATTAGGTGTAGGAATTGTTAAAACTAATGCTATAAAGCGAGGAAATATAGTTGATGTTGAGAATGCATCTAGAGATATTGAAAAAGCATTAGAAATAGCTAAGAATGAAGCTAATAAAGAGATAAGGTCACTTTATATCGCTGTTCCAAGCGTACACACTCATATTAAAAAAAGTGTAGCAGAGATTAGATTTGATAATAAGCATGATATTGATGGTAGAGATATAGAAGAAGTAGTAGAAGAAGCAAAAATATTACCATTACCTAGAGAACGAGAAGTAGTACAAGTAATTCCAGATTATTATCGAATTGATGATATAGAGAAGATAAATAAGCCAAAAGGTATGACTGTACATAACTCTTTTGAATTAACTGGAAATAGAGTATTGACTTCAAAGACACATTTACATACTATATATAAAAGTATAGAGAAGTTACGAGTAGATTGTAATGAAACTTTCTGTACGTCACATTGCTTGGGAGAGTTGTTGCTTAGTGATGATGAAAGAGATTATGGTTCTGTAATTATAGACATTGGAGCAGGTATTACTACCATAAGTTACTTTGAAGATAATATTTTACAACTATCTCAATCTATAGACTTAGCAGGAGATGATATAACAAGAGTTATTTCTGACGTTTTAAATGTATCTAACAAAAAAGCAGAAGAAATAAAAGTAACTCAAGGTCATAGTTTTTATGATATGGCCTCTGATGATGTAATTATACATTTAGATAATTTGGCAGAAGATGAAGAACCATTTACACAAAAAGAATTATCAGATTACATAGAAGAGGTTGTTGAAGAAATTATTTTAAGATCTTTTGATGTTCTTAGAAAAGCTGGTATTAATAGAATTAAAGGAAATGTAGTGCTGACAGGTGGAACTACCTTAATGCCGGGTGTATTAGAACTTACTAGAGATATGTTGAAAAAAATGAATGTTCGTATAGGAACTCCAAAAATTATAGGAGCTAATTCTCCAGAACTAGCAGTAGCTGTAGGAACTTTAACTAGTAGTTATAATATAGAAACATTGTTTGGATATCAAAGTTTTGGAGATGCAATAGTTGCTAATGAAACTCCAAATACTGATTTTGAGAAAATAGAGAATATAGAAGAAATAAATATAGATCAAGAAAATTTTTCGGATAAAGAAGATTATTTAGAAGAAGATGATGATCAAATTGAAAAAGATGGATTATTTGATAAATTAAGAAAAAGATATAGTTCGTTATTCGAATAAAATTAGGAGGAAAATAAATAGTTATGAATATGTTATTTGACAGTGAATTTACACAATCAGCAGTTATTAAAGTAGTAGGAGTAGGTGGTGGAGGTGGAAACGCCGTAGACCGCATGGTAGAAAGTGGTGTTCAAAACGTAGAATTTATCGCAGTTAATACAGACGCTCAAGCACTTAGAAAATCAAAAGCTGATGTAAGAATACAAATAGGTGAAAAATTAACAAAAGGCTTAGGAGCAGGAGCTAATCCAGAGGTAGGACGTAAGGCTGCTGAAGAAACTAAGGATAAAATTGAGGCTGCTTTAGAAGGTGCTGATATGGTATTTGTTACTTCTGGTATGGGAGGAGGAACAGGTACAGGAGCTGCTCCTATAGTTGCAAGCATAGCAAAAGAGCTAGGAGCTTTAACTGTAGGTGTAGTTACTCGCCCATTTAACTTTGAAGGGAAAAAACGTCAAGTTCAATCAACTGCAGGTATTAATGCATTAAAAGGAGCAGTTGATACTCTTATAGTTATACCAAATGATAGATTACTAGATATTGTTGATAAATCTACGCCTATGATGCAAGCATTCGTTGAAGCTGATAATGTTCTTCGTCAAGGGGTTCAAGGTATCTCTGATTTAATCAATGTTTCTGGAGCAGTTAACCTTGACTTTGCTGATGTTAAAGCTATAATGTCTGATCAAGGTTCTGCACTTATGGGAATAGGTGTATCATCTGGAGAAAACAGAGCTATTGAAGCAGCTAAGAAAGCTATATCTTCACCTTTATTAGAAACTTCAATTGTTGGAGCAAAAGGTGTATTACTAAATATAACAGGTGGACCTTCATTAAGTTTATTTGAAGCTCAAGCTGCAGCAAGTATTGTTCAAGAAGCTAGTGATGAAGAAGTAAATATGATTTTCGGTACAGTAATTAATGAAGCATTAGAAGAAACTGATGAAATTGTTGTAACTGTTATAGCAACTGGTTTTGATAGTGATAGTTCTTCTGAGAGAGAAGCTATGCAAAGAGTTCAACCAACAGCTACTTCAACATTTACAAGTAATTACGGGAAAGACGAAGCAGATTCAGAAATGTTTCCACGTCCTCGTAGAACAAGAAGAAGAGATATTTAATAAACGTTATGTAGGAAAGTGAAGGTATTTATATCTTCACTTTTTTGTTTTATTATGCTATAATAATTTTTATAAACTAGGGGATGTTTAGGATTCGACAGGGATGCTAGTCTGTCTAGTGGCACGTAAGAGGGTTGTCTCTTCAAAAACACAACAGTTTAAATATAACTGACAACAATAAATCATTAGCTTTAGCAGCTTAATTAGCTAAAGGCTGATTACTTTATTTGGTTGTGATAAAGATAATCGGTTCATTAAATAACAACCTACGTTTTAATTCTTCAGCTTGTAGAATTAAAGAATAAGATAATCAAGCTCGTTTTTTACAGCCTGTTTGTTGGCTTATATAAAAAATTAAATTTAATAAATAAACTAAACGTGTAGAAGCTAGGGAGAGGTGTTTTTGGACGCGGGTTCAAATCCCGCCATCTCCATTTTATTTATAAGTGTATATTGTATTTTTATTTATGAATGTTTCCTAGAATAGTGGTAAATCGCTAGATTAGGAAATATTTTTTAATATTATTTGTAGAGGTACTAATGATAAAAGATGTATTAACAGAATTAGAAAATAAATCTAACAAATCAGTAATTAAAAGATATGAAAAAAATAATGAACCTAAACCATATTATGGTGTGTTAAAAGGTGAAATAAATAAAATAGCTAAAAAATTAAAAATTAATAATAAATTAGCAAAGCAATTATGGGAAACAAAAAATTTAGATGCAATGTTATTAGCAGTTCAATTATTTGATTCACAGAAATTAAATATAAACGATATTGATTTTTTGGTGAATAAAAATATATCTTTGACAGTATTGGATTCTTTTACAGAAAAAGTTATATTTAATAGTCTTTGTTGGAAAGACATAATGAATAATTTCTCAACTATGGATTCTATTATTTATAATCGACTATCTTGGAAGTTGAGAGTAAAATATTTTGCGAGTAAACAAGCAACTAACGAAGAAATAGAATTGATTTTAAAAGAAATAAAAGAAAATTTAGTCAGTTCTCCTGATTTAGTTAAATGGGTAATGAATCACTGTTTAGTAACTATAGCAATTAACTATGATAACTATTTAGAATATTGTATTTCTTTGGGAGAAGAATTGTCAGTTTATAAAGATCAAAAAGTATCTAAAGGTTGTACATCAGCTTATGCACCAGATTGGATAGCAGCTTTATTAAATAGGAAAAATAAATAAGAGGGGTATTCCATAATGAAAAAAGAAGATTTAAGAAAACGTATAGGAGATTTATCTTATGAGGTAACTCAAAATAATGCTACTGAAGCACCGTATTCAGGAGAATATAATGATTTTTATGAGAAAGGGATATATGTTGATGTGGTTGGGGGAGAAGTTTTATTTTCTTCACAAGATAAATTTAATTCTGGTTGTGGTTGGCCAGCATTTTCTAAACCAATATCTACAGATATGTTAAAAGAGTATAAAGATTATTCTTATGGAATGAATAGAATAGAGGTACGAAGTAAAGATAGTAATTCACACTTAGATCATGTATTTCCAGATGGACCAGAAGAAAAAGGTGGGTTACGCTATTGCATTAATTCAGCTTCTTTGAAATTTATTCCTTATGATAATATGGATGAAGAAGGATACGGAGAATATAAAAAAATTTTTGATAATGAATAAGGAGAGACATTATGAACGATATAAAATGTCCTAGCTGTGGAACAGCATTTACTATTGATGAAATGAAATATGCTAATATAGTTGATCAGATACGTAATAAAGAATTTGAAAAAGAACTATCTAAAAGAGTTATTCATATAGAAGAGCAACATAAAAATGAATTAAAATTGATGGAAGAAAAATTTAAAAATTCTCTTAATGAAGATATTTCAAAAAAAGAAATAATAATATCTAAGCTTAAATCGGAATTAGAAAATAGTGATAAAAATAAAGAATTGGAGTTAACTAAGCTATCTAATAAAATAAAAGAGGAATTAGAAGAAAATAAGAGAAAAATAATTGAATTAGAATCAAAAAATAGGGAATTAGAAGTTAAGAAAAATTTTGAACTAGATAAATTATCAAAAGATAAAGATCAAGAAAAAGCTATAGAAATTACAACAATACTATCAGAAAAAGATAAGCAAATTTTTGAGATAACAAATAAATTAAACAATAAAGACTTGGAAGCAGAATTAGAGAAAAAAAATATTAAAGAGAAATATGAACTAGAATTAAAACAAAAAGAGGATTTAATTGCTTTTTACAAAGATTTTAAAGCTAAACAATCGACAAAGATGATAGGAGAAAGTTTAGAACAACATTGTGAAATTCAATTTAATCAAATAAGAATGTCTGCTTTCCCTAATGCAGAATTTGGTAAAGATAATGATGCCAAAACAGGAAGTAAAGGTGACTACATATATAGAGAATACGATGAAAATGGTATAGAGATTATTTCTATAATGTTTGAAATGAAAAACGAGGGTGATGAAACTGCGACTAAAAAGAAAAATGATCATTTTTTCAAAGAATTAGATAAAGATAGAAGAGAAAAAAAATGTGAATATGCTATTTTAGTTTCTATGTTAGAGGCAGATAATGATTTTTATAATAATGGAATAGTGGATGTATCTTATAACTATGAAAAAATGTATGTCATAAGACCTCAATTTTTCATACCTATAATCACACTTCTTAGAAATGCAGCTTTAAATTCATTATCTTACAAAAAAGAGTTAGCCTTAATTAGAGAGCAGAATATTGATATAACTAATTTTGAAAATGATTTAGATAAATTTAAAACAGCATTTAGTAAAAACTATGAATTAGCTAGTCGTAGATTTAAAGAGGCTATAGAAGAAATAGACAAAACTATAAATCATTTGGAAAAAACAAAAGATGCTTTATTATCGTCTGATAGAAATTTACGTTTAGCTAATAATAAAGCAGATGATTTAACTGTAAAAAAATTAGTTAGAAAAAATCCAACAATGAAGGCCAAGTTTGAAGAGCTAAAAAATAATGGAGATAACTTAAATTAATATCTATGGATAAACAAAATAATATATTTTTAGGTGTAATATGTATTTTATTGTCAGGGATAGGATTTTCTTTTATGGCAGTATTCGTTAAACTTTCAGGTGACTTACCCGTTATGCAAAAGTCTTTTTTTAGAAATTTTATTTCGTTAATAGTTTCAGCTATACCGATAATTAATAATTATAAAAATGTTGTTTTTCCAAAAAATAAAAAAGACTTTTTTGTACTTTTATTAAGGTCTTTTTTCGGAACTATAGGTTTACTTTTTAATTTTTATGCTATTAGTAATATTAATTTAGCCGATGCTTCAGTAATTCAGAGATTGTCGCCTTTTGTTGTTTTAATCTTATCTTATTTTCTTTTTAATGAAAAAATGACATTTAAAGAAATACTAGCAATTTTATGTGCTTTTTTAGGTATATTGTTAGTAATAAAACCAGGATTAGGAAATTTTATATCATTAGGTGCATTATTTGCCCTTTTGGGAGCTTTTTGTGCTGGTGCAGCATATACATCAATAAGATATTTGGGTGGAAGAAAAATTTCACCAGAATTTATAATTTTTTCATTTTCTTTATTTTCTTGCATAGTAGTTTTACCTTTTGTTGTATTTGACTTTAGACCTATGACTACGTATCAGTTTATTATGTTGTTACTTGTTGGTATTTTTGCTACAATAGGACAATTTGGAATAACTTATGCTTACAGATTCGCCGCTGCAAAAAGTATTTCTGTTTTTGATTATAGTCAAATAATATTTGCAGGATTATTAGGATATATATTTTTTTTAGAGGTTCCTGATTTTTATGCTATAATCGGTTATATAGTAATAATTTGTATGGGATTATTAATTTCTGTAAAAAAATAAATCATTTTAAGAGGAGTAATTTTAGTATGTTTAAAAAATATTTTTTATTTATTGCTACTGTCGTAGTTATGTTAATTTATAGCATAGGAGTTAAAGATATTTATGATAACAGCAATATTTATAATAATGTTACTGAATCTGCAAAAGCTGAAGTAATTTATCGTGATAATATTAAAGGAGTTGAACAACCTTATCCTTTTTTAACTTCTGATATAGATATTAATAATGACTTAGAGCAATATTCTCATAATAATGATAAAGGAAAGTATATATATGATAATATAAATAGATTACCGTTTACTCAACAAAAAATGTTAGCAAATAATAAAGACATTACAGAGTATATAGTAGGTTATCTGAATAATGAAAGAGTAAATTTTGAGTACGGAGAAACAGTGACTTTAAGAAGAAAATATCCATATTATATTCAATGGGATAGAAGATGGGCACATGATTCTTTAGGAAATGACGATATTGCAGTAGGTGGATGTGGACCAACTTCTGTAGCTATGGCATTTAGTGGACTTTTAAATGATGAAACTATAACACCTAATGTAATAGCAAAAATTGAAAATGAAGCGGGTTATTATACAAAGTATGGAACTAGTTGGTCGTTTTTTGATTACATTGCAAATTACTATAATATAAAAACTAAACGCCTTACTTTGAATAAGGATTCTTTAGATAAATCTTTAAATAGTGGTAATCCTGTTATTATGTCAGTAAATCCTGGAAAATTTACTACTGTAGGGCATATAGTTTTAATAGTAGGTATTGATGATAATGGACAATATATTATCAACGATCCAAATAGTCTAGGAAAATCACTGAAGTCGTGGACTTATGAAGAATTAAGAGAAGATATGAAAGCTTTGTGGGAATTTAGTAAATAAGAAATAAAAAGAATTACATTTATTTTCAGCGATAAATGTAATTCTTTTTTTATTTAATTTTATTTTACTTTATGAACCCAATTAAATGAATCTTCTACTTTACCTAATTGAATACCTGTTAATTGATTATATATTTTTGTAGTAGCTTCTCCAGTTTCAAAATTGTTAATTACAACTTTCTTTTTACCATCGAAAAGTTCTCCAACTGGAGAAATAACAGCAGCAGTTCCTGTTCCAAATACTTCTTCTAATTTATTATTATCAGCAGCCTCATATATTTCATCTATAGAAATTTTACGTTCTTCGACTACTTCTCCATTATGTTTAAGAAGTTTAATAATAGAATCTCTAGTAATTCCAGGAAGAATAGAACCATTTAATTCAGGAGTTACATATTTTCCATCAATTTTGAAGAAAATATTCATAGCTCCAACTTCTTCTACATATTTTTGTTCTACTCCATCAAGCCAAAGAGTTTGCGCATATCCATATTTTTCTGCCTTTTTTTGTCCAAGTAATGATCCTGCATAATTACCTGCAGCTTTGGCATAACCTGTTCCTCCACGAACTGCGCGAACATATTCGTCTTCAACAAATATTTTATTTGGTTGTAGACCATCTTTGAAATATGCACCAGATGGAGATAGGATTATTATGAATTTTACATTGCTACTAGCTTTAACTCCTAAAAACTCATCAGCACCAAACATAAATGGTCTAATATATAGAGATGTTCCTTCAAGAGTAGGGATCCAATCTTTTTCTATTTCTAGTAATGTTTTTAGAGCTGTTAGTGCAAAATCTTCGTCAATTTGTGGTAATGCTAGACGTTCAGCAGATTGATTTAATCTTTTAAAGTTTTCTTCAGGTCTAAATAGTACAGGTTCTCCATTAGCTATATATGCTTTCATACCTTCGAAAATACTTTGTCCGTAATGAAGTGAAATAAGTGCAGGAGACATGGGAATATAAGCATATTCAACTATTTGTGGATTATACCAACCTTTATCAACGTTCCACTCCATAGTAAACATATGATCAGTAAAATGGTTTCCAAATCCTAAATTACTTTGATCAGGTTTTTGTTTTGGATTTTTTGTTAATGAAATATTAATATCTTTTTTTTGAAGTTTTGTCATTTTTTTACCTCTCTGTAATTTATTACAACCATTATAATATTTATGCAAACTAATTGCAAGATTTTTCTAGTCTTTTGTCTGAAAAATTAAATAAATCATTTGTAGTATTGATTAAAAATTATATTATTTATATTAGTAAAATCTTATAATACTAGTATTTATTAGGGTTTTATGTTATTATAGTATAATTAGAATAAATTTTTGAAAGGTGGGTTTTTATGAACTTAGAATATCCATATTCTTTCGAAGATGTGTTTAAACTTTGTAAAGAGTATTTATCAGAAAAACAATTAGAAGTTATAGAGAAGGCTTATCTACTTGCTAAAAAAGCACATGCTGGACAATATAGAAAATCAGGCGAAGAATATATTTTACATCCTATTCAAGTTGCAGGGATATTAGCTGAGTTAAAATTAGATTATGCAACTATTTGTGCAGGATTTCTACATGATGTAGTAGAGGATACTAATTATTCATTTGAAGATATAGAAGAGGAATTTACAGAAGATATAGCTAAAATTGTAGATGGGGTAACTAAACTAGATAAAGTTAAGTATACTTCAAAAAAAGAATCTCAGGCAGAAAATCATAGAAAATTGTTTATGGCAATTGCGAGTGATATAAGAGTCATATTTGTAAAGTTAGCTGATAGACTACATAATATGCGAACATTAAAGCATATGAGAGAAGAAAAACAACGAGAAATTTCAAGTGAAACTTTGGAAATTTATGCACCTCTTGCACACAGACTAGGTATTAGTTCTATAAAATGGGAACTAGAAGATACATCATTAAGATATTTACACCCAGAAAAATATTTTTCTATTGTAAGACAAATGAAACAAAAGAGAAGTGTTAGGGTAGAAAGTATAAAAAATGCTTGTGAGGAAATAGTTTCTGTACTAGAAGAAAATAATATTGTTGGTGAAGTTAACGGTCGTCCAAAACATATATATAGTATTTATAAAAAAATGCAAAAACAAAATAAAAGTTTTGATGAAATATATGATTTGTTGGCAGTTAGAGTATTAGTTAATACAGTATCAGACTGCTATGCTACATTAGGATTAGTTAATAATATGTGGTTACCGATACCTGGTAGAATGAAAGACTATATAGCTATGCCTAAACCAAATATGTATCAATCTCTACATACTACTTTATTATCGCCAGCAGGACAACCGTTGGAAGTTCAAATAAGAACATATGAAATGCACGAAATTGCAGAAAAAGGTATTGCTGCTCACTGGGCTTATAAAGAAGGACGTAAAGCAGGAAAGCAAGATAACTTTTATCAAAAATTAAATTGGTTTCAAAAAATAGCAGAAGGTGATGAAACTGAAGATACTGCCGAAGGCTTTATGGATTCTTTAAAAGTTGATTTACTAAGTGATAAAATATATGTATTTACTCCTAATAGCGATATAATAGAATTACCTAAAGGATCATGTGTTGTAGATTTTGCATATGCAATTCATTCTGAAGTAGGAAATAAGATGATTGGAGCCACTATAAATGATAAAATAGTTCCTTTTGATTACATACTTTCTACTGGAGAAATATGTGATGTTCGTACTAGCAATAGTTCATCTGGTCCTAGTAGAGATTGGTTAAAAATAGCTAAATCTTCACAAACTAAATCAAAAATAAAATCATTTTTTAAAAAAGCTGCAAGAGAAGAGAATTTAGAAAAAGGAGAAGTTCTTTTAAAAGATGAAATAAAACTTAACGGCTTTGATATTGATGAAGTAATGACGCAAGAAGCTATAGAAAATGTTTTACAAAGGTATAAATACTCTAGTATAGAAGAATTATACAGAACAATAGGTTATGGAGCTATATCTGCTAATCAAGTTTTTATGCGTTTGACCGAAAAAATTCGAAAAGAAAAACAAACGAAAGAAAAATTAGATAAATTACTTAGTGGCTCTGAGGATAAAAAGAAAATTGTCACAGAAACAGGTGTTTATCTAAAAGGTGTTGATAATATTTTGGTAAGACTATCAAAATGTTGTAAACCGATACCAGGAGATAATATAGTAGGCTTTATAACTAAAGGTAGAGGTGTTACTGTTCATAGAACAGAATGCCCAAATGTTCAACATGAAGATGAAAATAGACTACTTGAAGTAGAATGGGTTGACAGTATAAAAAGAAGAGACTATGCTGTTAGTTTGCAAGTTCACTCTTTTGATAAAGAAATGTTATTAAATGAGGTTTTATTAAAACTTAATGAAAGCAAAATAGTTATAAAGAAAATAAATTCTGAGTTGAAATCTGATAAAACTTGTATTATAGAACTAAGTATTTTAGTTAAAAATGTTGATGAGTGTGATTTTATAATAAAAAAACTACGTCAAATACCAGATGTTTATAGTGTAGAAAGAATTGTAAAATAGGAGGACTTATGAAAGTAATTTTGCAAAAAGTAAAAAGAGCTTCAGTTGTTGTAAATAACGATATAGTAGGTAAAATTGATAAAGGTTATTGTTTACTAGTAGGTGTTCATAAAAATTCGGTAGAAGAAGATGCTAAACTATTAGCAAAAAAAATTGCTGATGCAAGACTATTTGAAGATGATAATGGCAAAATAAACTTAGGTCTAAAAGATATAGGCGGAGAAATTTTGTCTATATCACAATTTACACTATACGCAGATACTAGAAAAGGTAAAAGACCTAGTTTTACAAATGCAGCTACAGCTGAAAAAGCAAATGATTTATACTTAAAATTTAATGATTATTTAAGAGCTGAAGGCATTAAAGTTGAAACAGGTATATTTCAAACACATATGGAAGTTAGTATTATAAATGACGGTCCTATAACAGTTGTATATGAAAAATTAACTAACGGTAATTAATTATGAGAATAAAGAGAAGAAAAAAAATAAACTTTTTAACTGCTTTAACAATAGTAATGGCATTACTTTTAATGGCTGCCACTATAGTATATTATACTTATAATAAACAAGTTATAAGTCAAGCTAAAAATGTTGTAAACGAAGTTGTAGCTTCTAAAGACGTAGACTTAAGAACAGGCCCTTCGGAATCATACCCACTTATTAAGACAATAAAGTCTAGTGATATTTTGAACAAAAAATCAGAAAGCGGAGATTGGATAGAAGTTAGTACGGAAGATGGTAATGTAGGTTGGATACCTGGTTGGAATATAGTAGGTTCTACAATTAAAAGTCCAGAAGATAGGTTAAAAGAACAATTAAAAAATTATACTGTCTTAATAAATCCTACTTATATTGAAGATAAAGATGATAAATCTTTGTATATAGCGAATAAAATAAAACAAGAATTGGAAAAATCTAATATCAAAACAATTATAACAAGAGAAGAATCTAAAAAAGTAGAAAGCTCAGATATTTCTCAGTTAATAGCAGATAATAAAGCTAATATAGTTATTAATTTAGGGTTTTCTAATAATGATAATTCTAGCATATCTCCGATAATATATTATAATAATACATCGTCTAAAATATTAAGTAAGTATCTAGAAAAAAGTATTTATAATAATTTTATTTTGAAAACTAAAACATCTGAGAAAAAAGAGAATTTAGTAAAATCTACAAATCCAGATGTACCAGAAGTGTTAGTGTTAGTAGGGAATGTAAATAGTAATGTAGATATTGATGTTTTGTCTAATGATATTTATGTTAAGCAATACGCATTAGCAGTAAAATCTGGAATAGAGGAATATTTTTATTATTTAATTAATTTAGATAATTACAGCGAAAAAAGAAAAGAACAATTAGTAAATATGCCACAAAAGGGAATGAATATTCCATTCTATTATACAAAGCAAGATGATTTTAAAAATATAGGTTATGGAACAGATAATAGTAAAAAAATTAGTGATAATGGTGATGCTATAATAGCGTTAGCTATGATAATAAATTATATGGAACCATCTAAAAATATTACGGTAAGTAACATAGTTGACTGGGCTGGAGTAAAATATTATACTTCGGGTCAAGGAACAAATGATAATATAGTAACATCTTTTGCAGATAAATATGGATTAAAAACAGAAGTTGTTAAAAAAACAGATATTGATAAAATTAATGAGGCTTTAAAAAACAATAAGCCAGTTCTAGTTCAATTTAATAGAGGATTATTTGGTAATAAAATTACTTATAAAGTTATTAGGGGTCTAGAAGATAATAAATATTATATAAATGATCCAGATGATGACGATTTAAAATTAAATAATTATACTGGATTCACAAAAAATGATATTGAAAGAAACATGAATAAAGCATGGATTTTTTCTAAATAACTATTGACTATAAAATATGAATGTGATAGAATTGTAATGTTGAAGTAGCTCCTTGCTACTACAACCGCACGAATAGGGTAAATAAGAGAGTAATCCACCTTATTTGGCGAGTCTTAGTAAAAATTTAAGGAGGTGCAAATATGTACGCAGTTATCGAAACAGGTGGAAAACAACTAAAAGTAGAAGAAGGACAAACTATCTTTGTTGAAAAATTAACAGCAGAAGAAGAGTCAACATTCACTTTTGATAAAGTTTTATTAGTTGGTGGAGAATCTACTAAAATCGGAAGCCCATACGTAGCAGGTGCTACAGTAACAGCAAAAGTTGTTGCTCATGGTAAAGGGAAAAAGATTACAGTATTTAAATATAAACCTAAGAAAAACAGTCACCGTAAATTAGGTCATCGTCAACCTTTCACTAAATTGGTTGTTGAAAAAATTAATGCATAATTATGATAAATGTATTAGTTGAAAAAAAAGAAGATAGAATTAAGTTAATTACTGTTGACGGTCATGCAAATTTTTCTGAACAAGGTTCTGATATTGTGTGTGCAGGTGTTTCAGCAGTAGTAATAGGTATTATAAACTCTATAGATATTCTTGATGATAATGTAGTTTTTGATGTTTCTGCTAATGAAGATGAAACAGGACATATAACTTATCGTTCTATAGACTCTACGAATGAAGAGCAACTTCTTTTAAAATCAATGATTTTATCATTAAAAGCTATAGAAGAAAATTATTCTGAATTTATTAATATTGAAACAAGAGAGGTGAAATAGTGATGATGTTAAAATTAAATTTACAATACTTCGCATCTAAAAAAGGGGTTGGATCTACTAAAAACGGTCGTGACTCAGAATCAAAAAGATTAGGTGCTAAACGCGCTGACGGACAATTTGTTACAGCAGGTTCAATTTTATATAGACAACGTGGAACTAAGATATATCCAGGAACAAATGTTAAAAAAGGTGGAGATGATACTTTATTCTCACTAGTTGACGGAGTTGTACGTTTCGAAAGATACGGACGTAGTCGTAAAAAAGTTTCTGTATATCCACAAGCTTAATAAATGAAAAAAGATATAGAAATTTTAATTTCTATATCTTTTTTCATTTCTAGATTTAAATATAGAATAAAAAATAGAATTAATGTTATCAATTCTATTTTTTATTCTATTGATTTTTCTTATTTTAATTGTTTGAAGATTTATTAGTAGAAGATGAGGAATTAGAGTTGTCATCTTTATCTTTTTGAGTTATTGTAGCTCTTTGAGTTTCACTCGTTTTAGAAAAATCTACAGGAACGTAAGTGCCATTTGTAATATGATATATTAATCTATTGTTAGATGATATACTCATACCAGATATGTTTAGAGTAACACCTTTATAAACCGTAGATTTAGAACTAGTTAATTCAAGGTTACTATAACTTTCAGTATTATCTAATATTTTTATAGCAATAGGTTTACTAATAAATTGTGTGTTAATAGCGTCATTTTGATTTTCAATAGTTACAAGGTTATTATTAGCTGTAATATATTTTCCTGTATATTCTCCATCTGAAATTCTGTACATCATATAACCACCTGGTGAAGTTAGCAAATCAACTTTTACAGTTGTTCCTTCAGCTAATATATTAGATATATCACTCCAGTTTGGAGAAGAAAAAGTATGCAATTTTTCTTTTATTTTTATAGTTCTATTAACTGTAAAATAATAAGATATGGATTTAGAAGATTGTTGAGCTTCAATTTCTTCTTCTAATGCTTTATTGCTTATTCTATCTACAGAATTTTCGTTTTGATTGTTTTCTGTTTTCTTTTCTTCTACTGGTTGAACATTATTATTTTCTTGTTGATTTGAGTAATTATTTTCACTGTAGCTATCTTTACCAGGGATAACTATAGCAAATAAGGCTATAGTTATAATAGTTAAAAACATTGATAACATTAGTGAAATAGTAATTTTAATTTTAATATTAGAAGATATATCTTTTATGTATTCTCTATTTTTAGTTTTTCTGAAAATATAATATATTATATAATCAAAAGATACTTTAAATATGTTATGTTTTTTTCCTTTTTTGTCAGTTACTTGTACTAATGTTTCATCATCTTTAACGACTTCTTTTTTTACATTATTAAATTCATTTAAAATATCATCTATTTTTTCTTCACGAATTAAAGATTTTTTTTGTCTTTCAAGTTCTTTTTTTCTAACAGAAATATTTTTTATTAATTCTTGTTTTTGATTTAATAAAGTTTTTATACGTTCTTCTTTTTTTATAATGTTATTTTTAGTTTTTTCATCTGCATTTAATTTGTTTAGGTTTGCAAGTTTTAGTTTTTCCGAATTTATTTCTAAATCTTTTTCAAGAAGTTCTTCTTGAGCAGATAATAAGTGTTTCTCATTATCAGAAATTTGTAATTTTAATTTTCTAGCTGCACGTTCTTCTTTTTTTGTATGTTCAGATATAGTTTCTATTTGTTTTAGTATAGCTTTTCTTTCTTCTTCAATTTTATTTTTTTCTTTTTCTTGTTCATAAATTTTATTTTTACGTGCTTCTTCTTCTTTTTTTAACTGTTCTTCAATTTTTTTTCTTTTTAGTAATTTTTCTTGTTCAAGTCGTTCTTGTTCAAGACGTTTACGCTCACGAGCTTCGGCTTTTTCTTTTTCGATACGCTCTTGCTCAAGACGTTTACGTTCACGAGCTTCGGCTTTTTCTCTTTCAATACGTTCTTGTTCAAGTCTTTTCTTTTCTAATTCTCGTTCTTCTTCTTGCTGTTTACGAATTAACTCTTCTTCTTGTTTTTTTTGTTGTTCTTCTAATATACGTTTTTTTTCTTGTTCAAGACGTTTTCTTTCTTGATCAATACGTTTAGAGTTAATATTAGTTTGTTCATTAATAGATTCTAGTTCTTGTTTTTCTTTTTCAAGCTTTTGTTTAGTAATTTTATCTAGTTCTAAAGCTTTATCTAGCTCTTTTTTTATTTTTTCTAATTTAGCTTGAGCAGCTCGTTTTTCTTTAATTATTTTTTGTTCTTTATTATTTATTTTATATTTTTTTATTGAATATTTAATTTTTTCTAATAAAGATAATTCTTCATATAAGCTATCTTTTTTGTCATTAATATTATTCATAATCAAATCCTTCTAAAAAAATTAGTTACTACTTATTATAACATATATCTATGTTATAATTACATTAATAATATTATTTTTTTGTGAAAAAGTAAAAATAGTTAATATTTAGATAAGTCTAAATATTAACTATTTTCTTTTTCATCATTCCAAATTTCTATTTGTCGAATTTGCTGATCATCAATAGTTCTAACTTTAAAAGTTATATTTTGTATTTTGTAAGTAGCTCCTACTTTTGCTTCATATTTTTGCATATAAACAAAAGCTCCAATAGTGTCTACTTCCTCGTGTGGTATATTTACGTGAAATAGTGCATTAATATCTTGAATAGGTACCCAACCATCAACTAAGTAGTGTCCATTTTTAAGTTTTTTAATTAGGCTTTGTTCATCTTCATCAAATTCATCTCTAATTTCTCCTGTTAGTTCTTCTACAATATCTTCTAAAGTAACTAATCCACTAGTACCACCATATTCATCTGTAATAATAATCATATGCTCTCTGTTTTGTTTTATTACTTTTAGTACTTGAGATATAGGAGTATGCTCAAAAATTTTGATTGCAGGAGTAATAAATTCTTCTAAATCTTTTGTAGTTTCGATTTTATTGTCTGCAAATAACAATTTTTTGACATTTAATATACCGATTATATTGTCTTTATCACCGTCATTAACAACGGGGTATCTAGTATATTCCTCTTGTTTCATTTGTCGCATTATCACTGCTAATGAATCTTCTAAATCTATAGCTTCAATTTCTGTTCTAGGAGTCATTATTTCTTTTGCTATTTTGTTATCAAATTCAAAAACTCTTTCAACATATCTATATTCTGTATCGTTTATTTGTCCGTGAGCACGAGAAGATTTCATAATAGTTCTTAATTCTTGTTCACTATGAATATCTCCGTGACCAGCAACAGAATCATATCCTAAAGCTTTTGTTATTAAGTTAGCTAGTGCATTTAGCAACCATACTACTGGTCTTGTAATTTTGTAGAAAATATATATTGGTCTTGCAACTCTAAATGCTGATTTTTCTGCATCTTGTATAGCCATAGTTTTAGGTACTAATTCTCCTAAGACAACATGTAAAAGTGTCATAAATGAGAAAGAAATAACATATGCTAGTGTATGACTAAGTGCCTCATTTATATTAAAAAAATTGAAAATTGGACTAAATAATACAAAAAATGTTGATTCTCCAATCCACCCTAAACCAAGCGATACTATAGTTATACCTAATTGCATTGCAGATAAATAGCTGTCTAAATGCTCAACCATTCCTAATAATAGTTTTGCTTTTTTATTACCATTTTTGGCAAGCTCTTGAATTCTTGTAGGGCGTAGTTTTACTAGTGCAAATTCTGCCATAACGAAAAGTGCAGATCCTACTAGTAATAAAATAATTAACAATATTTTAATTGAGATACTGAGATCCATATATTTTATATTTTTCCTCTTTCTTTCAAAATTATATATTTAAGATAAATTTTACTATAAAATAAATTAATAATCAATAAATAGATGTATAATAAGGAAATATTTAATGTATTAGAGTAAATATACGTGTTTTTATAATAGCATATATACTATAAACTAAGTATATTTTTCTATTATATACTAGTATTAGTTATATAAAAATATAAATTAGCTGTTTTTTTACTTTACTATTCCGAACAATCGTGATATTATTTTCTATATAATTTATAAAAATTATAATTAATAAAATGGAGAAGTGTATGAAACTAAAAAGAAGCGAAAGGATAGTAGTAATGACAGAATACTTATTACGAAATCCGAACAAATTAATTCCGCTAACATATTTTGTTTCTAAATTTAATCAGGCAAAATCATCAATTAGTGAAGATATACATATAATAAAAACAAGTTTTCAAGAAGAGAGTATAGGAGATATTAAAACTCTTTCTGGAGTTAACGGAGGGGTCATTTTTCAACCAGTTCTTAGTCCAAAAGTAGCAACTGAAATTGTTGATGAATTTTTAGAAATGTTAAAGGCAAATGACAGATTACTAGCAGGTGGCTATGTATATATGTCTGATATATTAGGAAATCCCTCAATAATGAATAAAATTGGTGTTTTGATATCAAATATTTATCAGAACAAAGAGATAGATGCTATAGTTACAGTAGCTTCAAAAGGTATTCCGGTCGCATATGCGGTAGCTTCTGTATTAAATAAACCAGTAGTTATTATAAGAAAAGACAATAAAGTTACAGAAGGAACTACATTGGCTATAAATTTTGTGTCTGGTTCTAGTAGGAAAATAGAGACTATGGCGTTATCCAAAAAAAGTTTAAAAGAAGGGTCTAAAGTATTACTTGTTGATGACTTTTTGCGTGGTGGTGGTATAATAACTGGTATGCAAACTTTAATGAGAGAGTTTGATGCTGAGGTAGTAGGTATAGCAGTATTATCACAATGTTTTAATGCAGAACAATTTTATGATGAAAGGTATACTTATTTATCAAAAATAACTAATATTAATGAATATACTGGAGAGTTTGAGATAGAAAATGGAAATGCTCTAGAACAATTATTGAATAAAGACAATATAAAAGAGGTTAGAAATGAATAATAGATTTGCAATAGTATTAGCTGCAGGAAAAGGAACGAGAATGCAGTCGAAATTATATAAAGTGTTACATAAAGTTTGTGACAGAACTATGGTAGAGTTAGTATTAGATAGTATTCAAAATCTAAATATGCAACGTGTTATTACTGTAGTTGGGTGTGGAGCAGAAAAGGTAAAAGAAGCTGTAGGTAATAGAAGTGAATTTGTTTTACAGGAAAAGCAATTAGGAACAGCACATGCAGTAAAAGTGGTAAAAGAAAAATTAGTAGATAAAGAAGGAACTACTATAATAATGTATGGAGATACACCACTTATTAGGGCAGAAACAGTTGACAATATGTTAACACATCATGAGAATAGCGAAGCAAAAGCTACAGTTCTTACAGCATTTGCAGATAACCCTTTTGCTTATGGAAGAATTATAAGAGATAATGATAATAAATTTTTAAAAATAGTAGAAGAAAAAGATGCAACTGAAGACGAAAAGAAAATAAAAGAAATTAACTCAGGTATATATTGTTTTGACAATAAATTATTATTTGATTTAATAGGTAAGGTACAAAATGATAATAAACAACAAGAATATTATTTACCAGACGTATTAACATTAATTAGAGAAGCAGGAGAAAAAATAGAAACATATTTGTGTGAAGATTTTGATGAAACATTTGGAGTTAATGACAGAGTATCTTTATCTTATGCAGAGAATGTTATGCGTGATAGAATAAATACATTGCATATGTTACAAGGGGTAACACTAGTTGATCCAGCAAATACTTATATAGCACCGAATGTAAAGATTGGAAAAGATACAACTATCTATCCTAATGTTACTATAAAATCAAATACTATTATAGGAGAAGATTGTAAAATAAAGCCAAATACATATATAGAAAATTCTATTATAGGAGATGGGGTAAAAATATTACAATCAACTATAACAGATTCTATAGTTGGAGACAATTCTTTTGTAGGGCCATATGCTCACTTAAGAAACAATACTAAATTATCAGATGAAGTAAGAATAGGTAACTTTGTTGAGTTAAAAAATACAACATATGACAAAGGCTCAAAAACAGCACACCTTAGCTACTTAGGAGATGCAACAGTAGGGTCAAATACTAATATTGGTTGTGGAACTATTACAGTAAATTATGATGGTCAAAATAAATATAATACTACAATAGGAAATGATACATTTATAGGATGTAATTCTAACTTAATAGCTCCATTAAAAATAGGAAATGGAGTTGTAGTGGCTGCTGGAACAACTGTTACTGATGATGTTGAAGATGATAGTTTGGTAATAGCTAGAGTAAAACAAGAAAACAAAGAAGGATATGCAAAAAAACTACCAGCTGGTAGAAAATTATAAATAAATATAATAAAAAGGATAGTATCAAAACTATCCTTTTTATTATATATTATGTAACAAGAAAAAAAAGTTTTAATAATATTTTTGTATTGTATTATATTTAACAGTAATTATAATACAATACAGTATAATTCTTGCATTAAGCAAGAAAAAAATATATAATATACTAGAAAAATTATAATATTACAGAAATGTTGGAGGGATTGCTATATTATGAAGACTAAACATCAAAAAATTTTAGAGTATATAAAAAGTCTACCAATAGGAAATAAAATATCCGTTAGACAAGTAGCCAAAGATTTGAAAGTTAGTGAAGGAACTGCATACAGAGCAATAAAAGAATCAGAAAATAGAGGTTTTGTATCTTCAATAGAGCGAGTAGGGACAGTAAGGATACAGAAAAAAGAAAGAGATAATGTGGAAAAGTTATCTTATTCTGAGATAGTTAATATAGTTGGTGGTCAGTTAATTGCTGGGCGAGGTGGTATTCACGAAATAGTCCAAGATTTTGCAATAGGAGCAATGGATACAGAACAAGTTAGCCAACATATTAGAAAAGGTACATTGTTGATAGTAGGTAATAGACCAGATGTTATATCAATGGCATTAGAGAAAAATTGTGCTATTCTTGTAGCAGGTGGATATGTACCTAGTGATGACATAAAAAAAGTAGCAGATTCTAAAAATTTACCTTTAATAATTACACCTCATGATTCATTTTCGGTAGCGCATTTAATAAATAGAGTAACAAATGATCAAATTATAAAGAGAGATATTGTTACAGTAGATAGTATCTACTTACCAAAAGATCATATATATACAATAGGTATTAATGCAACAGTAGAAGATTGGTATGATTTACAACTTAAAGTTGGTCATACAAGATTTCCAGTAGTTAATGAATATGGGAAATTAGTGGGTATAGTAACTGCTCGTGATGTATTTTTACAAGATAGATCAACATCAATAAAAGATGTAATGGAAAGAAGAGTAACTACTACAGAATTAAATGATCCTGTTTCTTCAGTAGCTAATACTATGCTTTTAGAAGGATTCGAATTGATGCCAGTAATAGATTCAAAAAATACATTACTAGGAGTTGTTACTAGAAAAATTGTTATAAATTCTATGTTAACAAACAATAGATATCAAGAAAATCAACATAGTGATACTTTTGATGAAATTATTCGTAAAGGTATAGTGTCAAGGGCAGATGGACTGCAAATCAAAGTAATTCCTCAAATGTTAGATCAGTTCGGAACATTCTCACGCTCTGCACTTCTTAGTATAATTGATGAATCTGTGCATATTACTAGTTATAATTACAATAGAAGTGAAGTATTAATGCAAAGTGTTAATGTGTACTTTATTCGTACAGTACCTTTAGATAGAATTATTACTACAAAAACTATGATAATGGACATAGGAAGAAAATCTGCAAAATTTGATGTAGAAGTATATGATAAAAATGATTTAGTGGCAAAAGCTTTAGTAACTTGTCAAGTATTCCAAAGAAACTAGAAAAGAGAATAGAGTTTAATGATAGAAAATTTAGAAGAATTGTACGATAGTATATATTTAAAAATAAAAGAAAATAAGAAAATAATAATACATAGACATGAAAGACCTGATCCAGATGCGTATGGATCACAAGGAGCATTAGCAGAAATAATAAAGTATAATTTCCCAGATAAAGAAGTTATTTTAGTAGGAAAAGAATCTCCTTCACTATCATTTTTGTTTTCTACAAAAGAAGTAGAAGAATTAGACTATAATAATGCATTAGTTATAGTTACAGATACAGCTAATTATCCTAGAATAGATGGTAAATTATTTAGTGATAATAATTTTTTAATCAAAATAGATCATCATCCGCCTTTAGATAATTATGGAGATATTAATTTAGTAAATATTAATGTATCTTCTTGTAGTGAATTAATATACGATTTTTATGATTATCTTAATAAAAAATACGATATAAGACTAAATGATACGGCGGCTAAATTGCTTTATGTAGGTATAGTAGGAGATACAGGAAGATTTTTATTTCCTAATACTAGCTCAAAGACTATGCTAATTGCTTCTAGGTTACTAACATACAATTTTGATATGGTAGAATTAATAGAGAAGATAGATATTACATCAGAGAAAATGATGCGATTTAGAGCATTTATTTTTGAAAATTATGTTGTCTATCATGAAGGTGTAGCTTATTTGAAAATAACTAAAGAAGATATGGACAAATATGAAATAGAACCTGGTGAAGTTTCCAGTGGTGTTAATTTGATAAGAAGTCTAGAAGGACTTTTAGCATGGTGTTTCGCTATAGATGAGGGTAATAAAATAAGAGTTCGTATAAGATCAAAAGGACCTGTTATTAATGGTATAGCTGAAAAATATAATGGCGGTGGTCATAGATTAGCAAGTGGAGCAACTGTTAAAGATTGGAATGAATTAGATGATTTACTTGATGATTTGGCAAATGCAGTATTTAAATATAAAAAAGCAACTAAGTAATATTATATAGTTATAAATAATATTAGGATATAGAAATATTTAATAATTAAGAAAGAAAGTATATTTTATATATTTTCTTTCTTCTCTGTATATAACTTAATTATTTTAGTATTGCTATATTATATTTTTAGATAAAGAAAGGAGTATTATTGTGGATTTAGAATTATTAATTTCTCCAAGTGGCTTAGGTAAAACTGAGCATATAATTAATGAAATAGCGAAAGAAAAAGATAATAGCAAAATTATTGTTTTGACTCCGGAACAGAATGGTTATAACTTTGAGAGAATATTGTGTGATAGATTTAATGGTACTTTTAATATAGACGTAGCGAACTTTAATTCTTTATCAAGAAAACTTGTAAAAGAGATTGATAACAATAAGTTAATTTCCGATGAAATCAATTTATTTTATTATCTACAAATTGCAGAAGATTTAAAAGAATCTAACAATTTTTTAGTTAATAGAATGATTAATGATGTTAATTTTATAGAAATTGTAGACAATATAATAAAAGAATTAAAAGAATATAATATAGATTTAGACCAATTAGATGATTATATAAATAATCTAGATAATGATTCCCATAAAGAAAAAGTAAAAGCTATAAGTGAAATTTACTTTAATTACAATTTAAAATTACAAAATAATAAAAAGTTAGATAAAACGGACTATATAGATAATATATTGCTTTGTTTAGATTATATAGATTTATCTAATTATATTTTTTATATAGACGGCTACTATAACTTTACTCCAAAAGAATATCTTTATATTGAGAAATTAGTGAAGAATAGTAAAAAAATGGTAATATCTATAATTTCAGATATAAGTAGATATGTTAATTGTAATCTAGAACAATTAATTAAAGGGTATGATATTTTGAATTTAAAATATTATAATCTTTCTCTTAATGATGTCTATAAAAATGTATCTTATAGTTTAGATATATACAGAAAATCTCATGAAATTATAGCACATATAAATAATATAATAAAAAAACTTAAAATAACTAGATATAATATATTAACTATAGTTCAAGATAATAATAAAGCTAATAAAATACTACTAGAATTAGAAAATAATAAAATACTAGCGCGTAAAAATTTAGAAAATTATGATAATAGATATAAAGATAATTTTTCTTTAGCTTATTTAGTAGATCAATATCCTAAAATTTTGAAATCACAAACAAATATTTTTGATGATAGTGTTCAAGTGTTTGAAGCAGACGATATGGAGCTAGAAATAAAGCAAGTAGCTAGAAATATTATAAAGATAAAAAAAGAATATGAAGACAAAGAGTTAAAATTAAAAAATGAAGATATTGCTATTCTTTATCGTAATAGTGATTATGAAAAATATAAATATATATTTAAAAATTATAATTTAAATGTTCATATAGATAAAGATTTATCAATAGAAAATCATAGATTAATTAAACTACTAGAAAATATTTTAAAATTTGATGATAATAATTTAGCCGTAGAAGTAATGAATATATTAAAAACTAAATTAACTAATTTTGATAATATCTATAAGCAACACGTTCTGAACTATATTTGTTATGATACTTTCAAAGTTACCAAAACTTTAGAGAAAAAATCTTTATCAACTACTATAGG